>CALBXK010000029.1 GCA_937890535.1 uncultured Spartobacteria bacterium
AAGCAGAGCCCTCCAGGAAAGCAGAGCCCTCCAGGAAAGCAGAGCCCTCCAGGGGACGGGTGCGTTTAGGGTCGATCATCAGCCGACTACGCTGGTGCCGGCGCGGCGAGTCCCCCCGGGGGCAGATCGCCCTTGATGGGCTTGACCGGATCGGGCACGGCCGTGTTTGGCGGCGGCGGCAGGGGCGGAGGGGCTTGTTCCTTATGAGGAGGGTCCTTCATCTCGCCGTGTTCGACGATGTCCCGGACGTGGGAGGCGTCGAGGGTCTCGTATTCGAGAAGGGCCTCGGCGATGATTCTGACCTTGTCGCTGTGGGCGGTGATGAGCTCCTTGGCGCGTTGGTAGCCTTCGTCAACGATGCGGCGAACTTCCTTGTCAATTTCCTGGGCGGTGGCCTCGCTGTAGTTCCGGCCCCGGTTCATGTCGCGGGCGAGGAAAACATGATCCTCGTGCTCGCCGTATTCGACCATGCCGAGCTTGTCGCTCATGCCCCACTCGCAAACCATTTTACGGGCGAGCTGGGTCATTTGTTTGATGTCGTTGGAGGCTCCGGTGGAATAATCCTCGATAAAGATTTCCTCAGCGATGCGCCCTGCTGCGGTCATAGCGATGCGGTCGTAGGCTTCCTTGCGGTGAAAGGAATATTGGTCGCCTTCGGGTAGGGACATCGTTACTCCCAGGGCCTGCCCACGGGGTATGATCGTCACCTTGTGCAGAGGATCGGTGTGTTTCAGCAGGACGCTGATGAGGGCGTGCCCGGCTTCGTGCCAGGCGGTGGAGGTTTTCTCCTTGTCGCTCATGGCGAGGCTGCGGCGTTCGCGGCCCCAGCGGACTTTGTCGCGGGCTTCCTCCATCTCCAGGGTGGTGATGGCCTTGAGGCCTTTGCGGGCAGCGATGAGGGCGGCCTCATTGATCAGATTGGCCAGCTCGGCCCCGGAAAATCCCGGTGTGCCGCGGGCGATGATGCTGAGATCGGTGTTGGCGGACAGCTTCACCTTCTTGGCATGAACCTGAAGGATCTCTTCCCGGCCGCGAACGTCGGGGAGGCTGACGGTGACCTCGCGGTCAAAGCGTCCCGGTCGCAGGAGGGCCGGATCAAGGACATCGGGCCGGTTGGTGGCGGCAATGATGATGACGCCTTCCTGAGCGTCGAAGCCGTCCATTTCGACGAGCAATTGATTCAAGGTTTGTTCCCGTTCGTCGTGACCACCGCCCATGCCGTGTCCGCGATGACGACCGACGGCATCAATTTCATCGATAAATATGAGGCAAGGGGCGCTCTTCCGACCCTGCTCGAACATATCCCGAACCCGGGAGGCGCCCACCCCGACAAACATTTCCACGAAGTCGGAACCACTGATGGAGAAAAATGGCACGTCGGCCTCGCCGGCGATGGCTCGGGCGATGAGGGTTTTTCCGGTTCCGGGTGAACCCACCATTAGCACTCCCTTGGGGATGCGGCCGCCAAGTTTTTGGAATTTTTTAGGATCTCTGAGGAAATCCACCAGTTCGGACACTTCTTCGCGGGCCTCATCCACGCCGGCCACATCCTTAAAGGTGATGCGATTTTTGTCCTTCGAGAGCATGCGGGCCTTGCTCTTCCCAAAGCTCATGGCGCTGCGACCGGCCATCTTGATTTGGGAGCGGAAGAAGAAATAGAGAATCAGGAGGAAGAGCGCGATGGGCAGGAAGCTGACCAAGGCGGACGCGAGAAGATTCGAGGCTGGCTTGACCGCCGCTGTAATGCCGGCTTTGGCGAGAGCGTCCTCGAGAAGCTCGCCATTGAATGGCATGAAGATGGGAGTGCGGAAGGCTGCTTCCACATCCTGACCGGTCTCAGTCGATTTTCCCTTATTATAGAAACCGCTGACGTACTGGGTGTTGCGTCCTTCCTCGACCACAATTTCCACGGGATGTTTTTCATCAGAGAGGACCTTTTTTTCTTCCAGCAGGGTGAGAAATTTTCCCATCGTGATCTCTTCGGTTTGATTGAGATTTCCTCCACGGAACATGAAGACGCCGCCAATGAGGGCGAGACCGATGGCCAGAAGGATGAGGCCACGCCAATTTGGTTGTTGGTCGCCCCCGCCTTGAGGAGGTTGTTCTTTCTGAGGCTTGGGATTTTCGTCAGACATTTGTAAGAGATAAGCGATAGCACATCCCATTTCAAAATGCAAACCTCACCCTCTGCCCTTGTCGTCTCCATCCATGACGTGAGCCCGCTCACTCGCGAGCGGGTGGGGGAGATGCTTTCTGATCTTGCTGCTTTGGGAGTGGAGCGGACGTCGCTGCTGGTCATTCCCAATCATCATTACCGGGCTCCCATGACGGAAGATCCCGGTTTTTGTCAATGGCTGGGAGATTTGTCATCCCGGGGCCATGAGATGGTCCTGCACGGATACCATCATCGACGAGCGTCGATCGAAGCCGGGTCGGCTCCCTTGGAAAAGAAGGGCCCAAGTTCCTCCCTGCGCGATCATCTCATCACGGAATATTACACGGCGGGGGAGGGAGAGTTTTACGACCTTTCGGAGCCCGAGGCCCGGCAGCGCCTGGATCGGGGATTGGAGGATTTTCAGGCGGCGGGATTTCATCCCACCGGCTTCATTGCTCCCGCCTGGCTCCTGGGCGAGGAGGCCGAGCGGGCGGTGCGGGGAGCTGGATTTTCCTATACGACCCGGCTGAAAAACTTCAAGGATCTGGAGAGTGGCCGCGAAGTGGTTTCGCAGAGTCTGGTTTGGAGTGTCCGTTCGGCCTGGCGACGTCAGGTCAGCCGATGGTGGAACGCCAGCCTGGCCACCCGCCTGCAAGGGAACCCGCTGGCGCGAGTCGGTCTGCATCCCCCGGATTGGGACCATCCCGCCATCCGGACGCAAATTTTGAAATTGGTCGGCGCCATGCTTGCCGGACGCGAGGTGATGACCTATGACCAATGGCTGGCGCATTTGCGCACGCAGTGACGACCGCCATTATGTCCCGAGCCGACCTTCATATCCATTCGCGTCACAGCAGCCGGGCGGCCGATTGGGTCCTTCGGCGTCTCGATTTCCCCGCCAGTTATTCCGACCCCCTGCAGGTTTATCAGGATCTGCGCCAAGCCGGCATGGATTATGTCACCCTCACCGATCACAACACCATCGCAGGATGTCTGGAAATTGCCCACCTCCCGGGAGTCATTTTTGGCGAAGAGGTCACGACCCATTTTCCCGATGATGAATGTCGGGTCCACATCCTCGTCTGGGGGCATTCGGAAACCCAGCATCGGGAGATTCAAGCCGCCAGCGCGAATATTCACGAACTCCAGGGCTACCTGGCCGAGCAGTCGCTGGCGCATGCCATGGCCCATCCCCTGCATTCTCCGAACGATCGGTTGACGCCACTGCATTTGCAGAAATTGGTGCTCTTGTTCCGGAATTTTGAAGGGATCAACGGTCGCTATCATGATCGGTTGGGGATGGCGGCGAGATTTGCTCTCGAGGCGTTGACGCCTGAGGCCATCGAACGATTTGTCACTCGCACCGGGATCGAACCGACCCATGCCGAACCCTGGCGCAAGGTCTTCACCGGCGGGTCGGATGACCATGGCGGAATTCACCCCGCCCGCGCTTACACAGAGACACCGGCCGCCGCCTCGGCGGAACAATTTCTCAATCATCTGCGGGAAGGACGTTGTGAAGCGAAGGGCGAGGGCGGCACTCCGCTGACTCTGGCGCATGGGACTTACAATACCGCCTATTCCTTTCTCAAGGCTCGCTTCGCTGTGAAATCCGACGACGCTGCGGCGGGATTGTTGGAGAAGGCCTTCTCGCGGTTCATGGAGGGGCGGAACCCGACCGAGTTCACCCTGGGCGAGAAGTTTGGATTTCTGGCTCAGGGGATCGCGACCGGCAAAATTTTTGAGATGGCGTTGTCCGGGAATTCGTCGCTTTGGAAGGAACTCTCCAGCTACTTTTCCCGACCCGAGGTCAAGGCGGCTCTTGCCCGGGAAACTTCCGGAGTGGAGGAGCCGGAGCATCGGGCCTTTCTGATGGCGAATCTCATCGCCAATCAGTTGGGGTTCCGATTTTTCACCCAGTTCATTGCTCAGATCTCCAAGGGTAAATTCATCGAGAGCATCCAGACCATCAGCCCACTGGTGCCCATTGTGGCTCTCCTCAGCCCGTATCTGCATGCCATGCGGCAGCCGAAACGCGAGTGGTTGAAGGAAGTGACCCGGGCGCTGGCGGGGGCCTCGCCGGATTTTCTGAAAAACCGTCGCCGGGCGTGGTTCACTGATACCCTGGAAGACGTCAATGGCGTCTCAACCACGATCAGGAAAATGACCGCGGCCACAGTCGCCGCCGGCTACGATCTCACAGTCATGACCAGTCGGTCCGAGATTTCTGATCATGGGATTCCGATGAAGAATTTCCCTCCGGTCGGCGAATTCGAACTTCCCGAATATGAGCTCCAGCGATTGAGTTTTCCGCCGGTTCTTTCGATTCTCGAGCACCTGATTCGTGAGAACTATTCCGAGATCATCATCAGCACCCCCGGTCCGGTGGGACTGACCGCCCTCTTCGCGGCCAAGACACTCGGACTGCGTGCGGTGGGAATCTATCACACCGATTTTCCTCAATACGTTCGCATTCTCACGGATGATTCCTTCATGGAGACATTGACTTGGAACTACATGCATTGGTTCTACAGCCAGCTCGATATTGTTTATGTCAATTCCGAGGACTACCGCAAATGTTGGGTTGAACGGGGGATCCCCGCCGAGCGACTGAAGCTCCTGCCCCGTGGCCTCGACACCCAGCTCTTTCATCCGGGACGCCGCGATCCTGGTTTCTGGCCCTCCCGGGGCCTTCGCGACGGCGAGGTTGGGATGTTGTTTGTCGGTCGCATCTCCAAGGAGAAAAATCTCGACACCCTGGTGACCGCCCTCCGCTCCTTGGACAAAGATCAGACGCTGGTCCGCCCGATTTTTGTCGGAGAGGGTCCCTATCTTGCCGAAATGAAGCGCTTGCTCCCCGACGCCCTATTTACCGGATATCTCGACGGCGAGGAATTGGCCGCAGCCTATGCCTCGGCCGACTTTTTCGTCTTTCCCAGCACGACGGATACCTTTGGGAATGTCATCATCGAAGCGCAGGCAAGCCGCCTGCCGGTCATTGTCTCGGACATGGGCGGACCCCGCGACTTGGTTAAACACGGCACCGATGGCTTCGTCACCAAAGCCCACGATGGCCGCGAATTGGCGGCTGCGATTCGGCGCCTGGCGGAAGATTCCGGCCTGCGCAAACGCATGGGCTCCGCCGCCCGGGGGCGGGTGGAAGGCCGTGACTGGTCGGACGCCGCCGAAAAATTCTGGGCCGCGTCTCCGGAATAGGCCTTCCGGCGTATTTCCCCTAACCGGTCAATGGGAAGGCGGGCGAATCCTTTTAAAATTGGGATGGACGGTTCCCGTCCCTGACGGCAATCCTCATCTGAATTATGTCCTGTCCGCCGCCATCGAGTTTTCGCCTTGATCCAAAAAATTTCTCTTCCCTCAGGGATTATATGGTCCTGCGGGGCTTTTCCGAGGCGGCGGGGGGTGTGACCGTTGAGAAAGCCGGAGAGGGAAACATGAACTGCGTCCTGCGGGTGCGGATGTCCAAGCGCAGTGTCATCGTAAAACAAGCACGTCCCTGGGTCGAAAAATATCCCACGATCGCTGCTCCGGTCCAACGCGCGATGGCGGAGGCCCGATTTTATGGACTGGTGTCCGGTGTCGCCGAACTCAGCCGTTGGATGCCACGGTTGTTGGATTTCGATGACGCTGCCGCGGTGTTGGTCATGGAGGACTTGACGCCGGCTGAGCCGCTTATGGCCTGCTATGACGGAACCTTTGTTTTTGATGAAGCGCAATTGATGGCCTTGGCTAACTTCACCCGGACATTGCATCATCTGGTGATTCCAGAGCAGGACCGGGCGGATTTTCAAAATCGCGAGATGCGAAAACTCAACCATGAGCACATTTTTGATCTTCCCATACGCTCGGAGGGGTCAGCGGGCTCAGAAGGGGCTTTTCGAGAAATGCTGGAGGGGATCACCCCGGGACTGGATGAGGCTGGGGCGTTTTTGCGGGAGGATGATCGGTATTGTGAGATCGTGCGGCAATTGGGAGACCGATACCTCGCGGATCGTGCCGGGGCATTGATTCATGGAGATCTTTTTCCGGGCAGCCTGATGCGCCGGGAATCAGGGGCTCTTTGCGTCATCGATCCGGAGTTTTCTTTTTGTGGGGATCCGGAGTTTGATCTGGGGGTATTTTATGCCCATCTCCTGCTTTCCCGGCATCCGGAGGCGAGGGCGGAGATTTGGCTGAGGGCCGCACAGGACGGCGGCGGTAGGGACGAGTTGCTCCTCCTTCAATATGCGGGGGTGGAAATCATGAGGCGACTCCTCGGTGTGGCCCAATTGCCGGGGCAGCTCACCTTGGAAGAAAAGCGCCGCCTTTTGGAACGCAGCCGGGAATTGGTTTTGGGAGGTGCGTAAGTTTCCAGCTTGCGTCCAAAACATTCCTCATGGCTCAGCAGGAGCTTTGTCCTCCCGTTCGTTCTCGGCGCGGATCAGGGTTGCTCTAGGAATTTGCCGCGATCTCGGAAAGATTGACCGGACGATCTTCAAGGTAGGACTTCGCGGCCGCGAGGCAGACGCGGGTGGCGAGGACGGCATCTGCCACCGGGCAGATCGGTTCGCGCTCCCCTCGAATCTCGCGAACAAATTCCGCCAGCATACGGCGGTGACCTTTGTCCGGCTCGGCGGTGAATATTTGCATTGGGTCGCCGGATGCGACGGCGTCGTCACAGGCGGCGCGCTTTTTTTCCAGCCAGCCGGAGAGGCCACCTTCCATTCCCACGTTGGGATGTTTGTCGTTGAGAACGGGATATTTGGTGAGGGCGGGGGCGTCGGTGATGCCGGCGGCGCGCACTTCCAACATGTGGTCGCAGGCCACGAGGCCTCCATTGCCGATGGCTTCGAGGAGTTCCTTAGGATAACCGAAGGTGCCGGTGCTGGCCATGGTGATGTTCGCCATGCCGCCATTGGCGTAGTGGATGATGATGACGTGGTTGAGTACGCCCTGACCCGAGCAGAGTACCCGGACAGGTTCCGCATCCAGAAACCAGTTTGCGATATCAACAAAATGGGTGCCTTCGGAAAGGAGGAGGCCGACCTTGCGATTGAGCTCGGTTTGCAGGTGAACAAATTTCCAGCTTTTCCAATCGTCGTTGATCCGGATGGAAACGAGTGGAGCTCCCGCATTGGTGCCAATGTCCATGGTGTCCCAGCCGGGCCGCTCGAAACGCCAGGGGCACGGCTTTGGATCTCGCATGTGGGAGGTGAAAATCTGGCGTGCCTCCTGCATGGCGGGTGAGCCGCGCCGGTTGTGACCGACGCAAAAGGGGAGGTGGTATTCATCGACGACGCGTTGGATGGCGAGGGCGTTCTCCAGAGTGTCGGCGAGGGGTTTCTCGGTATAGACCGGTTTGCCTGCACGGGCGGCGGCTTCGATGATGGGGAGGCGAAAGGATTCTGTGGTGGCAACGATGAGGGCGTCCACTTCAGGATCGGCGATGGCCTCTAGAAAATCCTTGGTGAGTTTTTTGGGTTGAAACTCCCGGCAGGCTTCGAGGTTTTCCTCATTGATGTCGCAACAGGTGTGCAGAGAGGTTTCGTCGAGGGCGTTGAGGTTCGGCAGGTGCATATGCCTGGCCAACATCCCGCAACCGATGACGGCGAAATTGAGTGGGGTCATGGAAGAGAATTATAAATGAGGAGTTATGAATGATGAATTAGGAGTGGAGGGCGGCGGGCTCTCGCCGCCTATATTGAAGGATTAGGAGATGGATACGAGGTTCGAGCCGAGTCCGATGGGGCTGGCGGATTTCAACTGGTGGACACCCTGGCGAGGCTCGAAAAGTCCACTGAGCGTCGGCAGCCAGGGTTCGTTGGCAGCGGGGGTGTATTGAGGGGAATTCAGTTCGACACCGTTGAGGGTGGCGATGTGGGCTCCGACCAGGAAGGAATGAATGGCCGAATATCCCGGGTTGGTGAGATCTTGAAGGGAGAGTTGCAGCCCATTTTCTCGCGCCCAGGCGGCGGCTATGAGGGTGAAGCTGTGGCCCTTGCAAGTTTTGAGAGCGAGGCCGGTCCAGTGTTGTTCCTTGACGGTGGGGAGGAGGTCCAGGGAGGTGAGGCCTTCGTCCAGCATGACGGGACGGCGTTGGGATACCGTGCTCCAATCCTGCGGTGCGGCGAGGATGTCCCGGGCGGGGGGTTGCTCGAGATAGCTGAGGGCGGCGTAGGCGTCGGGGTCAAGGGCCTCGAGGCGCTCGAGGTAGTCGAGGACGGAGGCGGCATTGGGATTTCCCTCATTACTGTCGATGGAAATCACGGGCGTTGCGCCCCAACGCCGGGCGGCTTGGAAGACTTCGGCGGTGCGGGCGGCGTCGGCGGCGTTATCTTTGGCCAGGGTTTTGAGTTTGAAGCAATGGATGCCGGTTTTCTCCACGGCGGGTCGCACTTTTTCTTCGAGGTCATCGTTGGCCCCGACAATTAGCCAGGCATCCAATTGATCGACCGGGGGCCGCAGGGTCTGACGGATGGCAGAAATAGTCCCTTGGGAAAACCATTGGTCGGCGGAGGGGATGGCAGTGTCGCTCTCGTAGAATCGGAAGGCGGATTGTCCGAGGGCTTGACCGGTGGCGTCGTGGATGGCGGCATCGAAGGGACTGGCGCAGACGGATCGAGCCAGGAGCGGCACCTCGTCGGGCTGACTGATGCTGTGGTGGAGACGAAGGCCGAGCTCCAGGGGATGGGCGGCTTCTCCGCCGCAGAACGCAGGGAGATCGGAAGCGATTTTTTGGCAGAGCGCCCGCATGGCGGCGTCCTTTGCTTCGCGATCCGGGGTGGGACTGGGCCAAGCCCAGAGGTCGCTGAGGTAGATGGAGCCGCGGCCTTCGCCCTCCTCTTCGCCGACCCGCACCCGGACCCTTACCCGGGCCTCGGTGGCTTTGGTGATAAGGCCGGAACTGAGTTGAAGAGGCTGCAGAAAGGGTTGCTCGATGAATTCCACCGAGGCATTCAGAATAGTGGTTTTCATGATTGGTCGGCGAGAGCTTGGACTTCCAGGGACTTGCGGGAGGTGGCGAGAACGCTGGCGGTGCTGAGTCCGGTGGCGGAAGGTGTTCCGCCGATCTCATCGATGAAATCCTGCAGATACCCGGCGGGCGTGTCGCTGAGAGCGGGAAGTTCCTGCGGAGCGCTGTCCTCATCGGTCACTACCGTGACGATGGGGGAATTGTAGGCGGTTTCCGCCATGCCCTTGGTGCCATGCACGGTGACGCGCCAGTATTGAGGGAGCTCGAAACCGATGGCGTTGGGGGCCAGGTAGGAAAGATCCGCAAAGCAGGAAGTGCCGTCTTCGAGGGTGGCCAGGAATTGGGCGCAGTCGTTGAAATGTGGAGCTTCGACGGCTTTGGCATTCCAGGCTCGGGCGGCGAGAATGGATTTCCAGGATGAGCCGGTGAGCCAGGGGGCAAAGTCGAAGACATGGACGCCAATATCGTTGATGGTGCCGCCGTGCTGGCCGGGTTCGAAATACCATGCGGCCCGGACGCCGTAGCGCAGCGGGTGCTGTCCGGTGCTGGTGATGGTGCAGACCTTGCCAATGGTTCCGGATTGAATCACCTGCTGCAGTTTGCGGATGGAGCCGGCTTCCCGGAGATCGAGTTGGCAGCCGACGGAGAGATTTTTTTCTCGGGCCAGACGTTCGATCTCTCCAAGTTCGTCGAGGCTGATGCAGAGCGGCTTGTCGGAGATGAGGTGTTTCCCGGCTTGCAGGGCCGCGATGGCGAGGGCTCCGCGGCGAGCGTAGGTATCGCCAATGGCGACGATGGTGCAGTCGCTCTCCGCCAGCATCGTTTCGAAGGAGTCGTGGGTGAGGGTGACCTCGCCAGCGGCCTCGAGTTCTTTGCGGGTGTCGGGATCATTCTCCCAAGCGCCGACAATGTTACTGTCGGGATGATCTTTGGCGCGGGCCCAGAGGCCGTGAATGTGAGGGTGGCGGAAACCGGCGAATGCGATGGAATGGGACATAGGTGGAGAAAAAGCTGAAAGCTGAAATGCTGAAACCTGAAAAGGTGGGAAGCTGCTTAGTTTTGGATGGGTTGGGATTTTCCGGTGCGGGAGGATTCGTAAATGGCTTCGACGATGGCCACGGCCCTGCCGGCCTCGTGTCCGTCGATAATGCCGGTGCTTGAAGTGCCGGAGATGGCCTGGCAGAAGCCCTCGATTTGGCGGCGGTGTCCTTCGCAGGAGATGTCCAAGGGATCGGAAGCGCCGCCTCCGACCTTGCCGCCCTCGGTTCCGGTGCGAATAGCTTCATCGTCCGGAGATTCTTCGGCAAACTTCCAGAACGCGATGCGGTCATTGACGAGAATCGCGGTGCCCTGCTCGCCGGAGATCTCGAGGGAGAGGTCCAGTCCGGGATAGCATGACGTTCCCGCTTCGATGGTGCCCAAGGCGCCGTTTTGAAATTTCAGGCAGGCGGCGAGAGTGTCTTCTACTTCCAAACCGGGGTGGGCGAGAGTGCCGGCAAAGGCTGACGTTTCCGCGACCGTGCCGCCCAGCCACTGGATGAGATCAACGGCATGGATGCCTTGATTTATAAGGGCGCCGCCACCGTCGAGGGCCTGGGTGCCCCGCCAACTGGAGTCGCCATAGTAGGCCTGATCCCGCCACCATTTGACGCGGGCGCTGAGAAAGGTGAGTTTCCCGAACCGTCCGGCCTGCAAGGCGGTGTGAATGACTTGGGCCCCGACGCCGTAGCGGAGAGGAAAAAATCCTGCCAGGATCCGGTCGGCTGTTTTTGCCTCCGCGATCATGGCGTCCACGCGCTTGGTGGAAATTTCCAATGGTTTTTCGCAGAGGACATGTTTGCCGGCGCGGAGAGCGGGAAGTACGGATTCGGCGTGGGCACCACTGGGCGTGGCCACGAGGACGGCATCGATGGCCTCGTTGGCGAGCAGGGTCTCAAGGGATTCCACGACCTCGGCACCCGAGGGAGCGGCCAACTCACGGGCTTTTTCGAGGTTGCGGGATTGGATGGCCGCGAGGCGCACATCCGGAAGGAGGGCTATGGCGTCGGCATGGGTCTTGGCGATGCCGCCGCTGCCGATGATGGCGAGGTTCATATTGAAAAAGCTGAAATACTGAAAAGCTAAAATAGGGAAAGGACTCAGGCGATTCCGATGGATTGGCGGGGGGCTTCGGAGATGAGGGTCTGAATGTGGTGGTCGCTGAGCCCGACCTGTTGGGAAAGGTTGCGGATGACGTGGGGGAAGGACATGGCGGAGCCGAGAAGATGGGATCCGTCCGGAGCCCAGGCGGCGAGGTCGTCCTTGACCAGAACTTCCCAGCGACTGATCCGGTAGAGGCCTGGGCCGAGTCCCGCAGCGGTCATGGCATCGGTGGTAATGAGGGCCCGCTCTCCGGCGAGGTCGAGGTAATTGCGCAAGGTCGGATAGGGAATGTGGACCCCATCGGCGATGAAGCTCAACCAGAGGTGCTCCCGGAGAAATAATGCGCGTTGGATGATGTTGTCGTGACGGTTCATCGTCATGGGACACCCATTGCCAAGGTGGGTCATCATACTGAGGCCAGCGTCGATCCCGGCGCGGAGTTCGTCCAAGCTGGCATCGGTATGGCCAGCGGAAATCACCACTCCATTTTTTTTCATCAATCGGGTCACCCGGCCTGTCGGATCCTGTTCCGGCGCGAGGGTGAAAATTCTCACCAGGCCGGCTCCGGCATCGAGGAGTTGGTTGGCGAGGTTTTCGTCAGCTTGGCAAACGGCGTCGAGCGGATGGGCACCACGGAATCCATCCAACGGACTAATGAACGGACCCTCCACGTGAAGACCGGCGATGACTTCCCGGATCAGCGGGTCGGCTTCGCGCAGAGCGACCAGGCGTTGCAGCCGCGCCACCATTTTCTCCGGGGCTTCGGTGACGATGGTGGCAAGAATGCCGTTCACTCCATCGGCCCGGAGCATCTCACAGGAGCGATGCAAATCATCGGCGGTGAGATTGTCCTGATTGTAGTCAACGCCGCCGTAGCCGTTGACCTGAATGTCGAAGGAACCCGTCACCTGTGGTAGATCAGCTGCGTTCCTTGCTCAGGAGCGAAGCTGAGGCGGGATCGAGAAAGACATGGGTGTCGGCGTGTTGCTGCAGAATCGAGGATGGCACCAGATTCGTCACAGGTCCTTCGATACTGTCGCGAATCGCCTGGGCCTTGCGCTCATCCGGGGCGGTGATGATGATACACTTGGATTTGAGAATCTGCCGGATCGACATGGATATAGCCTGGGAGGGTACTTCTTCCAGCGAACCAAACCATCCTTCGCCCAGTTGTTGACGGCGACAGGCCTCGTCGAGGTTCACCACCAAATAGGGCGTTTCCGTCTCGAAATTCGCAGGCGGATCGTTGAAAGCCAGGTGAGCATTTTCTCCCACGCCGGCAAAGCAGATGTCGATCGGATGGTCGGTGATCACGGACCCCAGGCGGGTGCATTCTGCTCCGGCATCTCCATCGCCCGCCACGTAATGAAAGGCCCGGGCCGGCACCGGCAACTTGCTCTGAAAGCGTTCCCAAAGATATTTCCGAAACGACGCCGGATGGGTCACTGGGACGCCGACATATTCATCGAGATGAAAAAACGTCACCTTGTCCCAGGCGATGTCCTTCTCACCCAGCAGGGCCTCCAGTAATTCAAATTGTGACGCTCCAGTGGCCACAATGACATTGGCCGCGCCGCGTTTTACGAGGACTTCACGCAGGCGCTTCGCTCCCAGGGTGGCGGCCGCTTGTCCATTGCTTTCCCGATCGGATGAAACTGTGATTTGCATAAATTGATGTTTCGTGACATCAATTCGGGAATATTGAGGAATTGTCAAATGCTATTCGCAAAAATCCCCATGCTCAGACCACGCTATTGCCTGGAAAATCGATGAGCTCAAAAAAACTCTCGCAGAGACGCCGAGGCGCAGAGATAACTTTGTCTTTAAGCCTTTGAAAGCCTGGCCGTTGGTTGAAAGCCCGGCCGTTGCTTCGCATCCGTTACGGCGCAGCCGTTGCAGCTCTGCCTCTACGGGATTCCTCTGTTTTTTCGCCGGGAGCCGGTCATGAAGCGCGCCACCTTGTCGGACGTGGCCCGGGAGGCGGGGGTGTCGCGCACGGCGGCGGCGCGGGTGTTGCTGGGAACGGGAGGGGAGCATGTGCGGGTGGGGGAGGAGGCGCGAAAGCGCATTGAAGAAGCCGCCCGACGTTTGCGCTATGCCCCGAATCGGTTGGCCCAGCAGTTGCGGGGGGCCTCCAGCCGGACGATTGGGGTAATTCTGGACACCGTCAATGCCCCGGTAATGAGCGAACGTTTGCTGGCGCTTGAGGGGCATGCCAGCAGGATGGGCTACCGGCTTTTGGTCGGGCAGACCCATGGTCAGGTGGAAACCCTTCGGGAATACATTGGAGATTTTGCGGGGCGCGGGGTGGAGGCGGTTCTGGGACTGTTTGACCTCGCGCCGGGGCGGGACGAGCGGGCCCAGGCGGGGTTTGGAAAATTCCGCAAGGTGGTGTTTCACGGCCGTCCGGCCTGGCGTGGCGGATATTCCGTGAGGGTGGATACCGCGGCAGCGATTCGAGCTGGCGTCGATCACTTGCTGACCCGCGGACGAAAACGACCGGCCCTGGCTTTGGGAAATACTATCGGCGATGAGCTGATGGAACTGCGGCGGGAAGTTTTTCGGGATCAGGTGAAACGCGGCCGACGGAAAGGGGTTGTTTGGGATGCGGGTGAGGTGGGTTCAGGCGTGACGGACGGAGGGGGGATTGATCCTGCCTCTGAGATCTTGGCGCAAGGGATTGAGACGATGGTGACGAAAGGCGGGGCCGACGCGATTTTGGCTTCCAACGACATTTGGGCGACGCGGTTTATTCTCCAACTGCAAAAAAGTGGGCTGCGGGTGCCTGAAGATGTGGCTGTTATTGGGCATGACAATCTTGATATTGCCCGGGTGGTGTCGCCCAGCCTGACCACGATCGACCAATGCCATGAGGCCTATGCCGTGGCGGCCTTGGAGCTCCTGCTGGAAGTGGCCGCGGGGCGGCGTCTGGCGCCCGAACGCCGGATCCGGACGATTGCGCCCCGTTTGATTGTGCGGGAATCGACGTGAGAGGCGATCCGTGACATTCTCAAGTTCCGTGACATGAAAAAGAAATCCCCATGGAAAATTGTCGCGGGTTTGCTGGTCATTGGCGTTCTCGTCTTGTTGATGCTGGCCGCTTGGATTGCCTTCCGGGCATTTTCGGCGGTGTCCGAAGCGCGGATCCAATGGGAGCAGGCTGAGAAGGAGTTGCTGACGAAAGGCGAAACGCTCTCCGTCGAAGATTTTGTTCCTCCGCCCATCCCGGACGA
This sequence comes from uncultured Spartobacteria bacterium, assembly GCA_937890535.1. Lineage (GTDB taxonomy): Bacteria > Verrucomicrobiota > Verrucomicrobiia > Chthoniobacterales > Terrimicrobiaceae > CAMASH01. The sequence continues at coordinate 14,501 of CALBXK010000029.1, forward strand.
ACAGAATTTTTTTGCCGATCCGCTTTGGGAGGATCTGTCGGATCGGGTTGAAGCGGAGAAGAAGGGAGGGCATTTTATGAAGGCCCGATTGCCGCTTGAGAAACGCCAGACCTATGATCTGAACCGGCCATTGAGCGAGGACGAGCGGTTAAAGCTGGAAAAAGATTTTCCGGAATTTGCTCCACTTGATGTGTCCAAAGATGCGGTTCACGTGGCACGCGAGCTGTGGAAACAGGGAGAGGATGCGGGGTCGGAATCGAAGCGTCGGGCTGCGGAATTTATCCTTGCGGCTTCTTCGATGGTGGAGCCAATTCTGTCCCGGATTGAACGCCTGGCCGATCGTTCCGAGGCGAGATTCCCGATCCATTACGAGGATGGAATCTACATGGGTTTGGAGCATGTTGCGCCTTTGTTGGGCGCAGCCCAGTGGTTGCAGTTGCGAGGTTTGGTCGCGATAGAGCAGCGTCAGCCGTATAAGGCCGCTGCCGATGTCTTCTTGATTTTGCGACTGGCCACGGTTTTTCGAAACGAACCCGTTTTGCTTTCCCAGATGGTTCGGGCCAGCATGGATTCTCTGGCGGTGGAGGTCATCAATCAAGGGATTCGGGAGCACACCTGGACGGGATCGAACCTGCGTAATTTTGAGAGCGCCTTGGCGGAGATTGATTTGATTCCCGCCCTAGCCTTGGCTCTCCGGTTTGAGCGGGCGTCGTTTAATATCAGCATTGATTCCCTTCTACGCAGTGGCAACAATGAGGTTTTCAACGAATCCTTCGGTTCCGGAAAAGCCTCATCCCCTGCAACCCGTTATCCATTCTATTGGTTTTGGGTGTATCGCCAATTTGTTTTCCCGGACGACAAGGCGTACTACAATCAGGCCATTCAGACTTGGGTGGAGGCGCTCGATCAAGCTTCCCAGGTGGGAGTGAGTTCCCGGCAATTGCCGAAATTTTCCGCTGCGGCCAAAGCGTCGGTGTTTGAAAACAAAAAACGCCTTTTCAGTGCCTTGATCTTCCCGGGTCTAGAATCAGGCATCGTGCGCGTCGCTTTGATCCAAAATCAAATTGTATTAACGCGCATCGCCTGTGCTCTGGAGCTTTATCGGCTGGAGGAAGGAGACTATCCCGAATCCTTGGATGCCCTGGCGCCGCGGTATTTTGACACTCTCCCTGCGGATCTGACCACGCTTCAAGCCCCTCGGTACCGAAAGAGGGATGAGGGAGACTTTGAGCTTTGGTCACTGGGGTGGAATGGAAGCGACGAAGGGGGAAGGTCGGACAAAAATCGAAAAAAAGCCGATTGGGTCTGGGGTGGGTAGCCGGAACCTCGGCTATCACCAACGAAGATTGCCAGATCGACGAAGGCCTGATTATCTGACTCCGCCGGAACGGCTAGGCTTTCATTCCCTTCTCCTAATCCTATGGAACAAATCATCAAATCTCTCAGCGCCAAATTCAATCTTCCCGAAGCGATGGTTCGCTCTGTTGTCGGAATTCTTCTCAAATTCATCCAGGAGAAGGCGGACGGGACCCAATTTGCCTCTCTCTTGGCCAAGATCCCCGGGGCGGAAGATGCCATCAAAGCCGAGCCTGCTGGAGAAGAGGGCGGCGGGGGTCTTCTTGGAGGTCTCATGGAGAAAGCTGGCGGTATGCTCGGTGGAAACCTGGGCGGGGTCGCGGGGGCAGTCGCCGCCCTAAAAAAAACCGGAGTGCCACTCGATAAGGCTGGTCCTTTGGCCGGAGAATTTCTGGAACAAGCCAAAGGCGTAGCCGGTCCCGAGTTGATCGATAGCCTCTTGGAGCAGGTTCCCGCTCTGAAATCCCTTCTGGGCGAATCTAAGTAGACTTTCGGAAATTGGAGGTTGTGGATTCTGGCGAGGATTTTTCCCGCCCTTTTCCCTTCACGCTCACTTCCCGGGCGTGGCATCGGCGTTAGGTGTTCTCATACTGTCCGGCGCTGTAGAGAGCGGCGTAGGTACCTTTCAAGGCGAGCAGTTCGGGTCCGGTGCCCTGCTCGACGATGGTGCCATTCTGGAGGACCACGATGCGGCCCAGGCGATGCACGGTGGCGAGACGATGGGTGATGATGAGGGTGGTGCGGCCTCGCATCAATTCCTCAATGGTTTCCATGATGGCGTGTTCGGTGCCGGGATCGAGAGCGCTGGTGGGTTCATCCAGGATAAGGATGGGCGCGTTTTTGAGAAAGGCGCGGGCAATGCCGATGCGTTGACGTTGACCGACACTGAGGTGGCCGCCGCGCTCGCCCACCGGACTGTCGAAGCCCTTGGGCATGGCGGTGATGAAATCGTAGGCCTGGGCCTTGCGGGCGGCCTCGACGATTTGGGCTTCGGTAACGCCCGGCAGGCCGTACCCGATGTTTTCCTTGATGGTGGTGGAAAACAACACGGTGTCTTGCAACACCATCCCGACTTGGCCGCGGAGGGATTTTTTGGTCAGCGAGCGAAGATCCTGTCCATCGAGTAGGACCCGTCCCCCGGTCGGATCGTAAAACCGCGGCACGAGGCTCAGGAGAGTGCTTTTTCCGGCTCCGGTGCCGCCAACGAAAGCGACGCATTCGCCGGGGGCGACGGAAAGCGTCACATCGTGCAGGATTTGCTGTTCGTCGTTGTATCCGAAACTGACATCCTGGAGTTCGATGGCTCCGCGGGTGGTCGTGAGAGTCTTCGCGCCTGGGGCATCTGGAACATCATTCTCGCTATCGAGTACCTCAAAGCATCGCGTGGCTGCGGCCGCGGCTCCTTCCAGGGCCCAGGCGGTGTAGCTCAATTGTTCAAGGGGTTGATAAAGCATCGGCAGGTAAAAAATAAAGACAGTGAGTTCGCCCAAGGTGAGAGCGCCGGAAAGCACCTGATTCGCTCCGACAAAATACATCAGCGCCGTACCGGAACTCATGATCACACCGATGACGAGCGTGCTGGAGATGGACGTGATGTTGAGTCGTAGTCCGGCTTCCAAGCTGCGCGAGGCCTGCTTGCGGAACTGGCGGATTTCGAACAACTCACGACCGAAGGCATGGACCATGCGAATTTGGCTGATCCCCTCCTGGGCCAGGGTGAGGAGGTCGCTCTCACGCTCCTGAATGGTCGTCGATTGTCGCCGGACGCGGTCAGCGTAGTGTCGGATCGTGAAAAAAGCGGGCGGTAAAATGACCAGCGAGGTGAGGGCCAGAGGCCAGTTCATCCAAACCATGACCCCAAAGGTCCAGAACAACATGAGAACGGAACTGAACACGGCGGCGAAGCCTTTGTTGTAAATGGTTTGAACGCTTTGGCTGTCGTAGGCGACCCGGAAACTGGAATCGGCGCTGCGGCGGGCGTCGTGAAATTTGAGCGGCAGGGCCTGGAGCGTCGCGTAGAGGTCCGTCCGAATTCTTAGGAGGGCCTGAAGTCCGGCCCGGATAAAGAGGTAGTTGCCCGCCAGATTGCAGAGACCCCACAGGAGGCTGATGACGACCAGGATGAGACAGATCCAGAACGCCGCCAAGGTGGGCCCACTGTCACCAAACCAGCGGGCGACCTGGGCGCGAGCGTGGTCGCTGGCGGGCGTGGGTTGGTCGATGGGCAGGACGCCATCGATGATATACCGCAGCGGCCAGGGTTTGAGCGAATTGAGAATGATTGCCACCGACGTGAAGGCAATGCCCCCCAGCGTCAGCCGAAGGTGAGGGCGAAAATAGCGAAACGCTCGAAGATAGACGGACACGGTTTCCCGTTGCTACGCGATGGAGGCGGGATTGGGAATCCAGAAAGTGGCCTGCCGGCGGGGTCCTCTCAAAAGTTTTCGACATGGAGGTTGTCTGCGGCGCACAATGTCATTACAAAATAATTCTGATGCAGAGCTCATCGACTGAGGGGTTCCGAACCATGATTGCCCGGATTTCTCCGGACGACATCGTGCTTTATGCCAATGGGGCCTTGGCTTCCTATCTTGGAGCCCGGAAGAGCGATCTGGTGGGAACACCCCTCGAAGTGCTGGCGAAGCGAACCGATGGAGAGATTTCGACATGTTTTACACGCCCTGAAACCGGACGCTCGAGCAGCCATCTGGTTACCGATGCGGAGGGGCGGGTCTTTGAGGTTAAACAGTATTCCGATGGCGGCGTGCTGGATATCGTGCTGGATGAGGTCACCACCGCAGACGCGATCGGTCGGGAACTGCGCGATTTCAGCGGCACCGCCTTTGAATCCCTGAGTGAGGAGGAATTGCGAACGACGCGCTATCCCGAGCGAAGATATTTGACGGTTTCGCGTACCCAGTTGCGTGGTCTGGCTCAATTCGCCGAACGCCTCGCCCCCATGGAGATTCGGCTGATGGTGAATTCCTTCCTGGAAGAGGCCTGCGACGCCGTGCTTGAAACCGGAAGCACCGTGGGCGAAACCTCGGGGAGCGCGGTGCTGGGCATTTTCGGAGCCCCGCGGCATTTTGCCGATCATCCCTTGCGGGCCATCCAGGCGGCTTGTGATCAGATGCAGAAAGCGGCCGTGTTGCATGCCGGGTTTCATCGGGAGGGTAAGGAGTTGCCAACCAGTTCCTGTGGCATTTGGACCGGGGAGACATTGGTGGGGACGTTGGGAAGTTCGGCCCGGCAGGATTACACCGCTTTGGGTCCTCCAGTGGATTTGGCCACCACCCTGTGCCAATTGGCCCGCCCAGGCGAAATTCTTTTGCCTGAGCACACCCTGACCCACTTCCTTCGCACCTTGCCCGAGGGATGGCAACACCTTCGGGCGGAAAGCGAATATCCGCCGGATCTAAGCGATTTCGAATGGAGCGGGGACGGCATCGTTCCGGTACCCGAGCCCCTCAGGAAGGTTGTTTTCCTGGTGGGTCCGGGGATCGAGGAAAACCGGGACAACTTGGAATACTACTTCGACTACCTCTGGGCGTATCAAGTGCCGGGCCGCGAGCAGGCGGTGCCGGTGTTGCGGGTGGTCCGGCCCACCCAGGTGGGCGAGGCCCTGGAGTTTCGGGACGACAATGTCGTGACCACCCAGGCCGTGCAGACGCTGGGCAAGTATAAGCTGGTTGAAGTCATTGGCACCGGCGGCATGGGCAAGGTCTGGCGGGGGGTGGACCGTTTTGGCAATGCGGTGGCGATCAAGGTGCTGCATTCCGCCGAGGCGGTGACTGATGTGCAACTCCGGCGTTTTCGTCGCGAGGCGGAGGTGATGGCCAAGTTGCCCCACCGCAATATTTGCCGGGTCTATGAAATGAACGAGTTCGATGGCATTCAATACATCGCGATGGAGTTCGTGGATGGTCTGACGTTGTCCGATCTGTTGTATGAAAAGTCAGCGATCGATTCCGAGGGGAAAACCCTGGAGGGTGCCGATCTCCAGACCCTGATCAGCGCCTTGAGGACGAGTAAGGTCGAGTCTCATGCCGATTCCGGGGACGAAGAAGAGCCGGAGCCGGCCCCCCGCCGGAAAACGACGCGCATTCTTCCGGTGGAACAGACCTTGAGCATCATCCTTAAAGTCTGCGATGCGGTGCAGTTTGCGCATGAACATGGGGTCCTGCACCGTGACCTCAAGCCGGGTAATATTCTTTTGCGGGAAGACGGTGAGCCCCTGGTGGCCGACTTTGGACTCGCCAAGCTGGATTCGCCCGAGGACAGCCAGTCGCTTTCTGTCAGTGGACATATTGTGGGCACGATGGAGAACATGTCGCCCGAGCAGGCAGAATCAAGCAAGGATGTCGATGAACGAGCCGACGTTTTCAGCATGGGCACGATGTTGTACCAGATGCTGACGGGTCGTCGGCATTTTGAGGCCACTGGCAATATCGTGGTCGACGCGCAGGCGCTCCAGACCCATGAGCCTGTACGTTTGCGGGCCTTGAATTCTGGGATTGACGCCGACCTGGAAATCATCACCCTCAAGGCGCTGCGCAACGATCCGGCGGAGCGCTATCGAAGCATCGCCGCCATGGAGGCGGACCTTCAACATTATCGCCGCGGCGAAGTCATCAGCGCTCGTCCAGTCTCGCCCGTGGATGTCTTCAAAAAGTTGATCCTGCGAAACAAGGGGGTTTCGATCGCGATTGCTGCCTCGGTTCTTATCTTTGTTGTCGGCGTTCTGGTCAGTATTGCGATCCTTTTGAATTCGCTCGACGAGCAACGTCGGTATGTGGCGCAACTTGAAGAAAAAGACGCTACCGATCGTCAGAAAAGTGCGCTCTTGGCGGAAAAGACCGCTTTGATTGAGGACAAGGAAATCAAGGCCGTCCAAGCGGCGGAGAACGCCGATCTGGCAAAAGATAGGGCCACCAAGGCGGAGAAGGACGCCGATCTGGCGGCGGATCGAGCGCGGGACGCTTTGAATGAGCTGGCGGCCGCCCAATTGGCCATCAACGAGGAACAGCAAATAAGCTCTGAGGCTCACAAGGCGACCGAGGAGGAAAAACTCCTCAGGGAAAAAGCCGAAAGTGATTTCGCCCGGACGCAGGAGGCTCTCAAGCGGCTGGAGGCGGAGCGGCTTGTCATCGGGGGGAAGCCGGGGCCGCCGGGGCGGCGGGAGAGAGGGGACCTCGGGAGGGCATCTACGGAGGAATATCGTCTGGTTCATGAGAATTTTTCCATGGCGAAGCGGCTGTTCTATTTGGAAACCTCGCCATTTTTTATGCAGCAAATGCAGAGGAATCCCAGGGAGGTGGTCCAGCGACTGATCGATGCCATGGCCTCTGTGACCGGGGCACTGGTGCTAAACCCGGAGTTCTTCCCCGGTTGGATGCTCAAAGGGCGCCTCCATCTCACCTTGATGGAGTACGATCAGGCGGTGGAGAGCTTCCTCCAGGCGGAGAAATTTGTGAGCGAGCTCGATGATCCAGCGGTGCTCGACGATCCGGTGGCGATGAGAGAATTAACCAGTGCGCTGGATCGGGCCATGGGCGACAAGTACATCGAAGGCGCGAAAAAATTAATCAATTTACCCGGTGAAGAAAACCAAAACACCGGTCGACTCCTGGAATTCCTAGCCGGGCGGAAGGAATTGCGGGCGTCCCTCACCGATCCGGCCGGTCCCTTGGGGCGCCCGTTGACGGAGTCCGAGATCGCGCTCGATCTCATGGTTCGCAATCCCCCCGGGCTGAAGGTCTCGGTCAATTCGGAGGGGAGGGGCGCCCGACGGAAGGTTCTTATTTCCGGCAACCCGGTGCTTCGCGATTTGAGTCCACTCATAAAGCTGGATCCGGAGGAACTCACTCTTGTTGGGGCCGAGGTCATCGATTGGGAATCGATCTTTGCCCTGACGAAGCTGGAGGCGTTGGAACTCTCCAAGTGCAAATTAACCAAATTTCCCGTGCCCGCATCCGCCCAGGCACGACGGAATCTTTTACGACTCAAATCGTTGCGGCTGAAAGCGACCCCGATTTCCGATCTGAGTTTTCTCCCCATAATGACTAATCTTGAGGAGTTGATCCTGAGCGATACCAATGTGAGCGATCTTTCCCCGTTGCTGGCGGTTCGGCTTCCCCTCCACCGTATCGATCTCGACGGGCTTAATCCCGCCAACCTGCGGGCTCTGATCAATTTTTCTTTGGAGACATTGACAGTGAGCCCGATGTTGATCCGGGACCGACAGGGTCTGG
>CALBXK010000030.1 GCA_937890535.1 uncultured Spartobacteria bacterium
ATGGAGACCGTCGCGACGGTCGATCTCAAAATCCTGGGTGGCGTAGATGATATCAAAACCGGCCACCCAGAACATGACTGCTCCTGCCAGGGCGATCGGTGCCCAGGCGAATTGTCCGGTCACCGCCAGCCAGGCACCCACCGGAGCCACCCCCAAGGCCAGCCCGAGAAAAAGCTGGGCCAGGGAGGTGAAGCGTTTCGTATAGGAGTAAAAAAAGATGAGAAAGAGGGCGACCGGGGAGAGCGCGAGACAGAGGGGGTTGAGGAAGGCGGTGGTGGCGATAAATAAGCTCGAGGCGATGAGGCAAGCCAGGATGGCGGTGGGTTTGGCGACGAGCTTGTGGCGTCCGGCGGTGCGGGGATTTTTTTGATCGATCTCCCAATCCGTGAGGCGGTTGAAGGTCATCGCCGCGGTGCGGGCAAAGACCATCGCCAAAATTACGAGAAGAAAAACCCGGCCGGTGGGGAGTCCGTCAGCCGCCACGAAAAGCGCTCCCACCGCAAAGGGCAGGGCAAATATCGTGTGGGAAAAACGAATGAATCGGAGGAAATTTCCGATCATTTCGGCGCTTGTCCGAATTCGTCGAAAAGCCTGGCGATCGCATCATCGACGCGGAGATCAACCAGTCGCCACCCCCCGGTGGTCCGATAGAAATAGAAGCGCCAGCAGAGAGGGAGATCGGTGTTGAGGGAAATGGCAGTTCGCCTCAGGAGGTGGGATCCGACGGTGCGCTCGTCCAAAATTTCGTAACCGGCGACAGGACCAAATTGATCGATGGCCGTTTCGGAACGTTCTTTGAGAGCAGCGACATCGTCGGGTCGCCCTGCAATCGGGGTGTCCCGGACCAAGGCGTCGTAGGCCGCCGATGTCTGGCCGGCCTTGAGAGCCAAAAAGAACAACTCAATTTTTTCCGTTGGCGATCCTGAGGCCGATGATGTCGGGGCCGGTGCGACCTCGGGAGTCTTGGCTCCGGGCTGGAAAACGAGACGTTCCTTGTCGGCCGCGACGGCGGACAGGGCCGTGAGAAAAAGGCCAAGGAGTAGTGGCGAGTGGCGAGTGAGGAGTGGCAAGGTGAGTGGCAGGAGTTGAATGTTCAGTGGTTTTCCGGGCTTGCGATCAATCCTCAATCAGCAAAGGTTATCGTCGGATTTCGGCGGCGGGAGCCTGGCGGGATTCCGGGGCGCGGAGGGTGGAGCCGGCGACCCATTCGCCGGGAACGAGCACCTTGCGGGGTTGAGGCGGGAGTCCGAGTTCGTTGCGGCTGAGGGCTCCGATGAGGGTATCGACAGCGAATGCGCCAATTTCCTCGTGTTTCTCATCCACCCCGCTCCAATCCGAGACGTCGGCCACGAGGTTGAGGTTCGCGAGGCCAATATCTTCCGGGACGCCGAGTCCGAGTTCGCCGACCCAGTCGCGAATGACCGGGTTGATGCAGAGGATGGCATCGGGCCGGTGTTTCTCCAACCATTGATCGAAGGGTTTTGGCCGCCCTTCTTTGAAGCGTTCGAGGAACAGGATCGGAATCTGATCGGATTTGGGCTGGAGGCCTTGCTCGATGAGAAATCCAGCGCGGGCGAGTCCGTTGGCTTCGGCATCAATGTAGTGACTGTAGACCAGGCCGATGCGCTGGTAGCCGAGCAGAAGGAGGTTTTGAAAAGCCAGCCGGGTGTTGAAATACAAATCACGGTCGGCAATGGGAAACCGCTGGGGATAGAACTGGGCCTGAAACCCATCGATCCCGGTCGGCGGGCGCAGATGGCCATTGCCGATGAGCGAGACCACGCAATTCTTCCAATCCGCAAGCAGGTATTGGTAGTTGAGCATGAGCGGAAGCAGAATGCCGTAAATGCCATGGTGGCGGAGAATGCCATCGACGCGTTTGACCTCTTTCTCGGGGGATTGGCCTTCAGCAACCGAGAGATGGATCTCCTCTAATCGATATCCCATGTCCGCGCAGCGCTGGCGGGCTCCAGCCAGATACCCACGCAGCCAGGGGAATTCATTCCAAGAGGCGGCGCCGGGGTAGTCATTGAGCCATCCCAAAGCGGACTGCATGGCCGTGGGGCGATTGGAACGGGCCTGGGCCTGGTACATGGCGACCAGAGGATTGGGACGATAGCCTTCCTTGCGGGCGATGTCCTGAATGCGATCCCGGGTGGTTTTGGGGATCGTGGGATGATTTCTCAGGGCTCGCGAGACGGTGGCTTTGTGGACACCTGCGAGTTTGGCGATGTGTTCGAGAGAGACTCTTTGCAGTTTCACAGGGTATTAATTGCTGGCGCAATGGTTGCAAAATGGCAGGTCCATCCCTGCTGGCAAGCCTTGGGATGAAATTTGCTGGAGATTCAAGCTTTGCCATCCGGGGCGCATCCGGGCAGCATTTCGCGGATATGGCGAAAGACGACGAGAATGTTTTGGTAGTGAAGCGGGCGCTTTTTGACGAATTGGGAGCTTTCGAAGGTTTGCGGAGTGCAACCGATCGTTATCTTGAGGCGTTCCTGAAAAGGGAGAACAATACGTTTCTTCCCCGCTCCGTCGCGGAGGACGACCCCACCCACAAGCAGCTCATTCCCTATGCGGTCTTTACCCATGCGGGAAAAATCCTGCACTATGTGCGGGGTTCGAAGTCCGGCGAAAAGCGCCTTGTCGCCAAGGGCTCGATTGGGATCGGTGGGCATATCAATGATGGGGACGAAAGTCTTTTTGCCTTTGACGGCGAGGCCTACCGTGCTGCCGTGCGTCGGGAGATTGAGGAAGAACTGCGGTTCTCCGGTGGTTATCAAGATCGGGTGGCCGCCCTCATCAATGACGACTCCAACGAGGTCGGACGGGTGCATCTTGGGGTGGTTCACATTGTGACCCTGGAGAATGCCGACGTCAGCGCCGGTGAGAAGGCCATTGCCGAATTGCAGTTTTTCACACCGGAGGAATTGCGCGCCCGGCGGGATGCCCTTGAAACCTGGTCGCAAATTGTTCTGGATGCTTGGGAGACACTTTGAGGTGAACCGCATCCGGCCACTATTTCTTTTCCGGTGAAAATAATTCCCGCTCAGATTGCGATCCTCATGCGGCCGGGGTCCGCCCGGCGCAACTTGCCGTTTTTATTCGGCTTTGGGGTGGTGTTGCTGGTGCTGATAGCGATCTTCACGGCGATTTTTCACACCATCATGATCTGGGAGGGACAGGAACATTCCTGGCTGAGCGGTCTGTATTGGGTCTTGGTGACCATGTCGACGTTGGGGTTTGGAGACATCACCTTTCAAAGCGACTCTGGACGATTTTTTTCGGTGGTGGTGTTGCTGAGCGGAATGATTTTCCTTCTGATTCTTTTGCCGTTCACCTTCATCGAGTTTTTCTATTCGCCGTTTGTCAAAGCCCAGCAGGAGGCCCGGGCGCCGCGGTCCGTGTCGCCCGGACTGAAGGGTCACGTGATTCTCACGCACTACGATCAAGTCGCAGCCACGTTCATCCAGCGATTGCAAAAATACCGCATGGCCTACGTGTTGGTGGTCAAGGACGTGGAGGAAGGACTGCGTCTCCATGATTTGGGTTTGAAAGTCGTGGTGGCGGATTTGGAAGAACCGGACGGTTTTGCGCAGTGTGGATTTGATCGGGCCGCGATGGTAGCGGCTACCGGGGATGATTTTAACAATACGAGCATCGTCTTTACGGCCAGGGAATGTTCCCAGTCGTCCTATATCGTCGCGACAGCAAACTCTCCCGATTCCGTCGATGTGATGGAGTTGGCCGGGGGAAACCATGTCATGCAGCTGGGAAAAATTCTCGGTTCCGCCCTGGCGAGACGCACCGTGGCCTCCGACGCCCAGTCCCATGTTATCGGAAGTTTTGGCAGATTACGCATTGCCGAAGCGATGGTGGCGGGTACGCCGTTGATGGGAAAAACTCTCATTGAGAGCAAGCTGCGCGAACTGGGAGGGGTGACGGTGGTGGGTCTTTGGCAGCGTGGGAAATTTCTTTCGCCCTCTCCCGACTCCGTGCTCACGGCGGATACCATGGTGGTTCTAGCTGGGAGCGAGGAGCAACTGGCGGTTTATAATGGATTATTTTGCATTTATCATCGGGCGCATGCCCCGATCATCATTATCGGCGGGGGGCGGGTCGGCCGGGCCGCGGCGGCGGCGTTTGCTGCCAGCGGGCTTGATTATCGCATCGTGGAAGAGGTTCCTGAGCGAATTCGAGATTCGGAGAAATACGTCCTTGGGAGTGCTGCCGACCGGGCCGTCCTGGAGCGCGCCGGCCTCGACGAAGCGCCCGCCATCATCATCACCACCCGTGAGGATGCGGCGAATATTTATCTGAGCATCTATTGCCGCAAGTTGCGTCCGGATATCCAGATCATCGTGCGGGCCAATGCCGAAGGCAATGTGGCCAGGTTGCACCGTGCCGGCGCTGATGTGGTGATGTCTTATGCTTCGATGGGTTCGAATATTCTATTCAATCTGCTTCGGCGTGAAAACACCCTTCTGGTGGCGGAGGGCTTGAATGTTTTTCGGATGCCGCCCCCCGCGGACTTGATTGGAAAAACCATTAAAGAGTCTCACATTCGTACCCGCACGGGTTGCAGTATCATCGCTCTGCAGAATGGCGCGGATCAAGTTGTCAATCCCGGTCCGGATCTCATCATCGAATCCGGACACGAACTCATCTTGATAGGTACGCTTGCGGCCGAGGATGCGTTTTGCGATCTCTTCCCGGTTCCTAAATTATGAAAAAGTATTTGATCCTGATGGTGTTGGCATTTTGTTCTCCCATGGTGGCGGCTGAGGTCCACCTGCGGGTCGAGGGGGCATGGATACAGGCTGTGCCGCCGGGCATTCATGAGACCGCAATTTTCATGGTTCTGGTCAATCCGGGGCCGGAGCCGGTCCGGATTGTGGGTGGCACGACACCTGTGGCCAAACGGGTGACTCCCATGCTGACGACCAAAGAGGATGGTCGGATGGGCATGAAGGATGTGTCTTTTTTTGAAGTTCCGTCTGGCGGTCGGGTGATCCTTCGTCCCGGAGGGGATCATCTTATGGTGTATGGTCTGAAGAAAAACCTGCAAGCCGGAGAAACTGTCTCGCTCGTGCTTCAGCTGCGTCCCGGGGGGCAGGTGAGCCTTGAGGTGCCCGTCTCACGCACGCCGCCGCAATGACCGTTTCTGAGCCGAAGGTCTCGCCTCTTTGGAAGAAGCTTTTATTTCCAGCAATTTTGTTGCTGTTGATCGCCGGAGGGGTTGCGGGATCGATGTTGGCCACCCGGGATCCGCAGACCCACGTCCACGGGTGGCTCGACCGCCTCCTTTGGCAGCGGATTCCAGCGCCGGATTTTACCCTCACGGATCACAATGGGGAGCCGGTGAGGCTGAGCCAATTCCGCGGCAAGGTCGTCGTCTTTTCCTTCGGGTTCACCCACTGTCCGAATATTTGTCCGGCCACCCTGTCTCATTTTTCTGCCATTCGCGAGGCCGTGCCCGAACCGATTCGTCATCAGGTGCAATTTCTTTTTATCACTGTCGATCCGGAACGCGATTCTCCGGAACGCCTAAAGGAATATGTGCCATTTTTCGACCCCCATTTTCTGGGGTTGATTGGAACCCCTGAGGAGGTTCGGGATGTTGTTTATCGCTATAAAGCCTCCTTCAGGCATGGCAAACCCCGGGCGGGCGATCCCAAGGACTACTTTGTCGATCACACCGCGGATGCATTTTTGATCGGACCGGACGGCCAGTGGGAATTGTCCTATCCCTTCGAGGAACTTCCTAAAACCGAAAGGATTGCGGCCGACATCGCCCGGCTGGTGAATGTCGGCGGGGGTCCTAGAGAGGCACGTCGCCGGGATTGATCCCGGAAGAGCTGAGTTTTTTCAGTTCCCTGGCCGGGAGGTTGGCCACATGTCCGTCGGCATAAAGATAGTTAGCCGAGCCGGATAGTCGATCGGAGGCGCGGGATCCAACCCGATGGCGATCCACCTCAACATCATTGATGATGTTTTGCCAGGAGCTCCATAGCGAGCAATGTACGTGGTCCCAGCCGGTGGAAGGAGAACGGTTTTCGGAAAGAATCACGGCAAGCAAGGTGCGCGTCGGGCGGGGGAGGCGATAAATATTTCGGTATTCCTCTCGGTCAAATACGAGTTCGTTCAAGGAATAGCTGGTGGCTTTACGACTGCGGATTTTTTCCTGCCTTGGCGCGGGGTCGGCCGGGCAAACTCTTACCTCGTCGATATTGTCCAGATACGTCGCAAGTCCATAGATCCAACTTTCTTCCATGTGCCGACTCCCGGTGGTGTGGGTCGTGGGAGGGAAATTTCCGTTGTGGTCCTGGGTATAGAGCTGGAGAGCGAGTCCAATTTGCCGAAGGTTTGTGGCGCATTTCGCCCGGTTGGCCTCCTTTTTGGCCGCACCCAACGTGGGAAGTATGAGCCAGGCAAGAATGGCGATCAAAGCGCAGACGGACAGAACCTCCAGGAGGGTGAACCCGTGTTGCCGCGGATGACGGATTGTGTGGATCATCAGAAAGAAAAAATCGGCCCCCGTTTCACCGGGGATCCTGGTTTTTCGGAGCAGCTCAGGCCCGCTTGCGTGAGCGGTTCTGGAGCAGAGTGAGGATGCCGAGCCCGACCAAGGCCGAGACGGAAGGTTCCGGGACGACCTGAAAGCCAATGATGCCCGACTGGCTTTTGGCCCCATCGGTGAAATGCGTGCCGGACCAGGTCAGGTTGAGTTGGTAAGATCCCGGAGCGGTGAAACCGAAGGTGAAGTGTTCGTGGAAACCGGGAGGGATGGTGAAACTGTTGCTGGCGATGGTTGCCCCCGGATTCAATGTGGAGAAAAATACGTCCGTGGTCGTGGTGCCGGAGCCGTTGGTATCGTAGAGAGCAAACTGGCCACCGGAGGGGAGCGTCCATCCCGTGAGTGTGATCGTGATATTTCCATTCCAATCGTCGGGATTCAGTTCCTCGGCTCCAAAGCCCAGATTGGGTTGAACCCCGACCGGACCGGTGACAAAAATGGGTGTTCCCGTGGCGACCCCGAGATAGTTTGTCGAGCTACTGGCGGAATTTGCCGCCGTGGCGATGCCCGCCACCATATCACCTGGGTCATATTCATGTCCGTTCCCTCCATTGTTGGGAAGAGGGTTGCCGTCAACGATGGCACCGTCACCCAGATGCCAATGGGGTGCGAGTTCCCCTCCTTCATAGACGACTCCTAGGTCTCCGTGACCGGCGGTGTAGAGCTGAGCATGCAGGGAACCGGTGACGAAAAATGTGACGAGAAGTGCCTGGACCAGGTGGATTTTCATAATGCAAGTAACTTGTAAGAGTTGGAGTATTTATTGCAAGCGCAATTCATTTGCAATAACAATCTTCAAGGT
>CALBXK010000031.1 GCA_937890535.1 uncultured Spartobacteria bacterium
CCATTCAAGCCGGATGCACGCATGAAGCGCATTTTGGATCAGGGAGCGAAACAGGGCGTCGCGATGTGCAGGGCCATTGTGTTCGAATCCAGAGATCCAGAGATCCTATACTGGCCCAACCGGCGCTGGGAAAAGATGTTCGTGCGCAATACCGAGTTCTCGGTCGACGGACACAATGACATCGATGCCCGCACCCTGTGGCATTACCCGGCGATCGTCGTCGCTCCAAACCTAATCCCCACCACTCCAGGTGTCGGCACGGCCTACCTGACCGGCCTCCGGGACAAGGACGGAAATTTCCTTCGCGGGGACAAGACCTACAAACTCAAAGTGCCACCGAATCCTCCAGTCAAAAAGTTCTGGGCGGTGACCGCTTATGATCCCTCGAGCCGAAGCCTGCTCGATTCGGGAG
Source organism: uncultured Spartobacteria bacterium (assembly GCA_937890535.1). Classification (GTDB taxonomy): domain Bacteria; phylum Verrucomicrobiota; class Verrucomicrobiia; order Chthoniobacterales; family Terrimicrobiaceae; genus CAMASH01. Next base: position 413 of record CALBXK010000031.1, read on the forward strand.
GCCAAATCACGGTTAGCAGTCTGGCGGACCCGACAACCAATTCCGACGGCTCGGTTGATGTCACTTTCAGCCCCAGTAAGCCGGATGGGATCGACAAAAAAAACTGGATCAAGACCGATCCCAAAATGGACTTCTTCGTCGTGTTCCGTTTCTACGGTCCGCTCGAGGGATTCATCAACAAGATGTGGGTGCTCAATGACATTGAGTTGGTGAAGTAAGCCTCACCCAATTCAACGAATTGGCATGAAAACAAGACCCATATTAACAGCCCAAGGCCTGATGATGGGGGTTGCCCTATGGGCCAATTCAGCCGGAGCGGCCGAGTCGGCCCAAAACGCGGAGCTGGACCTCGCCAAGCAACTTGCGAACCCGATCGCCTCCCTCTACACCCTTCCTTTCCAGATGAATTTCGACAGGGGTCTTGGTCCGGATGGGAACGGCTCGCGCTACCAGTTGAATGTCCAGCCCTTGATTCCCTTCTCACTAAATAAGGATTGGAATTTGATTTCGCGAACGATCATTCCGTTCATATCTCAAGAGGATGTGAACGCCAAGGGTCACCACGAATCCGGGATGGGGGATATATTGGAGAGCCTCTTCTTTTCGCCAAGCAAGACGCCTAAGCACGGTTGGATTTGGGGCGTGGGTCCGGCGATCAGTTTGCCAACGGCGACCAACGATGCCTTCGGTGGCGACACGTGGGCGCTGGATATCCTATGTGCTCCCCTCAGACACCACGATATCGATCAGCGCCGAAACCGTCTATGACTGGAATTCCTCAGAGTGGGCCATACCTCTCAACTTTATTGTCGACCAATTAGTTATGATCGGTGGGCAACCTGTTTCATTTGGTGCGACTGCAAAGTATTGGGCGGATTCACCTGCTGGCGGTCCCAAAGGCTGGGGTCTCCGTCTGCAATGCACCCTTTTGTGGCCGAAATAACAGCGTCCGCTGACTCGCCAATAACAAAACTTCACTGCGTTCCGGTTCCCAGGTAAGAACGCGTTGCTTGCCGGGCTACGCCCGCCCTCCGGGCAATCTTCGATTGGCTGTCTCCGCTTCGCTCTGACTCCCTGCATCCGGCAGCCGCCGGACCACATTTACCTCCACGACTGAACCTTTGGGTTATTTCGCCTTTGGCGAACTCTGCGTATATGGCTTCGCGCAAAAAGAAAGGTGCATTCGCGCCGGGCAGTCGCTGTCTTGTGCCAGCTCGTCCCATCGTATCGGCGTTGCCGGCTCCGCCTCCCTCCGGGTTGCGCTTTGCGCAAGCTGTCTCCGCTTCGCTCCGGCTCCTTCCCCCGGTCGGTTTGTTTTTCCCTACGGGCAGATACTTGCTCCGCATCCCTTCCGGAGTTGGCTTCAACTGGTGATTTATTTCATATTTTCATGTTTCGGTTCTTTCACAGGGGACTCTCACCCCATTTACAACGCGCCCATGCTGGGTGCACACCAGACGCTTCACCGAATGTCAGCCCTGCCGTCGCGTGGTAGTTCGGGCGTCCCTGAGGGGCCGCCATCGGTGAGCTGATCGTTCGTGGGTGAAAAGAGAAATTGACGCAGGCATCATAATATGCAGATTTGTCTGTATGAGAACGACGCTAAATATTGACGACGATATCTTCCAGAGGGCATCCAGCCTTACTGGAATCAAGGAGAAGACTTCACTGCTTCACGAGGGATTGAAAGCGCTTATAGCCAAAGAAAGCGCCAGACGGCTCTCGAAACTTGGCGGAAGTTCTCCGAAGGTTGAAGACATTCCACGGCGATGATCCTAGTAGATACCTCAGTATGGATTGATCATCTTCGATCCGGGAACAAACTGCTATCTAACCTTCTTGAAGAAAATCGCGTGGTTACTCATCCATTGGTTTTGGGAGAACTTTCGGTCGGTAACATATCGAAGAGGTCAACGTTTTTGCAGCTTGTTCGCAATCTTCCTGTAGCTTCGGAAGCATCCCACGACGAAGTCATATCCTTCATTGAGAAAAACCGAATCTGGAGTAAGGGCCTCGGATATTTTGATATGCACCTGCTGTGCTCCTCTTTGATTGATTCCATTCCTCTGTGGACGATGGATAAGAGGCTTTCGAAGATTGCTAAAAACCTCTCCTGATAACACATCACGAACCAGACGCTACACCCAACTCCGCACCTTCGGCGCGTCGTCGGGTGAGCTCGTCGTTAGGCGAAAAAACCATGAAAACTTTCACCACCCTATCAGGTAACATCATCAATCTTGATCAAATAGCGATGATCACCGTTGTCGGTCGAAACGAAGACCAGCCGATTGAAGAGGCCACACTGACCCTTCACTTTTCAGCAACGTTCAACGGCGCCAAAGGCGGCAGATCTATGCGGTTAATCCTGAAGAAAGAAGAAGCTCGCGACTTCCTTGGCTCTCTGGAAAAGCAGGGCACAGACGTAAAGAACACGTTGAAAGCATTAGACGAAAGAGTGATTTGAAAAACGCCGAAGCGATCCAGCGAACTCCCGTCCCTGCGGGACTTTTGGCACGTTGGCTGCGGAGCAGCCTTGGGCACCAAAAGCAAGCGGGAGCCGCTGATCGCGGACGTTGATACAAAATGAGCCCTGTCCGATACATCGCGTATATTGTTTGCGCCATCTTTTTCGTGATTGGGGTTTTCATGCTGACACAAGACAATTCACTTGGCTTGTTAGTTTTCTTCGGGTGCGCTTTGATTAGTCACATTGGGCGACCCACAAGGCAAAAGAAGCCGTTCTGGACGGGCTCCCGTAAAGAGTGGGCCAGCGTCTTTATGTTTTTCCTTTTGATGGTCGCGATAGTAGTCTTTGCCTCTTGGGCTAGCCCTCAGCTGCATCCGAAAAGGCACGATGTGCTCGGGACTTTTGAAGCAGTAGCGATCTTGACAGTGATGCTTTTATTTTTAGGCGTTCAAGCATTCATAGAGCGGAAGAAATGTCTAAATCGGGTCCCCGTGACTGAGTGAATCAGGCACGGGTCGCACACCACCCGGAGTACAGGTTTGCCTCGCTCCACTCGCCCTTCGGGCTGCCCGTCGTCCGGCCATCTCCGCTTGCACCCCGCTCACCAGGCCCTCAATACATTCTTTGCGGGGAGACGATGGGGGCATCCATGGTCAGGCGCTCGACAAATCGTTCCCAACTTTCCTGTCCCGCCAGAATCTCGATCTCCACCCGCAAGTAATAAATCGGCACCTCGGGATCCAGGATGCGAGGAATCCGCACCGCATCTTTCTCAGTTGTCAAAATCGCCGAGACCCCCCGGCGGGCACACTGCCGGATAAAGGTCTCAATTTCCCGTGAATTATATCGATGATGGTCGGTATAGGTCTTCGACACCTCAACTCTCGCGCCCAAACTCCGCAGAGCGTTCACGAAACTCTCTGGCATCGCGATGCCACAAAGCGACCCAATCACCAGATCCTGAAGAAACTCCAGCGGGTGTGTCTCTCCGGTGACGATATTCCGCAGATGTTTCGGACGGTGAGTACACTCGATAATGTCAGCCGTCCGATTGTATTTTCGAATCCGGGCAACCAGTTCCGAAT
>CALBXK010000032.1 GCA_937890535.1 uncultured Spartobacteria bacterium
AAATCAGAGCTAGGGGCACGGAAGAATCGCCGGCCTCCATTTTGGCCACGCGTGATTGACTGGTGTGGAGCTTGGAAGCCACAGCTTCTTGAGTCAGCTTCTGCTGCTGACGCGTGCTTTTGAGAAGCCTGCTCGCAGCCAGTCTCGTCTCGATGAATTCCATGTCGGCGGCAGACAGCTCAAGAAATTCCTGAACGGAACCTTCCACCCATTCACTTTTTGATTTTTTGATTCTGACTTTTTGTTTCTTCATAGCTCTTTAATCGCTTTTTGCAGATTTCTATTTTCGCTTTGGGGGTTTGGCGCGTCTTCTTCTCATCCATCTCCAGGACCGCAATGGCCTTGGAATCCAGAAAGTAAAAAAGGCGCCATGTCTTATTTCGATCGTTGACCCGCAATTCGTGACAAGCTTTCCCAATTGATGGCATCGGTCGCGAATGAGGCAGTGAGAGATTTTCTCCTTCCTGCAATTGTCGCAGCAGGAACCCCATTTCCCGACGAGCCTCCCTGCCCATCGGGGGTGTTTTCACCTCGCCCGACAGCCATCTCAATGGTTTGCTTATCTGTCCAATAATATGTCGAAGTTGACATGTTGCAAGTGCCTTTTTCAACAGAACGGCATTGTAAAACGACACACGGCGACAGCCAACCGTCCGGTGAAACGAGAGGTTGGGCCTCCTCTCTTCAATCTTCGTGAGCATTGCCGTCCTCAGGTTCGATCAATTCCGTCTCCAGACCGCGACCCGCCGGAAACAGCGAGGAACCGATTCTTTACTCTGTATCGTACTTCGATACACTTGAGAAGTGATCCTTGATTTCCACTGGACCCACGAAGGTCCTTCGGGAGTAGAGATCGCTGATTACCACTGACAATATGAAGAAAATACCCACCATTCCTTTGGGCCCAGCAACCAATACGCCTGGAGACATTCTGCGCGAAGAGTTTCTTGTTCCGCTTTCTATTTCTTTGAGGGAACTGTCCCGCCGGATGGGTTGCGGACCAATGCGGGTGTCCGAGATCGTGCGTGGAAAACGCTCTATTACGGCGGAATCCTCCATCCTCTTGGGACGTGCCCTAGGCGTCTCACCAGCGTTCTTTCTCGGCCTTCAAATGGATCACGATCTCGCCAAGGCCGCCATCGCATTGCAGAAACGCGCCGCCTGAATCGTGATCCAACCTCGAACATTTCCCTGTGTAGTTCCGCAGACACGGAACTACACAGGCCTTTAAGACGCTCCATGTTGTGGTCCTCAGACTGCGACTTCAGCGGCCGTCTTCCCGGCTCTTCCGCTCCGCGCCTCCGTGTCTCCGCGTGAGTTCTCACCAGAAAACCTGTTAAAATCCCGCCCTGCATTGTAAGCAGGACGTCTTCACCCGTAACTCGTCACCCGCTACCCTCCACTCTCCTATGAAACCACTCACCAAACTCCCTGCCTGGAAAGCTCTCACCGCTCATCACAGGACGATCAAGGATGTCACCCTGCGGGACCTCTTCGCCAAGGACGCCAAGCGCGGCACTCGCCTCACGGCCAGCGCGGTCGGGCTCTTTCTCGATTATTCGAAAAACCGCGTCACGGACGAGACCCTGAAGCTCCTCTTCCAACTCGCGAAGGAATCCGGTTTGAAGGACCGCATCGAGGCCATGTTCACCGGCAAGAAGATCAATATCACCGAGGACCGCGCCGTCCTCCATGTCGCTCTGCGGGCGCCGAAAAACGCGAAAATCATGGTGGATGGCAAGAACGTCGTCCCCGAGGTCCATGACGTGCTGGAGAAAATGGGAAAATTCGCCAACCGCGTCCGCAGCGGACGATGGAAGGGCTACACCGGCAAACGCATCAAGAATGTCGTCAATATCGGCATTGGCGGTTCCGACCTTGGTCCGGTCATGGCCTACGAAGCGCTCAAGCACTACAGCAAGCGCGACATGACCTTCCGCTTCGTCTCGAACGTGGACGGCGCCGATTTTGTTGAGGCCACTCAGGATCTCGACCCCGCCGAGACGCTCTTCATCGTCTCGTCCAAGACCTTCGTCACCCTCGAGACCATGACCAATGCCGAGAGCGCCCGCAATTGGCTGCTCTCCGGACTCGATGGCAATAAAAAGGCCGTGGCCAAGCATTTCGTCGCCGTCTCCACCAACGCTCAGAAAGTCGCCGTCTTCGGTATCGACACCGCCAATATGTTCGGGTTTTGGGATTGGGTGGGTGGACGCTATTCGATGGACTCCGCCATTGGGCTTTCCACTATGCTCGCCGTCGGTCCGGAAAATTTTGGAAAAATGCTCTCTGGCTTTCACGCCATGGACAAACATTTCCGGACCGCGCCCCTGGAGAAAAACCTCCCCGTCCTCATGGGCCTGCTCTCGGTTTGGTATAGCGACTTCTTCGGCGCCCAGACCGTGGCGGTGTTGCCCTACGAGCAATACCTCAAGCGATTCCCCGCTTACCTCCAGCAGCTCACCATGGAGAGCAATGGCAAGCACGTCAGCCTCGACGGCACCAAGGTCAACTACGAGACCGGCCCGATCTACTGGGGCGAACCCGGAACCAACGGCCAGCATTCCTTCTACCAACTCATCCACCAGGGCACCCGCCTCATTCCCTGCGACTTCCTCGCATTTGCAAAGGCGCTCACCCCGCTGGGTCGCCATCACGACATTCTCATTGCCAACGTCCTGGCCCAGACCGAGGCCCTCGCCTTCGGAAAAACTCCCGAGCAAGTGAAAGCCGAGGGCACCCCCGACGCGCTCATCCCGCACCGCGTCTTCGAAGGCAACCGTCCGTCGAACACGCTCCTGGCCGACAGCCTCACTCCCGAGACCCTGGGTTCCCTCATTGCTCTCTACGAACACAGCGTCTTCACCCAGGGCACCGTCTGGCAGATCAATTCCTTCGACCAATGGGGCGTCGAACTCGGCAAAGCCCTGGCCCAAGCCATCATCCCCGAATTAGAAAGCAAGACCCCACCAAGACTCAAACACGACAGCTCGACCAACGCCCTCATCAAGCGCTACCGTAAAATGAAAGGCTGAAGAAATTTTTAACCACAGAGGACACAGAAGCACAGAGGTGAGAAAAATAGGTTCTTGGAAAACCGATTTGGCGGTTTGCAATGATGAAAACAGTTCCAAACCTCACTCTGAAATGATTTCCCCTTATGATCGCTATCCCAACGCCTTTCTCTGTGACCTCTGTGTTCTCTGTGGTTAATTTCTTATGAAAATCGGTATTGCCACTGACCACGGAGGTTTCGGCCTCAAGGAAGAACTCCTCGCCCGCCTGAAGACCGCCGGCCATGAGGTTGTCGATTTTGGAGCCCATTCATTGGATAGAGGCGACGACTACCCGGACTACGTCCTGCCCCTCGCCAAGGCCGTCGCTGCCGGCGAAGTCGAACGCGGCATCGCCATCTGCGGCAGCGGGGTGGGGGCCTCCGTCTGCGCCAATAAGGTCAAAGGTATCCGCGCTGCTCTCATCCACGATCACTTCTCCGCCAAACAAGGAGTCGAAGACGATCACATGAACATCCTCTGCATGGGCGGCCGGACCGTCGGGCCCGAGGTCGCCTGGGATTTGGTCAGCACCTACGTCGAGGCGGCCTATAGCACCGAGCCACGGCATCTGCGGCGGCTGGGGAAGGTGGAGGAGATTGAAGCGGGGAAGCTATAGGCGCGGGTTGAATCTTCGTCTGAACTCCGCGAGGACTTGACGGCGTATCATTTTTGATACATCCTACCACGGCATGAGAAAGCTCCCGCGCGTTGTGGTTTTCTTCTCGACGGAAACGGGAAGTGAGCCGGTTCGGGCGTGGCTTAAATCGTTGCCGAAGGAGGAAACAAAGATCATCGGGGAAGACATCAAGACGGTGCAATGGAGCTCCATATGGCGCAAGCCCTTGGTTGATTCGCTTGGGGCCGGGCTCTGAGAAGTTCGGACCACCCTGCCAAATACCATCGCTCGCGTTTTCTTTTTTGAACATGGCGGGAAAATGATCCTCCTGCACGGAATTAAGAAGAAAACCCAGCAGACACCAAACGCAGTCATCAAATTGGCGAGAGCCAGAAAGACACAGTATGAAAACGAAGCAAAATAAGCATAGGGGCGGAAACTTTGACGATTTCCTGAAATCCGAGGACATTTACGAGGACGTTTGCGCCGCCGCTGCCAAACGAGTTCTGGCTGCACAGATTGCCGACGCCCTGGCCGCCCAGCACAAAACCGTCGCCGATCTAGCCCGGGAAATGAAAACCAGCCGGGCGGCCATCAGTCGGATCCTAGATGACAAAAACTACTCCCTGTCACTCAAGACGCTATCGCGTGCAGCAACCGCCTTGGGAAAACGTCTCAGCCTCGAATTGGTGGACGCATGACGGAGGAATTTGATTTTTGCACCGTGCCTTGGATTTCCTGGCCAAGGCCGTCGCCGCCGGAGAAGTCGAAAGCGGCATCGCCATCTGCGGCAGCGGGGTGTAGCGGGAGCCGGGGTCAGCCATTTAATATTGATATTTTTGGGAAAGATCGCCGGACGGAGAGGAACTATGCACGGACTCACCTCGCAGCTCAGACCGGCAGCTCAAGTGGTGACGGCCTGCGATCCCAGCTTCCTCTTCAGCCTCTACGGAAGCGATTCCCAGAGTCCGAAGGCGGGTGCCTGGGCGGCTCAGAACACGAGGCCGCTGTCCTGCCAAGTATCGAAAGAAAGCGTAGGAGTGAGCTATGCTAACGAAAGTGATCGCTAAGATTGAAGCATTTCGCCTTGGGGTTAAAAAAAAGTGACGCCTGCGACAGATTCGAATCAGTTCGGACGAGCACCTTGCATTTTGCGAGGAGCAAGCATTCGACTAACGCTTCCCGCCCAATTTGATGCCTCTTTGCCACATTGTCAGGATCCTTGTGAGGTGGTATTTCACCGGAACCGCAAACCGCATCGCTGTGATATATCCGGCCTGGAAAACGCCCTTGGATAAACTCATGAAAGGCAGCTTCGTCTGTCGCTACAAAAAAACGGGTATCAGAACGGAACCTGAGATCGAGTTGGTCGGCGACAAACTCGTATGGAACCCGAACCGACTCGGTCCGTACCTTGTCTGTTCCACGGTAATGCACCCCAACCACACCCGGCTCCCAGTCGGAAGAAACGGAGTCAACTTGTTCGAGAATGTGTTGGTGAATGGGGATGCGTTTTACAATCTGATGCGCGATCTTTGAAGCGAGCCGTTTACCGTGTTCCGAAAGGGCTCCATTGTAGGAATGCGGAACGGGGAATGGAGTTGCCGACCCTGACTTGCAGTATTGAAAGGTGTTTCTGGCGAAGTAACTAGACCACCAGTCCTCGCCAACCATGGGGTCGAAATACGCCCCCTTATCAAATCTAATATTGAGGTCCCACTCAAAGTGTTCGCAAATATCTATGGCTCCCACCACTTGGAAAAAATTCGAAAAAAACCCTGCTGGTCTCGCCCCAAGGTTGAGCTGTATTGCCTTGGCCTGAAGATCAATTGGAAGATCTCGGCGTGCCCACGCATGACGCGACCATCGATCTCGCACAGGTTGTCCCAAGAACCCCGGAACCAAACCCTTTAGCAATTTGAATTTATTGGAAATTGGCATTTCGAGGCACCGATTGGAGAGCCGCTTTTTCAAATTCATCGTTCAGCGGACCGGACTTCCTTGAAATCATTCTGTCCGCGAATCTATGCGGGAGGGGTGGCAGATACGGCTGCGGCGTAGGCCGTTTTGAGTTCAGGATTGGTTTGCGTGTGGTCGCCGCGATAGACGAGAAGCAATCCGAGGCGGGAAAACTCCGTCGTGTTGGGGGCGGAGTGGTGGATTGTCTCACAATGATGGATGGTGGAGTCACCGGGCTCCAAAAGACCGCAGAACTGCTCACCAAGAGGCACGTCGGGCGGTTCGGCTAGGCCGATGCTGTTACCACGGACGCTACTGGGCTTGGTGGGCTTCATTCCTTCTTTGTGGGAGCCTTTAATATAGAACACGGGACCATTGGCTTCGGTCACAGCATCCAAGGCGATCCAGAGGGTGAGCATGTCCGGCGGTGTCTGGCAGAAATAGGCGTTATCCTGATGATACGGCACACCGGAGCCGATGCGGGCGGGTTTATTGAAAGTTGCGACTTTGGGCAACTGCGGGCGTCCGTGTACGAGAGGGGCTATGATGGCGAGAAGATCTTCGCGCTCAGCGATTCGCCGAAACCAGGGGTTGTATTTTTCCAAGCGCCAGAGATTGCGCACCGTGGTTTCATCGGTCTCAAATGTACGTGCATCGGCAGGTTGAGCCGAGAGGTCGTCTCGAATGTAGCGATCGAGTTCGGTCCGGACAGAGGCGACTTCCTCGGCACTCAGTAAATGGGGGATGCGTATGACGCCGTCGCGTTCGTAATCGGCGAGAAACTTGTTGCTGTTGATTTTCATAGGCATGGGGTGTGGGTCAAAGACACCGGGAGGACTCCTACGATAAAGCACCAATGAAATGGGTTCAAGGCAAGCCATCCCCCATCGAAAAGAAACTCTGCCCTGACAGGGGAATGGCACTTACTTAAGGGATGTCCTCCTTGCGGTGGACTCCCGCCTAC
>CALBXK010000033.1 GCA_937890535.1 uncultured Spartobacteria bacterium
CTACCGCACGATCATCCTATTTTTATGATCCATCCAGATGTACGCGGCGCACAGGTTGAGATCTTTTTGGAGGAGCTTTCTGGAAAGCCCTGGCATGCGCTTTGCTCTTCCCATGAACGTGTCCGGCAAGGCTACGCCGAATCTCTCCAAGCGGTTTTTCGCGCCGCTCCTGAGTTGGCGGGCGCTGTGATGATCGTTGGCGGCGAGTGCTTTTTTCATTGTTTTACACGCTCAACGGGAGAACAACTCACCAACTGCCCGCGATGCCGCTCCAAAGAACCTCACAAGCATGTTGCGCATCTCGTCAATACGTTGCACGATGCCGTCAATCGTTCTGGAGAAAATAGATCGCTCTTTGCCTGGCCTTATTCGGCCTTCACGTGGTCACGCGAGGATTCCACTCAGTCGAAATGGATTCACTATTTGGATCAAGGTGTCAAAGTGCTATGTAATTTTGACTGTTTTGATTGGGATCTCTCCACCGGAGGAATGGTCCGGCTCTTCGACTACAATATCAAGCTGATTGGCCCGAGCTCCGTATTTGTCGCGCAGGCAGGGGCCTGTCGTGAACGCGGACTGGAGATATTTGCGAAGACGGAGACAAATACGACTGTCGATACGTTCTTTTTGCCTCACCTTCCTGTATACTTTCGCTGGTTCGAACGTTTCCGGGCAATTCGCGAAAGCGGTGCCCGTGGTTTCATGGGACAATGGCGTTTCTACGGGATGAATGGATCCATTCCGGAGGAACTTCAGTACCACTCGGTTTGGAACCCCGACGCCCGCGTGGAGGATTTGCTTGCGACAATCGCGAAAAGAGATTTTGCGCTGGATTCCCAAGCATCGGCATCCGTGGTTTTTGCCTGGAGACAAATGAGTGATGCCTGGGATGATTTCCCATGGTCAGCAATAACCGCCGGCGAACGCGAAGGGTACATGCGTGGGCCCTGGTATCTCGGGCCAGCACATCCGCTGATCTTTAACGTGCAAGACCATTACCATCTGGGATCAAAGTTTTACAAGGTCAGAGGAGACATTGCCGAGATGGTGTCCGAAACGGAAGTTTCTCAATTTTCCGGAAAGCCCCGATATGTCAGCGATTTATTGATCTGCCTTCCGTTTGGAGTGCATCATTACCTTCACCTCGTCAGCTCCTGTCGAGAACGTTGGCAGGAGGGAGTAGCCACCCTGTGCTCGGCAATCGGCTCCGCTCCAACCAAAAAGGCGCGACGGGAACTTGGCATCTGCGAGATGATAGGCATCCACTTGCAGTCGCTGGAAAACACAGTGCGGTTTTATTCCACCCGGGACAGCCTAGGGCAGGCAGCGGCAGGTCAGAGTGATTTTGAAAGCATCATTCAGGAACTGCAAAAAATCGCCAAGAACGAAATTGCCAATGCCACACGAAGCCTCCCGATCCTTGAAAGCGACCCCAGAATCGGCTTTGGGTACACCTATGGCGAGGTTTACGATTCGGATATGGTTCGAGAAAAAATCGCGCAGTGCCACTACTTGGTCTCCAATGAGCTCGGGCGTATCGAGTCTCTTCTTCGTTTCCATATTTGGCAGAAATTCCCTTAATCCGTTTGTCGTGCTTCCGGGTGGCCAGCTTCCACTATTTTCGCACCGCTGTTCATTTCAAGGCTGGAGGTTTCAACTTCCAAATTCTGAATCCTTTACCGACTTGAAACCTCGATGCGGCCTATTTCTCGGCATCTTCTACTATCAAATTTTTTAAGGCCCTGATGCCCATGACCGGTTTCCAATCCAATTCGGCACCAGCAAGCCGAAGATTGGGAAACTGCTTTGCGATGACGCGAAATGCGATTCCCAGCTCTATTTTTGCCAACTGTGCACCCAGACAAAAATGCAAACCAAAGCCAAAGGCCAGGTGACGATTCGGCCGTCGAGCGATATCAAAACAATCAGGATTTGGAAATTGATCAGGATCGCGGTTGGCGGCACCAAGCATCAAAACCACGTGTGAACCTGCGGGAATTGATTTCCCGCCAATCAGCAAATCTTCGTTGGCCCGTCGGACAGCCCGCGGCACAGGCGATTCGTATCGAAGAGCCTCATCGACCAATCCCCCGACCATCTCATCTTGGTTCTCTATGAACCGTGCATACTGATCGGGGTTCCGAAGCAAGGCCAGAACTCCGCTCGCAATTCCATTGGTTGTCGTTTCATGACCGGCCATAAAAATAAATACACACATCGCGTAGAGTTCCTCGTTGGTGAGCCGCGCGGAGACGACGGCGAGCAGTTCGGTGCCCGCCGCCCGCAGCCCGGCCACCGCGGCGGCCACGGCCTCGTCCCACGACACCTCGACCAACGCGCCATCCCGGCGGATCATCGGCGCGCCCAGCCGATCGTCGGCGGCGACGTGGCGGAAGCGCAGGCGGC
>CALBXK010000034.1 GCA_937890535.1 uncultured Spartobacteria bacterium
TTTTCTCCGAATGTTCCGGCGCGTCAACTGCTTCGCCGTCTTTCTTTCGGTCGCGATGGCTTTACTTTCAGCCTGCGCGTCCCGCCCGCTCCCCCCCTACGAAAAACCCTTGGCCCCGGCCCGGACCATGAAAGTCCGCACCACGGCCTACACCCACACCGAAAGTGATCACACTGTCTATGGACGGTCCAATGCGTTGGGCACCCGACTGCAATCCGGCCAGATCAACAGCGCCGCCGCCGATTGGTCCCGCTTTCCAGCCGGCACCATTTTTCGGATTCTGGCCACCGGGGAAATCTACAAGGTCGATGACTACGGCTGGATGCTGGCCGGCACCAATACCATCGATCTTTACAAGTCCACCCGCCGGGCCATGAACACCTGGGGCGTGCGCCGGGTGACAATTGAAGTCCTCCAATGGGGCGATGTGCGAGCCAGCCATCGGGTGCTCAAGCCGAGGGACGAACATCGCCACGTCCACCGCATGGTGAAGCAGATCGAACAGCGCCATTTGTGAGAGCGGAGAGATTTCCAAATTGTCCCGGCCGCGTATTTGATTTGATCCAAAAAACGGGAATGAACCACAAGGTCTATCTTCCTTTTCAGGTTTATGAGCGCGCGAATCTCATGAGCGCATCGTAATTGTGTTCGTCAGCCTTTCGCAGCGATTCGAGGTATCGGGAACGGACTTTACTCGCAGCCTCGAGACTTGCGCCTCCCCACGTGAAGCGCTCACCCTGCAACTGGACAATTAACAGGTCGGCTCCCAGTCGCGCGTGACGCCCGTTTCCATTGGGAAAGCAATGAACCCAAACCAGCTTGTGATGAAATCGGATTGCGATCTCCTCCGGCGGATAGGTTTCATTTTCCATCCAGGAGTTGACCGTTTCGCGCAGCTTTTCAACCTCGGAGCTGATCTGCGGCCAATCGACACCGATGTTTCGGTCTTCCTTTCGATATCGCCCGGCCCATTTCCAGACTCGGCCGAACATACGGCGATGAAGTTCCTTCAGAAAAACCGTATCGACGACGTTCCCCTTACGGCGACGTGTGAACAGCCATGTCGTTGCCTCAAGAATATTCGCCTGTTCGAGTTCGTTTAACTCCCCACGAATCGTAATGTGACTCGGAATAAGCCCGGCTTCCTCACTTGGAGTCAGGAAATGGGGTCAGGGTGCAAAAATCAAATATCGACGTGGGAAAGGTTGCGTAACGTAAGGGGTCAGCCATTTATTACTGACATTATTATGTTCGCCCTCGTCGCTCTCTCGGCGATTTTTCACTGCTGCCACGATCGGTCAGGTTCCGAATCTCGGGGGTTACCCGTGTATATGGGCAAACGATAGCCCGCCCGCTCACCTCTGCAAAAATATCAACTTTAAATGGCTGACCCCTGGGCGTTTGCTACTTCCGATATTCCAGGAAGAGAGATTTTTGAATTTCGCTCAGGGCTTCCTCGGCTTTTTCGCCTCCGATATTGGTCATGCCGAAAATGGTGAGGTCCGCTTCGAGGTCCACGAGAACTTTGCACAAGTTCATTCCATTGGACCCGTTGTGCTGGAGCACGGCCCTGGCTCGGAAAGTCATTCGGGTCAGTCCGTGCATACGTGCAAATACACGTATGCACGGACTGACCCCGGAATCT
>CALBXK010000035.1 GCA_937890535.1 uncultured Spartobacteria bacterium
GCTGTCAATTTTGTCAATGATGGTGCTCATGGCGGTAAATGATCGGTAAAAAGTGGAATTGTCCAGAGTGCCGCAAGACCCCCTAGCGTGGCAAGATTTCTGTTTAGCTTTTTTTAGGAGAGGATTTTTACCTCTCCAGTGTCCAGATCGTAAATGCCTCCGACGATTCGCAAGGTGCCTGCTTTGACGGCTTTGTCGAGAAGGGGCGAGGCCGTTTTCAGGGCTTCGACATTGCGCAAGACATTGTTCTTAATTGAGTTATCAAGAAGGTCTCCGGATTCCTTCATGGAGGTCTCGACCGCAGGGCGAATGGCGTCGATCAGGGTGGGGATGTGACCAGGGAATTCGGTGCCCTCCTTGACGGCGCTGATGGTGGAGCTTACGGCCCCGCAATTTTGGTGGCCCAGCACAAGGATGAGAGGGACTCCCAGGACGGCAAGGCCGTACTCAAAGTTGGCAATGGAACTCGGCTCGGCAAAGTTGCCGGCGACCCGGCAGACAAAAAGGTCGCCCCGCCCAGCATCAAAGGTGTATTCAGGTGCAACCCGTGAATCGGCGCAACTCAGGACGCCGGCAAACGGGTTTTGGGCTGTGGTCATGGCCTGACGATCAGTGGAGAAATCCTGCCGTTTGGCCACCCCGGCGACGTACCGTTCATTCCCCTTAATGAGGCGGGCCAGAGCCGCATCTGGTGTAATCGCATTCTGTGGTCTGGGGAGAGCGGGCTCGGCGGCCAGAGCGCGATCGGCAAAGGAGAGGCCGAAGGCGGCGGCTCCCACCAGTTTGAGAAAATTACGGCGGGGGAGATGGCTGGTGTCGTCTGGCGAAGAGGAATGATTTTGGCACATAGGAAAGGGCGTGGTTGGTAAGAAAAGTTTACCCGGGCGACCTCATCGCGCAAGCATGGATGTGAGCGTCCGCGGAATTTTCAATTCCCTTTCATGAAAGGGAGGGGTTCGTTTCCTGCCCGAGACGAATTGCCACCCGGCGGGAAATTTCTGTGCGAATTTTTACCATTTCCCGGTTGGCTTCATCGACTGCGCTTCGCACCGTCGGTGGAGCCGTGTCCGGGGATCCGCTGGCGAAGGGAGGATCGGGCGCGTATTCCATGCCGAGTTGGATTTCCTGGGCGGTTGCCTCGCCGCAGAGAATGGCTGCGGCCCGCAAGGCTCCATCGAGGCCCGAAGTGACCCCTGCCGTGGTGACGAGATTTCCATCGGTCACCACCCGAGTCTCTTGGGGGATAGCTCCGAACAGGGGGAGGAGGTGATGGGAGGCCCAATGGGTGGTCGCTCGGCGACCCTGAAGCAGACCGGCGGCTCCGAGGAGCAGGGCCCCGGTGCAGACGGACAGCACCAATCGGGCTCCCGCCGACTGACGGCGGAGGAACTCCAGAGTTTCTTCATCTTCCATCAGTTCGTTGACACCCGGTCCGCCGGGGACCAAGAGGACATCGAGGGGAGGGGTCGCGTCGCGGGCGATCTGCGGAGTGAGGATCAGTCCCATGACGTCCCGGATCGGGTGGGTGTCGCGCCCGATCACTAAAAATTCTGATTTCGGCAGACGCGAAAGGACTTCGAATGGTCCCGTAAAATCGGCCTGGTCGATGCCGGGGAAAATCATTCCGCCGATGAGAAGACGGGTGGGCGGCTGGGGGTGCATTCAGATCCCCTCGCCGTGCAGGCCCTGCACTTCCTGGTTGGATACCGGCTCACGGCGAATCACTTCCGCCAGAGTGGTCGAGTCCATCAGACGGGCCACTAGATTGCGGGCTTCCATCATGACCCGCCGAAAGCGGCAGACCGATTCCTGAGAACAACATTTGTAGTTCGTCACCGACACGCAGGCAATGGGGGCGAGGTAGCCATCGAAATGCCGCACGACTTCGCCCATGGTGATGCGGCTGGGGTTCTTTGCCAGGAGGTAGCCGCCGCGCTTGCCGGCCACACTTTGTGCCCAACCACATTTTTTGAGATCCAGCATAATGTGCTCAAGAAAGCGTTTGGGAATGTCGTTGCGGCGAGCCAGTTCATTGATGGGAATGGGTTCGTCCCCATGGTGTTCGACCAGGGTGAACAAGGCGCGAAGCGCATAATCGGTGCGCATGGACAGCTGCATGGCAATAGACGATAGAGGAAATCGTCATTACCGTCAAAGCCGACGACGAAATTCTGGAAATACGGTGGGGATTCTGCGGGATTCGTCCCCCCCCGGAGGGGCGAATTAAGTGGCGAACTGACCGATGAGGCCGATGGCGCGCCATCCGCGAAGATCCTCCAGGGTGCGTTCGACGTGTTCCATCAGGTCGGCGGCGGGATCCGTAGGCATCAATTCTTCCGCCGAGCGCCAGAGTTCCTCCACTTGGCCCTTGAGATTTTGAATGTGGCCATCCGCTAAGATTCGGGTTTCGCTCACGAGGTAGCGGGCATTTCCTTTCAGATCACGAAGATCAAAATTGCCGGATGGAATTTTCATGGGATAGCATACGATGGCTTGCCGGAGAGTCAAATGAACCGCGCCCAATGAAAAATCCTTCCCTTCTTTCCTGTCCGATCTGCCAGAGAAAAGGTCCGTGGTGGGATGTTCCGACCCACCCCTTTTGTTCCGAGCGTTGTAAAATGGTGGATTTGGGAAAATGGCTGGGGGAGGAATACCGGATCGCCAGTCCGCTTACGGGCGAGGATCTTTTGGAACTCGATGACTTCGAGGACAGTGAAGACAACTCCTTGAATTGAGGCCAGTCCCCCGTGAAGGGATAGGAGAGGAACTGGGCGTAACTTCGTGATCGACGGGTTTCGAGGTGAGGAAGATTCGGCGTCGATGGCCGGGAGCACGCTCGATGAACACCATCACCCGGCTTGATGGCTTTCCTTCTGGAGACGGTCTGATACGCTTCTGGAATGAAGTTGTCGCCCTTTCTCGTCCCCCCTCATACGAAAGTCACCTTATCCGAATATGATCCTGGATTTCACGACGGGTATAAAAACAAGGCCGCTGCGCAGAAACGTTTGCAAGAGGACATTCAACGTCTGCGCGAACTGCAGGATGTTTTTTACGCGGCGGACTCGCACTCGTTGCTCATCATTTTCCAGGCCCTCGATGCGGCGGGCAAGGATGGAGCTATCAAGCACGTCATGAGTGGAATTAATCCCCAAGGCTGTCAGGTGGCCTCGTTCAAGTCCCCTTCGTCTCGCGAACTCGATCACGATTATCTCTGGCGGTGCAACATCTTCCTGCCCGAACGGGGACGGATCGGAATTTTCAATCGCTCCTACTACGAGGAAGTGCTAGCCGTGCGAGTGCACCCGGAATTTCTCGCCGCCCAGAGACTGCCTTCACAGCCCAAGGGGAACAAGATTTGGAAGCGGCGGTTTCGGGAGATCAATAACTATGAAAAATACCTAGCCGACAATGGCACCAAGGTTGTGAAGTTCTTTCTCAATCTGTCGAAGGATGAACAAAAGAAACGTTTCCTGGAACGGATCGAGAATCCGCAAAAAAATTGGAAACTTTCTCCCAGTGATGTGAAGGAGAGAGGCCACTGGGACGACTATCAGCGGGCCTACGAAGACCTGCTTTCGGAGACCAGTACCGCTCACGCGCCCTGGCATGTTATTCCGGCCGACAAAAAATGGTTTTCCCGCGTGGCCATTGCCAATGTGATTGTGAAGGCTCTCCAGACGATGAACCTTAAGTATCCGACCTTGAACGCGGACCAACTCGCCAAACTTGAGGAGTCCCGGGCCTTCCTCCTTCAGGAGAAATGACCAGTCCCTTTCCGGCTTGTCCCGTTTTCCAAAACTTCAATCCCTCGCGCTTTCTCGATCTCGATAACACGCGAAGGACGTTCCTATGCACCTGAGAAAAATTGCTTTCCTCTCCGACTACACGCCGCGCCAATGCGGCATTGCCACTTTTGCCGACAGCTTGCGTAACGCCGTGGCGGGTGAATATCCCGACCTTCAGTTTCCGGTCATCGCGGTCAACGATATTTCTGAAGGCTATAATTATCCTTCCGAGGTGCGCTTTGAGATTCCTGAGCAGGAATTGAAGGGATACCGCCGGGCGGCGGACTTTCTCAATCTCGCCAACGCCGACGTCCTTTGTGTGCAGCACGAATTTGGCATCTTCGGCGGGCCCAACGGCAGTCACCTGCTGTCGTTGTTGCGCAATGTGCGCATTCCCATCGTCACCACCCTGCATACGATCCTGCGGGAGCCCACCCCGGAACAAAAACGCATCCTGGGGGAGGTGATTCGGCTTTCCTCCCGGGTGGTCACGATGGCTCACAAGGGGGTGGAATTTCTTCGCGAGGTCTATGACGCTCCTTCGGAGAAAATTACCCTCATCCCTCACGGAATTCCCGATGTTCCCTTCGTGGACCCCAATTATTACAAGGACAAATTTGGAGTCGAAGGTCGTCAGTTGCTACTCACCTTTGGATTGCTTTCGCCCAATAAGGGCATCGAGTTCGTGCTCAACGCCCTGCCGGACATCGTGGCGGAGTTTCCCAATCTCGTTTATCTTGTTCTCGGCGCCACCCATCCCAACTTGGTGCGGGATCAGGGTGAAACCTATCGTCTGGAATTGGAACGCTTGGCGAAGAAAAACGGCATGGAGAAAAATGTCATGTTTTTCAATCGTTTCGTGAACTCCGAGGAATTGGTCGAGTTTCTCGGGGCGGCGGACATTTACATCACTCCGTATCTCAATGAGAAGCAGATCACCAGTGGCACGCTGGCCTACAGCTTTGGGTCGGGCAAGGCGGTGATTTCGACGCCTTATTGGCATGCGGAGGAATTGTTGGCTGATGGACGCGGCACGCTGGTACCCTTCGGCGACTCGGGCGCTATCGCCGATGCGGTTCGCGAATTACTGCGCAATGAGACCGCCCGTCATGCCATGCGCAAGACCGCCTACCTTGCCGGTCGGGAAATG
>CALBXK010000036.1 GCA_937890535.1 uncultured Spartobacteria bacterium
CCCCACCGGGCGCGTTGCCGCCACGGGACGAGTAAATTCCGCGCCGAAAATTAATTTGCAAAAAAATACGAGGGTGTGATGCAGATCACAGCTTTGTTGACGGTCATGGTGCATAGTCAAAGCATGGATTGAGCGGACAGAATGTGGCTCACCTGATTTAGACGGAATTTATTTGTTTAGTTATCTCCTACCCCTCTCTCTTTTCCTTGTCGGCTCCTTTTCGGGAGCCGATTTTTTTTGTGGGTCACGGGGGTCAGAAAAATGGCCGCCAAACGTAAATCTGGCGACCATTTTCAGTCAGGGAGCAGTAATCTCGTTCAGCCCTTCCAGATGCCTTCCTTGCGGAGATCCTCCATGGTCATTTCCACGGCCTTATGCATGGTGTCCATCATCTCGTCGATCTGGTCGATCGTGATAATGCAGGGCGGTGAGAACACGCACATGTTGATAAGGGGACGCACAAACAGTCCCATTGAGTGGCAATGCTCGTCAATGCGATAGCCTACTTCCTTGTCCAGCGCCAATACATCGCCCTTGCCATTGGAAATATCGCATTCGAGGGCACCCAGCAGGCCTTCACCCCGCACGTCACCGACGATGGGAATATCCTTCAAACCCTGGAGGCGGGCCTGCATATGGGGGCCGACTTCGCGGGCGTGCTCCAGAATGCCTTCGCGTTCCATAATTTCGATATTCTTGAGCGCGGCGGCACAAGCCACCGGATGGCCGGAATAGGTAAACCCGTTGGAGAACATGGAGGTTGGTTTGTCATCGCTGGAGACATCTTTGACAAGGCGGTCGGAGATCAGGCAGGCACCCAGAGGCTGGTAGCCGGACGTCAGGCCCTTGGCCGTGGTGATGATGTCGGGAACAATGCCGTAGACATCCTCTGAAGCGAACCAGTGCCCCAGACGGCCCCATGCAGTGACCACTTCGTCGGAAATGTAGAGCACATCGTGCTTGCGGCAGATTTCCAGGAACCGCTTGTGATAGCCCTTGGGCGGGATGGAAACACCACCGGACGCCAAAAGCGGCTCGCCGATAAAAGCGGCGACCTTGTTGGCGCCAAGTTCCAGAATTTTGTCTTCAAACTCCTTGCACAGGAATTCAAGCCAGCCCTCAACACTCATACCTTCCGGACGGGCATAGGG
>CALBXK010000037.1 GCA_937890535.1 uncultured Spartobacteria bacterium
AGTCGGGCCATCGTCAGCGAGATTGCGGGCACAACCCGCGACGCCCTCGATCTCGCGTATGAACGGGACGGCCGGCCTTTCATCCTCTGTGACACCGCCGGCATCCGTCACCGCTCGAAACACGACACCCCGATGGAAGTCTTCAGCGTCATGCGTTCGGAGAGCTCCATCAAACGCGCCGACCTTTGCATCCTCGTCATCGACGCGACGACGGGAGTGACCACCCAGGACAAAAAAATCGCAGGCCTGATTCAAAAGTCCTACAAGGCCGCCATCATCGTATTGAATAAATGGGATTTGATCGCCGGCGACAAAGCCACCGAGCGGGAGGTGCTGGAGGAACATCTCGAACGAGTGAAAGAAGAACTCTTTTTCCTCCCCTATGCCCCGATCGTCGTTCTGTCCGCCAAAACCGGACAAAACGTCAAACGCCTGTTCAGCATGGTGGAAAAAGTCCGCGAGCACGCCACCCGCCGCGCCGGAACCGGAGAACTCAACCGGGTCATGCGCGCCGCCATGGAGCGCCAGTCTCCCCCGCGCCAAGGCAGTCGCCGCTTCAAGCTTCTCTACGCCACCCAACTCGTGCCCAAGTTCCCCAAACCATTCGAGCCGCCGGCCTTCCTTCTCTTCGTCAACGATCCCCGGCTGATTTCCGACCCCTACGTCAACTACCTCTGCGCCCGCCTGCGCGAACATTGGGAATTCCCCGGCCTGCCCATCATCCTAAAAAAACGCGGACGCGATCAGAACAGCAAGGATTGACGCCGTTTACCAAAGTTGCCGAAATCACTCCGTCCCCGCCC
This sequence comes from uncultured Spartobacteria bacterium, assembly GCA_937890535.1. GTDB lineage: Bacteria > Verrucomicrobiota > Verrucomicrobiia > Chthoniobacterales > Terrimicrobiaceae > CAMASH01. Next base: position 804 of record CALBXK010000037.1, read on the forward strand.
GCATTCCCTCATTCAACTTGCGGGCGATGGGGTTGCGAAGGTCGAGCAGTTCGGTCTTGGAATCGCGAAGAGCATGCCCCAGATGGGGAATCCACCAAAGCAGAAGAAGGAGTAGAGCGAGGGGAATTCCCCAACGCAAATGACGGGACCACGTCACCCAATCCGCAAACGGCCTTCCCCGCACCGCTTCCACACCGCAGAGAATCGCGAGAAGCAGGAGCAGGGCCACGGCGGGAAAGGCCAGGGCATTGAGGTGCATCGTGCGATCGAGATCACCACGCAGCAAGGCGCTTGCCGCCCGGGTGCCACCGCAGAGCGGACAAGGAAGTCCGGTCAGGCTGTGAAAAACACAGGGAGCCATGCCGGGAATCCCCTTCGAAACCGGAGGAAGCAGAGCCACTCCGCCGAGAACGAGCAGGATCAGGCCGCAGACCAACCCCCGCATCTGCCTTTGGCGGGGCCACAGAGGCGGAAGGAGCGGCTTCATCAGGCGATCACAAGGGTGATCTCGCCTTTAGGCGGATGGGCGGTGTAGTGCGCAAGCAGAGCGGACGGAGCCCCCCGACGAAATTCCTCGAATTTTTTGGTCAATTCCCGGGCGACACAAAGTCGGATCTCCGGCGCGATCTCCTGCAGAACGGCGAGGGTTTTGGTCAGCCGATGCGGCGATTCAAAATAGAGGCAAGTTTCTTCGCGGGCGACGGCCCGTTCGAGTTCGGAGCGACGCCGTCCACTTTTCACGGGGAGGAATCCGCCAAAGAAAAATGAGGCAGAGGGCAGGCCGGATCCGACCAGAGCGGTCAGCACCGCACTGGGACCGGGGAGGACAGAGACCGGAAGGTCATGCTCGTGACAGGCCCGGATGAGCCGGAATCCCGGATCAGAGATCCCCGGCATGCCAGCGTCCGTGATGAGGGCCACCGTCCTGCCTGCCTCCATTTCGCCGACCAAGGAGGCACAGCGCGCCTGCTCATTGTGTTCATGCAGACTGACCATGCGCTTCTTAATGCCAAGATGCTGCAGGAGCCGTCCGGAATGGCGGGTATCCTCGGCCGCAATGATATCCACATCGCCCAATATCTGAACGGCCCGCAGAGTGATATCCTGCAGATTCCCAATCGGAGTCGGGACGACGAAAAGCAAGGCGATTACCAGCCCTCGGAAATCTTCATGGTCACCTCCACCGCAAGATTTTGGGCCGCAATGGGGATGGCCTGACGCTCGGTGGTTTGAAGGTCGCTGTTGGCAAAGAAGGTGGAACGACCCCGCTCCCGGCCAGACAGGAGCACGATGCCTGTCACCCGATCCACCACCTCATAGGTAATCTCAAGGGTGAGACCAAACTCGCTGGTGGCGAGAACGTTGTTGATTACAGAACGATTCGATCGGCGTTCCACGTTAATGAGCGTACAATAAACAATCGCATCTGCGGTGTCGTCCGAAACGATGGTATAGGTCCCGTCCTGCTGAAGAGCCTTGACGAGGGTGTCGGCCAAGAGAACTTCCACCCGAGGCTCATAGGTTCGGTTCTTAAAGGTCGGCACCGCAAGGGTGCGCACCGACCGCATGGGAGTGGGACGAATCTCTCCGAGTTTATACCCGCATCCCGAGAGAAAGGCGACCGCAAGCAATGTAGTAAGGAGGCGCATTATTCGGTGGGAAGAAGAGGTTCGACCGGAGCAGGTAGCGGTTGCAAGTCCCGGATATTGGTGCGAAACCGGGGTTTCTTCACCACCGGCAATTCATCCGGAACAATATCCCGGGTGGGTGGACCGGAAAAATTCGCCAGGGCAGAGCTTTCGACCTGGGCCTGTAACCGTCGCCTCAAGGCAAGTTTTTCCCCAGACTCCGCACTCTCCGATCCCACCCGGAGGGCTTCGTCACCGACCTGGGCACGCAATTCCTCAATCCGGGAGCCGGCGATCTTCGCATCGGCGGTATCGGGTTGTTTGCGAACAATATCATTGTAGTAAATGATCGCCGCCTTGAAGTCCTTGGTGCGGTCATAAAAACTGGCAATACGCATGAGATCCCCGGCCTCATGGGCCCCGATGGCAGCAAGGTTGTCACTGGCCTGGGGGGATTTTTCACTCGCGGGGTATTGAAGAAGAAAATCCTGAAAGGTCTCCTTGGCCAAAACGAGCGCGGACAAATCCTGGGACCCGCCGGAGAGTCCCTGCCGCATGTAAATATAACCGATCTGGTAGAGGGCATCATCACAAACATCGCTGTTGGGATAGCGATCAAGGACCTTCTGATAGGCTTGGCGGGCTTCAGCAATCATCTTTTGGCGTTCCAGCGAGAGCCCAAGATTAAATTGCGCGATGGGTGCGTGCTTACTGTAGGGCGCGCTGTTCAGGATCGACTCGTACATTTTCTGAGCCCTTTCGGTGCCAGGCACAATCGGCATCCCCATAAAAACCATGCGCTTGCCCTGCAGATAGGCGTTGGCAATGAGGACTTGCTGCGCAACGGCGGCGTCAAAATTTGGCGTATCCGGATAGGTGGTCAGAAGGGTTTGGTAAGCATCGAAGGCCTTGCTGGGATTACCTTGGCTGCTCAGGATATTCGCAATTCGGAATTGGGCCGTGGAGGCGAACGGAGAAGTGGGAAAATTCTTAATAAAGCTCTTGTAGGCGGAAACCGCCAAGCCGGAGTTTCCCGAGTCCTCGATATTTTCCGCCACCACGAAAGCCTCCGGCGGTTCTCCCCCCGTGGACATCGATGTCTGGCCAGAGCCCGGCTCTTCCTGCGCGGCAAGAGAGGGCACAAACCCGAGCGCAATCAAAAGCGCGAACACTGGAATTTTAAACAACATGCAGGCGGCGAAACCTAGGAAACATCCCGCACCTCGTCAAGCCGGATACTCCTCGTATCACGCTGGCCGGTCCAACCGTGAAGGGAAGCGAGGCCGGAGGCCGGCGGACTGGATTCAGGAAGAGCCTCACCCAAAGGGCGCAAAGGATGGGACGAAGGAGTTAGGATTTCCTCCCCAGGCCCAGCCCCTCTCATCCTTCCCATCCTTTGCGTGAGGCATTTCTTGCTGCCTTTTGGGATGACACGCCACGCTGGCTTCCCGGGACGACCTGCATTAGGTTTCTTTGATGCGACTTCTGCTTGTTGACGGGCACTACTACCTCTACCGCTCATTTTTCGCCATTCGCGGACTGACAAACTCCCGCGGCGAACCCACCAACGCCATCTACGGCTTTGCCAAAGCCCTTCGAAAAATGCTGGCTGATGTGCATCCAGACCACGGTGCTGTGATTTGGGACTGTGGCCTACCCGCCCGACGCACCACCCTCCAACCGGCCTACAAACAGAACCGTCCGGAAATGCCCGATGAGATGCGCCCCCAGGAGGAATGGCTGCAAAAGAACGTGCCCCTCTTTGGCATGGCAAGCCTCAGCTGGCCGAATACTGAGGCCGACGATTTGATCGCTTCCTATGCCCGCCAAGCCGAAGCGGACGGCCATGAGGTGGTCATCGCCACCAATGACAAGGACATCATGCAACTCGCCGGAGACCGGATTACGATCTATTCCACGGCCAAGGCCGATGTGGGCCCGGGATCGTTTGCCCAACTTGGTCCGGAGGCGATTCGTGAAAAATGGGGCGTCGACCCCCGGCAACTTGGCGATGTGCTTGCCCTCACCGGCGACAGTGCCGACAACATCCCCGGGGTTGTCGGAGTGGGCGCGAAAACCGCCGCCCGCCTGCTGCGGGATTTTGGGACCCTCGAAAACCTCCTGGCCTCCCTGCCGGATGTGCAACCCGAAAAGCTTCGAATCAAACTCGAAGAGGCCCGCGATCTCATCACCGCCAACCGTGAGATGGTGGCGCTGGATGAAGACCTCCCCCTCCCCCGTCCTCTGAGCACTCTCGGAATCGTTCCTCGCTATGAGGATTTGATCGCCGCCCTGCGGACCTGTGAGTTCAAAGGCCTCCTCAAGGAAGTGGAAGCTGAGGCTGGCGGAACCTCACCGCCCCCCCCGGGATCCCCCATCCGGCCCCCCACCGATCCGCCGCCCCTCGCACAGGGAAATCTCCTCTGAGACCGACCGGTCTAGAAATGTTTTTGGAAATGGCGTGGAAATTGCTTGCTGAGGCAAGCCGCAGCGCGGACATATTTATCGATGGCAGGAATGGAACTCACACAGGGAATGGCGTTGCAGCAAACGCTTTCGCCACAGATGCAACAGAGCCTGCATCTCCTGCAAGCCCCCCTTTTGGAATTGCGCCAGCTTGTCGCAACCGAGCTCGCCAGCAATCCCGTGCTGGAGGAAGACTCCCCGACGCCCCAAGACGCGGAGCGGGATATCGAGCCCCGGGAAACTGAGACGCCCTCCAGCGACCGGGCGGACGAATGGAAGGAATACCATGTTCAGCGGGAACCCTGGAATCCGGAGGCCGGCGAGCGCTGGCAATATTTTTTGGATTCCCAGACTCGTCCCCCCACCCTACAGCAATACCTCCTGACAGAGATCGGAAGCATGGACCTCGACGCCCGCCAGCACGGTCTCGCACTTTCGGTGGTCGGAAACATCGATGATCACGGGTATCTGAGGGCCACCGATGCTGAAATCGCCGCCCAAGCAGGCACATCGCCGGAGGAAGCCCTGCAAATGATCCTTCAGATTCAGGCCCTTGAGCCACCGGGGGTGGGTGCCCGTAATTTATCGGAATGCCTGCTCCTCCAATTAGCGCGGCGAGAGGGGTCCCATGACCTGGCGTGCCACATCGCACGGGATCATCTGGATCACCTCGCCCACCGAAAATATTCCCTCATCGCCAAGGCCCTCAACGTTTCAGTCGCCGAGGTGCAAAAAACAGCAAAAGCAATTGCCGAACTCGAACCCCGGCCCGGCCGACCATTTTCCTCCGGCGAGGAACAGACGATTCTTCCGGATGTCGTGGTGGAATGGGATGGCGATGACCTGCTGGTCTCGCTTAATGAAAGCGAACTGCCTACTCTGCGAATCGGGAGTGGCTATAAGGACCTGCTGGCCGAGCCCACTTCGAAGGGCGAGGTGCGAAACTACCTGCGGGACAAAATTCGCGGTGGCCGATTTTTCCTCCGCTGCATCGAGCAACGAAAGCAAACCCTTCTCAGCATCGCCCGCGAAATCGTCACCCGCCAGCGGGCCTTCTTCGAATTCGGCACCGCCCATCTGCAGCCCCTCACCATGAGCCAGGTGGCCGAGGCGGTCGACGTCCATGAAACCACCGTCAGCCGGGCCGTGTCGGGAAAGTTCATGACTTCGCCACGCGGCCTATTCGAACTGAAATACTTTTTTGCGGCGGGCTACACTACGGAGACTGGCGATACGATCAGCAATGAAAGTGTCCGACAGGCTATCGCCGCACTGGTGAAAGCGGAACCGCCCGATTCCCCTCTCAGCGATCACGCCCTGATGGAACGACTGGCGGATCGCGGATGGCCAATCGCCCGGCGCACCGTGGCTAAATATCGCGAACAATTGGGGATCCCACCCAGCCATTTGCGAAAATCTTTCTGACTTCTCTTGTCCCGAACCTCAGTTCACGCCTACACAAGGACCATGCCTGAACTGAACGAACAGACTCTTCGCGACGCCCTCCAAGGCGTAAAATATCCCGGATTCTCACGGGACATCGTCTCCTTTGGTCTGGTGAAGGAGATCAAGATTGAAGACGCGGACGTCACCGTACAAATGGTGCTCACCACCTCGGAGCCGCAGGTGGCCCGCCAGATCACCGAGGAGGCTCGCGCCGCCGTGGCTGCCGTTCCCGGAGTCGCCAAGGCGGACATCCGGATCGACATCCAGGCACCCGCCCAGGCCGCCGGAGTCCCCGGACCCGCCAAGCTGGAAGGTGTCAAACACATCATCGCCGTCGCCAGCGGCAAGGGCGGGGTGGGCAAGTCCACCGTCGCCTCCAATCTGGCCCTGGCCTTTGCAGCCACGGGCGCGACCGCCGGCCTCTGCGACTGCGATCTCTATGGACCCAGCATTGCCCTCATGTTCGGGAGCAATGAACGACCCCTGGCGGACGCCCAGGACCGTATTCTTCCCATCGAACGGGACGGCGTAAAACTCATGTCGATGGGATTCCTCCTCGACGACGGTTCACCCGCCGTCCTCCGCGGCCCGATGGTCACCCGCTACACTCAACAATTTCTCAAACAAGTGGCATGGGCACCGCTGGATTATCTGATCCTGGATCTGCCCCCGGGCACCGGCGACATCCAGCTCACCATCGTGCAAACCATCGCCCTCAGCGGGGTCGTCATCGTCACCACTCCGCAAGAAGTCGCCCTCATCGATGCCCGCAAGGCCTCAAGCATGTTTGCCAAAACGAACGTCCCCGTCCTCGGCCTCGTGGAGAACATGAGTTACTTCCTTTGCCCCAGCGATGGGGTCCGCTACGACATCTTCGGATCGGGGGGAGGCGAGCGGGAAGCGGCCCGGTTGCGGGTCCCGTTGCTTGGCCAAATTCCCCTCGAACCCGCCATCCGTGCCTCCGGCGACAATGGCCGCCCGATGGTAGCCGCCGATCTCTCCAGCCCCATCACCAAAGAATTTGTCCGCATCGCCGAACAGATCCGCCAAAGCGTGGAAGCCCCGTAGGATTGAGAGTGAAGATCGAGGCCCACTTCTTTTTCTTTTGACAACGTAATATAATCCCGCCTTATTTCAGGAAAGATGAACCCTCAGAAAACCGACGGAAACGATCTGGTGAAGAATTCCGTCCTTTACAAAGAATTTCTAGCCGAGCGCGAGGAGATCCTGCGTCACAAGTGGATTGAAAGTGAAAAAGCCGGACGCGACATTGGCTTTGAACGCGCTCTGCTCGATTGGATCATGAGATATCGATCCGGTTGGCGGGACGACCGATCCCAACGCCCCCGACCCGCCTGAGACCGGGCACCCCATGAGCAAACCTTTAACGCGGCCCTGAGAGGCAGCAAAGGAAATGACCAACAAGCCCCAACCCCACCTGGTGATGGATGCGGACGCCATCCGCAAGGCCATCCGTCGCATCGCTCACGAAATTGTGGAGCGAAACTCCGACCTCTCCCGTCTCGTCATCGCTGGCATACCCACCCGCGGGGTGGAAGTCGCCCGCCGCCTCGCTCATACCGTGGAGGAAATCGAAGGCGTGCGCCCCATTCTTGGCGTGGTCGATGTCTCCATGCACCGGGACGACCTTTCCACCCGCAACCGCCTCACCGCAGTCGTGCCAACCGAACTCCCCGTCGATCTCGACGGGCGCCCACTTGTCCTCGTGGATGACGTGCTTTTTACAGGCCGAAGCTGCCGGGCCGCCATGGATGCCATCTCCTCCTTTGGCCGACCCTCGCAAATTCAATACGCCGTCCTCGTGGATCGCGGTCATCGGGAACTCCCCATCCGTGCCGATTACGTCGGTAAAAACCTGCCCACCGCCCGCTTGGAAAAAATCCGCGTCCGCTTTGAGAATCTCGACGGAGTGACCGATAGCGTGCAGGTCGTGCCCATGGAAGACTCATGAACACCTGGACCCGCAAAGACCTGCTCGCCCTCAGCGACCTCGACGCCGGGGAACTGGGCATCATCCTCGATACCGCCCGGGCCTTCAAAGGCGTCGGCGAACGGAACTTAAAAAAGGTGCCCGCCCTCCGCGGCAAGACCCTGGTGAATTTTTTCGTCGAACCCAGCACCCGCACCCGCACGTCCTTTGAGATTGCCGCCATGCGACTCAGCGCCGATGTGGTGAACATCGCCGCCAGCGCCTCCAGCTTGATCAAGGGCGAAACCCTCAAGGACACCGCCCTAAATCTTCAAGCCCTCCAGGCGGACATCATCGTCCTGCGGCACAGCTCGGCCGGAGCCGCTTGCTTTCTCTCCAGCCGTCTCGATGCCTGCATCATCAACGCCGGAGACGGAGCCCACGAACATCCCACCCAAGGCCTGCTCGACACTTTCACCATCCTTGAGAAACGCGGCCCGATCCAGGGCCTCAAGGTCGCCATCGTCGGGGACATCCTCTTCAGCCGCGTCGCGCGCTCCAACATCCACGCCCTCGTCACCCTCGGAGCCGAGGTCACCCTGGTCGGCCCCCCCACCCTGGTGCCAAAACTTTTTGAGAAACTCGGCGTTCGCGTCGTTCATCGCTTGGACGATGTCCTGGAGAGCGCCGATGTCATCAACCTTCTGCGCATCCAACACGAACGCCAACGTCGGGAGTATTTTCCAGGTCTGGGCGAATACGTCTCGCTTTTCGGACTGACCAAGGCCCGCGCCGCCCGGCTTCGTCCCGACTGCCTGATCATGCACCCCGGCCCCATCAACCGCGGGGTGGAGATTGACAGCGAAGTCGCGGATGGGGCCCGCAGCGTCATCCTCGATCAAGTCACCAATGGACTCGCTGTTCGCATGGCCGTCCTCCACCTTTGCGCCGGCGGCGTCGGCTTGCCTTCATGAAAATTCTCCACCTCATCAAGGGTCGGATCATCGACCCCGCCAACACCCGCGACGAAACCGCCGACCTTTGGATTGTGGATGGAAAAATCGCAGAGAAACCCCAGCGACCCGACGCGGAGGTGGAGACTATCGATGCCAGCGGGCTCGTGGTCGCCCCGGGCCTGATCGATGGCCATGTCCATTTTCGGGAGCCCGGCCAGTCCCACAAAGAAACCCTTGCCAGCGGCGCACGCGCGGCGGCGGCCGGCGGATTCACCAGTGTCGTTTGCATGCCGAACACCACTCCGGTCGCAGATAATGCCGGCACCATCACCCTCATTCGCGAAAAGGCCGCCCGGGCCTGCGTCAATATTTTCACCACCGGTGCCATCACCAAGAACATCGCCGGGGAGGAACTTGCTCCCTATGGAGCCATGGTCGATGCCGGCATCGTCGCCATCACAGACGACGGTCACTGCATCCAGAACCATGAAGTCATGCGCCGCGCCGTCGAATACGCCCGCATGTTTAACCTCACCGTCCTCGACCATTGCCAGGACTATTCCCTGGTGGGTCCCGGCATCATGCACGAAGGCGAGTGGAGCCTTCGCCTCGGACTCCCCGGGTGGCCGCGGATGGGCGAAGAACTCATCGTCGCCCGCAACATCCAGCTGGCCGAGCTCTGCGACTCCCCCATTCATTGTCAGCACATCAGCTCGGGCGGAAGCGTCGCCTTATTGCGGGAGGCCCGAGCCCGGGGAGTCAAAATCTCCGGCGAAGTCTGCCCCCACCACATCGCCCTGACCGATAACTGCCTGCGGGGCTTCGACAGCAACTTCAAGATGAACCCTCCCCTCCGCACCGCCGAGGACATCGACCTCATCATCGCAGGGCTCGCCGACGGCACCCTCGACATCCTCTGTAGCGATCACGCTCCCCATGCCGCCTACGAAAAGGAAGTCGAACTCGACGTGGCCCCGTTCGGCATCACCGGACTGGAAACCGAATTCGGGCTCTTCTGCGACATCCTAGTGCATCAAAGAAAGGCTCTGACCCTCAACAAGGTTATCGAGATGTTCACCATCAATCCCGCCCGTCTCCTCTCCCTTGACCGGGGAACCCTCTCCCTCGGCGCTCCCGGCGACGTCACCCTCATCGACCCGAATCAGGAGTGGACCTTCGACAAAGAAAAGTCCGAATCCTTGTCAAAAAATTCCCCATTTCATGAAACCAAAATGAAGGGCCGAGCGGTGCGGACGATTGTGGGCGGCGAAACCGTTTGGGCGGCGTGAGCGGGCAAATATCAACATTGACTGGCGGCCCTTTATCCGTTCCTTCCTTTACCGGAAAACGCAGATAGGTGTGAATGCCGGATTCGGAAAATCCATTTACGCTCAGCCGAAGATGATTGATCATCTCCAGGGGAAGGTTTTCAATGTCGGAACTAGGAGAAGCCGCTTTCGTGTTCACCCAAATCCATATTCAAAACTTTCGTTCCTTTCGAGACATTGAGATCAGTCCGTTCAATCGAATCAATCTCATCTCGGGATTGAACAACACCGGCAAGACGGGGCTGCTGGAGGCAATTTTCCTAACCTTGCAGCGTGGACAGTCTCAAAATCAGGAGACCAAACCGGGTGATCTGCCAAACCTCTTCAGGGTTTTCTCCCAAAATGCTGACTTGAAAAAACCTCTAGCTTTGGCTTTTTAGCGACAAGTAGTCACAGAATGACATCAAGATTTCGCTCTCTGGTGATCATGGAATAAAGGAAAAGCTCCGCATATCTTTGAGCAGCACAGGTGCGATGCGGGAAATTGACACGACCGTTCAGCATGAATTCGATTTAGGTCCACTTCATGTTTTTTGGCCAAAAGATGCGAAGAAAACACTGACCAAATCTGCAATATTTTCCTCCCATCCATCCGATCCCGTTCAAGACGCCTTGGACTACAACAGGGTTATCCTCAAGCGGGGCAAGAAGAAGGTGGAGGAGCTTCTTCGCAAAATCGATCCACGCCTGGTAAGCGTAGAGGCGCTACAGACCGGTGAGCGCAGTCCACTTATCTACGCGAATATCGGTCTGCCAGAAATGATTCCAGTAACGCACCTTGGCGTGGGATTTTGCCGCCTGCTCGACATTTATTCCGAGCTGCTTGCAGGAGATGCTCAGGTACTGCTCATCGACGAAATCGAAAACGGCCTGCATCACTCCGTGCTGCCCACTGTGTGGAAAGGCCTCATCGCCGCTGCCAATGAACTCAACGTCCAAATCTTTGCGACCACACATAGTGCCGAGTGCATTTTTGCCGCCGATGCGGCTGTAGTCAAAAATCTTTGCAATTCATCCGGCATCGAAGGGCTGACTATCGAACATTGCGACGGCAGGAATAGACTTGAGCGTTATATTCGAGACCTCCCAGCTCGCTCCGAGTTTTCTCGAAAGGAAGTCGAAAGCCTTATCGTCCTCATTGACGCAGAATCCAATTCCGGGGCAGCCTGGCAGCAGGAAAAGGATATATTCCTTGGGAAAGCCCCGTTTTTTTCCCTTTGCAAGAATTACTTAAGCAACTTTAGGCTCTATTCGCGAAGTCTTCACGATAGGGAATGCTCGCCGACGAGGACAGCCAACTGATCCTTACAAAAATGGAGGGGCTACGAGCCGATGGCCCTCGCCGGGGAATGATGATCAGAAGGGATTGACGATTCTGGTGTTCCCTATGGAACGACCGTGCTGCAGATCCTCGCTGTAGAGGATCGCGGCACCTGATTGGACGGCGGACGCCACGATGAGACTGTCGGAAAAGCGATATTGGGCCTGACGCTGGATCAGGTTGGCTTCCTGAAACAATTCCGGTGAGGGGAAGACTTTCCAGAGGGGAGTCAGGACTTGGTCGAGGAAATCGGAGGCTTCGCCGGGGGTCAGCGGATTTTTAAATTTGTGCAGGGCTACATTCAAAAATTCCTGTGCGACCTGCCAGCTGATGGCACCATTTCCTTTCTCCAGCGCTTCGCGCACGATCGAGCGGGCGCAGTCCCGTTTGGCAGGGGCACTGGCATCGAAAGTGTAAACCAGGATGTTGGTATCGATAAAAATTTCAACGCTCATTCATTTCCTCCCGGCTGAAGGAACGACCGCTTTGCCGAGATTCGAGACGTTCCATCAGGCGGTCGTAATTTTTGGTTTGTCCCGTCTGACGGGTCAGATCCCGCAGCCAGGAGCGGAACAACTCGTTCAGCGAGGTCGCACGCTGCCGCGCCAGGCCTCGAGCTTTTCGGATGAGCTCTTCCTCCGCTGACAGCGTAATATTCTTCATAGCACTATAATAGTGCGCACTTTTGTAGCGTCAAGGAGTCGGGAAAGCGTAATAAAAGCGGAGCGATCCATCCCGTGAGCAATTTCAGTCTGACGGGAAATGTTCGCCACTCAAACAGGCATCATCGGCGACGCATGTTAATATGAGAGAACCGACCCCATTTCCCATTTCTGGATGCCATTCTGATACTACTGACTCCTCCGCTTTCCCTTCCTTGCGGGACTTTAGGCATGCCTCCTGCTGATCCGCTTCGCGGGCAGGAGACACCCCAGAAGCGAGCGAGGGCATCTGCCCACGGACGGCAACACAAATATCTGGCTCGACTGCCGCCCTGTTTTGGGTATTTTAGCTTTATGTCCACAGCGATTCAGTATCTGACCGACGAAGCCGGTGAGAAAACTGGTGTAATTTTGTCACTCGCTGATTATGAGCGCCTTACGGAGGACGTTCAGGATCTGGCGGACATTGTTGACCGCCGTAAAGAGCCCACAGTCGCTCACGACGATTTTCTCGCTCAACTTCGAGAAGATGGCCGACTATAAGATTGAGTGGCGCAAATCCACTCGCAAAGATCTCCGACGGATAGCTCCTCAAGACGTCAAGCGAATCGTCTCTGCTGTCGAGGGGCTCGTCACTGATCCCTTTCAAAGCGGATGCACCAAGCTTAGCGGTAGCGAGCGTGCCTATCGCATCCGGATCGGTGACTATCGAGTCATATACGAAGTTCTAGATGATGTTTTGATTATTGAAGTCATCAAGGTAGGTCACAGACGCGACGTCTACAAATAACAATGCCTAATCGGGTCCCCGTGACTGAGTAAATCAGCCATAGGTCCCACACCTCCCGAACACCGACCGCCGAGGTCAGTCAACAAATCTCGACAGAAATGGAGGGGCTTCCCGACTACGAGCCGATAGCCCTCGCCCGGGAATGATGATCAGAAGGGATTGACGATTCTGGTGTTCCCTATGGTGCGACCTTGCTGCAGATCCTCGCTGTAGAGGATCGCGGCACCTGATTGGACGGCGGACGCCACGATGAGACTGTCGTAAAAGCGATATTGGATAAGCTCTTCCTCCGCGACCCATAGCCGTCCTGTGTCTGGGTTCAATCCGTCTCCTGCCTGGTGGCCGAGGGAGTGTTGGGGACAACGCTCCTACGGGAGCGTCGGATCAACACCGCGGATCCTAGGATAATAAGCAGGAGAGTCGAAGGTTCGGGAACGATTTTTGTCTGCCAGGCCAGTCCGTAGCTTTCCGAGGTCACATCGTTATTGACGTCGTAAACCATTTGGCCAAAAACGCACAATTTCGACATTGAACCCGTCTAACAGGCTCCGGATAAACCTTAAAACGAAAAATTCGGAATTGATCCCATCCCAGCAGCGACCTATCCCTAAGCGATGAAAGCCCCCCTCCTCCTCGCAATCCTCTTCACCGTCGCAACGGCTCCTCTCGCGACCGCCCGGACATTCACCGACGATAAGGGTGGCACGACCGAGGCCGAACTTTCCGCTGTGGTGGGAGACGAAGTCATCCTCCAGCGAAGCGGCGTCGCCATCCGCTGGCCCATCGCCCGCTTGTCCCCGGAAGATCAAGCCTTCGTCAAGGAATGGCAGGCGGATCCGCCGGCTACCCCCCGTCTTCTGGTCCAGATGTGGGACAGACAGGGGCTCAGTCCAGCGGGTACGTTTGGTGAGAAGAAAAGCTCCCAGCCTGCCCTGCCCAACATTCCAGGGGTCCTCGAGATTCAGAAACAGGACACTTTCCACTATTACGACGTGGATATCTCGAATCCCAGCACCACCCAGGCGAACCAACTCTCACTCGCCTACCAACTCTACGTATTCACCGCTGGCGGAGGCCTCGTGGTGGAAACCGGCACCGAAGTCCTGCCCGCCATCGATCCGAAGAAAGTCGGCTCGGCCGCCACCAAGGCAATCAGTTCAACCCGGACGAAATCAACAACCCTCTCCCTTATCGCCGGAAGCAATGGGGGCGTGTCCACCGGAAAATCCCGCTCCCGCACCGCCGAACAATTCGCCGGCGGCTGGGTGCGAATTTACGCGCAGGACGGAAAAGTCGTCGGCGAGGCCAAAAAATTACATCTCGAAGTCGAAAACACCGACCCCGCCTGGGTCGGGCCCACCGTCGCTGAAGGCTCGAAAGTCAAGAGCCTCGATGAATTCGACACTCTGATCGCCCAGGTGAAGGAGCGCCTCCAAAATATCCAGGACTTGCTGAAATCTCTACCGCCCCTGCCAAGCTTCGACAGCGAAAAGCCCAAACCCCCGCTGCCTCCCGGGTTCCCGAAGCCGCCCGGATCGTAGTCAGTCTTCAACGAAAGGCCACTTCGACGACCGGTCGCTGCATTTGTAGGGGGAACTGCCCCCCCCCTATTTTCAATATGTTTTAGAATTTTCCCCATCAGAAAATTAAGTAACAATCGCTCGACTGAGTTCCGTGCGCCAGGAGTTCGGGTCGGGATTCGAGCGAGGCCCAACGGTGTAGGATTCCCAGAGCTCTTCGGTGGTGGTGTGGCCATTCTTCTCGATCCAATCCATAAATTCGGGCCAGGCATCGCCGAGCCCTTCGTATGGGCCGTGATAAACAGTTCGAGCCATTTTGAGAGCAGGCCATTCGCTCGGACGCACCCGACCAACAGCAGTAACGGGTGTGGCAACGGGCACACTGATCTCAAGATCGAAGGATTCGGTGGGCCGTCTGAGGTGGCGGGTAAAAATCTCTCCTGCGGGCGCGATACCTTGGGCGGTGATGGCGGCAAGTAACTCGGCAATGCCGGGACCCATCGTGACCGTCATCTCCTCCCACGAAACGATGACAGGGATGATGGCGGTGGGCCGGGCGGAAGTCTGGATAATTTGCGGTGTTTCAAGCATGGAAGACGTTGTTTCTATTGGGAATAATGGTTCCTTGCGGAATGCGCGGCAACGCTTTCCTGAATTTTCCCAGCCGCCTCAAATGTCTCCGCAAACAAATTGACGATGAACAAGCTCGTCCCTCAGGATCGCGCGTCCACACTTGGCCACCTCCGAGCTCTCACTTCCCACCGCCCACTTTCCCCATGCCGTCTCCCTACACCCTTGTCGCCACCGATCCCGAATCCCGAGCCCGGGCCGGCATCCTGCAAACCCGACGGGGAACGGTGGAGACTCCGGTCTTCATGCCGGTGGGAACTCAAGGCACGGTCAAGGCGGTTTCCCCGGATGAACTCCGAGCCTTGGGAGCGAAAATCATTCTCGGCAACACCTACCACCTGCACGTCCGCCCCGGCGAGAAGCTCATCGCGGGTCAGGGCGGACTGCACAAATTCATGAACTGGGATCGGACCATCCTGACGGACAGCGGAGGATTTCAGGTCTTCTCCCTGGCCAAGCTACGCAAGGTCACCGAAGACGGAGTGCATTTTCAGAATCACCTCGACGGCACCCCCACATTCATCGGGCCGGAGCGATCCATGGAGATCCAGCGCGACCTCGGCTCGGACATCGTGATGGCCTTCGATGAATGCCCCCCTCATCCCTGCACTCACGAGGAGGCGGCCCGCAGTCTCGACCTTACTCTCCGATGGGCGCAACGTTGCCGCGATTGGTGGGACGCCCAACCGGAGGAGGATCGCCCGCTCGTCTTTGGCATCGTCCAGGGTTCCTCACACCCCGACCTCCGGGAACGCAGCGCCCGGGGACTGGTTGATATTGGATTCGATTCCTACGCCGTGGGCGGCGTCAGCGTCGGTGAGCCCGAACCCGAGATGATGCAAGCAGTGGAAAACGCCGTACCGTTTCTCCCAGAAGATCGAGCCCGCTATGCCATGGGACTGGGAACGCCGCCGCAGATGCTGGAGATGATTGCCCGTGGCATCGACATGTTTGACTGCGTCCTGCCCACCCGGATCGCCCGCAATGGCACCGCCTTCACCCGGCATGGCACGGTAGCCCTAAAAAATGCCGCCAACGCCGAGGATCCTTCACCGATCGAAGACGGATGTCCCTGCCCGGCCTGCCAGGGATTTTCTCGGGCCTACCTTCGCCACCTCATCAAGGCGGAGGAGATTCTCGGCCTCCGCCTCGTTTCCCTCCACAACCTGCATTTTTACCTCTCCCTCATGCGCCAGGCGAGGGAGGCAATTCTGGGTGGGACCTTTGCTGCATTTCGTCGCGACTTCGTCGAAGGGTATGCCCCAAGGCCAGGGCTGCGGGAACCCGAGGGAACGTGAACAAACCAAAGGAGAGATCTCGCACCTCTCTTGAAAGGATGTGGAGAGGCGGCCAACCCCCAACCCGAATACGTTCGCTTCAGTTCCAAGCCGCGGCATTTCGCAGTTGCGCCAGTTCCGAAAACGACGCACTCTTCCGGTCATGGGATCCGCATTGATTTTTCTCCTCGTGCTCGTCGGCGTCGCCGTGGTGTTCGCCCTCTGGGCCGTTGGGCAATACAACGGGTTGGTGGCGTTGCGCAATCGCTTCAAGAATGCCTTTGCCCAGATCGACGTGCAACTCAAGCGCCGTCACGATCTCATCCCTAATCTCGTCGAAACCGCCAAGGGATATATGAAACACGAGAGCGGAACCCTCGAAGCCGTCATCGCCGCCCGCAACTCCGCTTCCCAGGCGAGCACGGCCGCCGCCGCCAACCCCGGCGACCCGCAAAGCATGAAGGCCCTTGGAGGCGCGGAAAGCGGATTAAGCGGAGCCTTGGGTCGCCTCTTTGCCGTGGCCGAAGCCTATCCAGATCTCAAAGCCAACCAAAACATGATGCAGCTTTCCGAGGAACTAACCTCCACGGAAAACAAGGTCTCATTTTCCCGGCAGGCCTATAACGATTCGGTAATGACCTACAACACGAAACGGGAGATATTTCCAACCAACATCCTCGCAGGCATGTTTAACTTCGGCCCGGCAGAGCTCTTCCAAATCGAAGATCCCGGCGAGAAGGAAGCCCCAAAAGTTTCTTTCACATGATCCCCTTGAGTCCGTCGCGCTCCGAGTTTTTGGAGCAGGCGGTCACGGCGAACGTCATCCCGGTCTGGACGGAAATCGTCGCCGATGGCGAGACTCCGGTGTCCGCTTTCGCCAAGATCGGTGCCACCGCCCCGTCCTTCCTCCTCGAATCCGCTGAGCAAAGCGATCAGGTCGGCCGGCATTCGTTCCTGGGTTCCCAACCGCGGCTGACCATTTCCGCACGGGGCAAATCGGTCACGGTCACGGAAAACAACCAATCCCGCACCTTCGAAGCGGAGAGAGATCCGCTCGACGAAGTCGAAAAACTCATGTCCGCCTATCGCACGGTGGCGGACACTGAACTGCCCGGTTTCCATGGCGGCATGGTCGGGTATTTGTCCTACGATTGTGTGCGCTGGTTCGAGCCCACCATCCCGCCTCCCCCCAAGGACGAACTGGGCGTGCCCGACATGTTTTTCATGCTGGCCGGCACGGTGCTCATCTTTGACCACCGGCGCCGTCTTCTCAAGATTGTCGCCAATGCATTTCTTGGGGACGAAGGGCCGGAGGCCGCCTATGCCGCCGCCGCCGCAGAAATCGAGCGCCTCCTGCAACGCCTGCGAGAACCGGTTGCGTTTGCACCCATTTTCACCAGGCAAGAATTTCCCAAGAGCGAAGCCTCCTGCAATACGACGCGCGAAGAATATTACGCCATGGTGGATCGGGCGCAGGAATACATCCGGGCCGGAGACATTTTTCAAATGGTGCCTTCCCAGCGTTTTGAAACCCCCTTCCCCGGGGACGCCCTGGAACTCTATCGCTCCCTCCGCTTTGTCAATCCCTCCCCCTATATGTTTTGCCTCCGCTTCCCGGAAGGTTATTCTCTGGTCGGCAGTTCCCCCGAAGTCCATGTCCGCCTCACCGGAACCAAAGTCGAACTCCGACCCATCGCCGGCACCCGGAAACGCGGAGAATCCGAGATCGAGGATGCCGCCAACGCCGAAGAACTCCTGGCTGACCCCAAAGAACGCGCCGAACACCTCATGCTCGTCGATCTCGCCCGCAACGACGTCGGCCGCATCGCCGAATTCGGCAGCGTCGAGGTGAGCGACTTCATGACCGTTGAGCGTTACAGTCACGTCATGCACATCGTCTCCCACGTCTCCGGGAAACTTGCCGGTGGGCGCAGCGCTTATGACGTCATGCGGGCCACCTTTCCCGCCGGCACCGTGTCCGGTTCGCCCAAAGTGCGCGCCATGCAAATCATCAACGAACTGGAGAACAGCAAACGCTGCACGTATGCCGGAGCCGTCGGCCATTTTGGATTTGATGGCAACCTCGACTCCTGCATCGCGCTACGCACCGTCCTCCTCAAGGACGGCAAAGCCTACGTACAAGCCGGCGGCGGCCTCGTGGCCGACTCAACCGCAGAAGGCGAATACCAGGAAAGCGTCAACAAAGCCCTCGCCGCCATGCGGGCGATTCAGAAAATTACGAAGGAAGAATGAGAAATTAAGAAAAATTGGAAGAAACCGCCTATTGGTTGGAGCTCATCGTCAAAGCCGCCATTACATCGAAAGCAAAATTATCTTCCCTCCGCAAAGAGTGCGATGAACTCATCTCCATCTTCGTAACCATCCAAAAAAGCGCCAAAAAGTAAGCCCCCTCACTTCCCCTTCTTAATTCCTCATTCTTCCTTCATAATTTTCTTCCATGCTTCTCGTCATCGATAATTACGATTCGTTCACCTACAATCTCGTACAATATTTTGGCGAGCTTGGGGCAGAAATCGTCGTACACAGAAACAATGAGATCACGATTGAGGAGATCGCAACTCTCGACCCGGAACGCATCGTGATTTCCCCCGGGCCCTGCACCCCCAACGAGGCGGGAATCAGTTGTGCCGTCATCGAGCATTTTGGATCCCGAAAACCGATCCTGGGCGTGTGCCTCGGCCACCAAAGCCTGGGTCAGGTCTATGGGGGCGAGGTGGTTCGGGCGGATCGCCTTATGCACGGCAAAACCTCGCCAATCCACCATACCGGCGAAAATGTTTTTGCCGGGCTCCCCAACCCATTCGAGGCCACCCGGTATCACTCCCTCATCGTCAAACGAGATTCAATTCCCGACTGCCTAAGGGTCACCGCCGAAACCACCGAGGGCGAAGTTATGGGCCTCGCTCACAAGGATTTTCC
>CALBXK010000038.1 GCA_937890535.1 uncultured Spartobacteria bacterium
GTCCATGGATTCTAACCAATTGACATTGTGGAACTTATAACCGGACACTTGTGATTTTCGACGTGTATCATCCGAGCGGTTCCCCAAAAATTCTCATGCCCAGAAAACTCATGAAATCCAGCAGTCACTTTTGGAAATGAATGGGATGCGTAATCACGCGGGAACAATACTCCATGATTGGTGGACCTCAGAATTCGCCAACTATGAAGTCTTCACCGAGAATACCTCCCCGAGAAATCAAAATCCCTCCCCGACTCTCCCACGTTCTCGTCGGCATCGAACCCATGCCTTAATAACAAATCAGGATTCCGGAACATCAGCCGCAGGGTTTACCCTCATCGAACTTTTGGTTGTGATCGCTATTCTTGCCATCCTGATGGCTCTGCTTTTTCCCGCCTTGGGAAAAATGAAGGATGGCGCTCTCTCAACCCAATGTATTGGCAATCTTAGGCAAGTCGGCGTGGCTGGACAGCTCTATGCCGCCGAGCATCACGGGAAATGGCACACTGTGGACGAGCCGAATGGTTTGCCTATTTGGTATGTGATCTTACTTGATGGTGGGTATCTCTCATCAGAAAAGAGCGTATTCTGCCCGGCGTGGAATCCAAAAAAATATGAGGCCTGGCGGACCTATGGTGTGACTTGGAGAGGAGAGGCGAATGCTCCCGACAATCTCGGCGTGATCGAGTATACCCTGGCGACAAATTTCCATGTTCTTGAGGCGAGCATCAATCTGATGGCGATTCAAAATCCATCCAAGTACGTGATCATGGCCGATAGCTATACAAGCCGTTTCGGTCCCAATGGCGTCCAATATCCGATCGTTCAAGGAACCGGGCCATTTGATGAGATGCATCTGAGGCATCAAAAAAGGGCCAATATTCTTTTTGCCGATGGCCATGTTTCCGCCCTGGCAGGAACCGACCTTCCGGAAGTCGGATGGCATGTGGCCTTTGATTTGGAAGGAAAGCTTCAGAATTTCTGACAGGGATCCATGGAAAGATCGGTCAGAAGAAGCGGCTCATCCCATGATGGGGAAGTCAAGTCCACGCAAATTGTTCTAAAATTTTTTATGGTTAATATGTTTATTGAAAACACGTTGAGTAAGTTGAAAAAAATAATGGCAGCACTCCTGATCTCTGGCTTGGCGCTCGGATTGTCAGCGGCTCGAACGGAGGGCGTGGAGTCACCGACCTTTTCCAAAGATACGATAAGCTATGGGATGAAATCCTTTCGGCCGAAGCCGGGCTATGGACAATTGTTGCTGGCTCTGGATGGCGATGCCCAGGGCCATATCCGTGATCAGTTTGATTTTGGTGAAGGCGGTATCAATGCGGTATTTTTTGTCAACAAGCAGGAGGGCTTTGAGGGAAATAGATTCACCTATTCCGCTGACGCGGTGCCGAGCATCCCGAACAACAAGGAGGTTTTGGGACGATATTCGATCAGCATGGAACTTTTGGAATCTGGATTGATCAAGATCAATAGCCGTTTCAAAGCGACCACGCCGTCGAGATTGAAAAGCCGTTATCTGGTTATTGAATTACCCGCATACCTTGCTCTGGAGGGCGCCGGGATTCAGGGCGACGAAAGAATCGCCTTCGATTCCGAAGGCGTAACGGAATGGTCAGGTGCCCAGTTGCTGGGACTAAAAATTGAGTGTTTTCCCGACGCCGATCAGAAAAGTTTTACGATCATTCCAGAGAGTGCCTCCAAGATTCGAATCACCGATTCGAAGATGCAGTTTTTTTCGGATGCCGAAGGAGTCATCAGTTTTCTAATTGATATTCGGTCCGGAAAGTCTGTTGAAACCGACGCTGAGCTCTCGCCGAACGGGATCGATTTTCCCAAAGTTGATCAGCTTCATCTCCCCGATTACGGATCTGGCCGAAATCTAGTAATGAATCCGTCCTTTGAGACTGGATATCGATACTGGACCTATCGCCCCTTTGCAGACGGGGGAAGTCCTCTCGATGAACCGGACATCTATCAAATCGATGAGAATGGCGGTCGATCTGGAACGAAGGCGCTTAAAATCAGGGCGACACGCAGCATGCTTCTCCTGGGCACCATTGGCTTGCCATTTGTTCCCGGCGAAACCTATACGCTCAGTGTTTGGGCGCGCGCCGGCCGCGACGAAGGCATCTCCTTGCAGGTGGACTCGCGATCAGGCATGGCATACATGGCACCCACAAGGCTGTTTCCGTTAAATAAGGAATGGCAACGGTACAGTATGTCCTTTGTTCCCAAGGATAAATTTGCTTCCTACTATTTTAGGGCGACCGGACCGGGAATTTCCGGGGACCCTGCGTTCCTTTGGATCGACGACGTGCAGATTGAAAAAGGGGAAATGACCGAATTCTTGGCTCCTCCTGTGATGGCACAGTTGAAGAGTGGGGCCAGGGGAAACTTTCTGGAGTTTGGAGAGGCTCCGACTTTCGAGTTGGAGTTGCATGTTTCCCCGGGGACACACGGTACGGTTTCAGTGTCCGTTGAGGACTTTTTCTTCCAGTCCATTTTCCAAAACGAATATGCATTTCAGGCTGATAGCGCGGGCCGGGCGGCCGTGGCTCTGGATGATCTCAGCACGATGGTATCTGA
>CALBXK010000039.1 GCA_937890535.1 uncultured Spartobacteria bacterium
CGGGGCCGAGTGGTCGTAGTTGGTGGTGACTTTGACACTTGAGCACGCGGCAAGCGTGAAGACAGCGAGAAGGCCGAAAAGGGTTGTTGCGGTAGCTTTCATGTGACGAATTTTTTGGAACGTCGACCACCATACAGTTCACGTGTTGAGATGTCTATGGAACAACATTCGTGCCATGCGCCGAAGAAGGTGAAGACCTTGCTTTCCCGCGAAGATAAAGCAAAACTGCGGGTGGCGAATGCCTGAATGAAAAAGATTCGAAACGAGCCTCGGAGCTGATCCCAAAGCCGGCGGGTCGGCAATGTCCAAAGGTAGGCCTTAACCTCGTAGTTCCATGGAAGAAATTGTATTTTTTGCAGCCCTCCTGGTGTTCGTCTTCGGGCTATTTTCTGGATTGGCGCAAAAGTCGCCAATTACGGCGCCGATGGTCTTTGTGACGGTTGGGTTGATTGCCGGCCCACTGGGTTTGGATCTATTTGAAACAAACCTAAATTCGGAAGTGGTGCAAATGACTGCCAAAATCACCCTCATCCTGATCTTGTTCAGCGATGCTTCGATGATCAGTCTCCGGAGGCTCAAGCACGAGTTTCGTATTTCCTTGCGCCTGCTGGCAATCGGCCTGCCGCTCACCATGCTGCTCGGTGTCTTGCTGGCGATCCCTCTTTTTAGCGGGATGAACCTTTGGCTGATTGCCTTGATGGCATTTATCCTGGCACCAACCGATGCCGCACTGGGACAAGCGGTCATCACCAGTAAATCAGTGCCAGTCGAAATCCGGGATTCCATCGACGTGGAAAGTGGACTCAATGATGGCATCGCACTGCCACCGATCCTTGCCTGTATGGCGGCCGTCGGCGCAGCCGCAGGCACTCAGCTTGATTTCACCTACTGGGGTCTATTTGCATTCAAACAGATCACCTTCGGTCCAGTGGTCGGCGCTTTGGTCGGTTGGCTGGGCGGTAAGCTGATTGACCGCAGTGTGCAGCAGGGGTGGATGGAGCCCGCGTTTCAACGACTCTCGTCGGTCGCGCTGGCGCTTCTTGCCTATTCCCTTGCGGAAGCACTGGGCGGCAACGGATTCATCGCGGCTTTCTTCGGCGGCTTATTGCTTGGCACCCGTGACAAAGCCGTTCGGAAACGATTACAGGAGTTCGGAGAAGCCGAGGGCAAGCAGCTCTCTCTGTTTATCTTTCTCATATTCGGCATGGTGATGGTGCCTAGCGTCTGCAGGCATTGGGATGCGCCCGGGTTGCTCTATGCCCTCCTAAGCCTTAGCGTCATCCGAATGCTGCCGGTCGCGATCAGTTTAATAGGCATGAAAATGAACCTACCAACCATTTGCTTCATCGGCTGGTTTGGCCCCCGCGGCATCGCGTCCGTGCTCTACGCCCTAATCCTCGTCAGCGAAATCGGAGGGGCAGGGCACGAACGCATCTTATCAATCATCGTGTTAACCGTGCTGCTGAGCGTCTTCTTGCATGGCATTTCAGCCGTGCCACTGGCCAACCTCTATGGCCACTACATGGCAGGGAAACAGCTATAAAAATTTCCCAAAAGGAAATACGAACCCCTTCTGTTCGGGACGGTTTCCCAACTTGCGATATCGTCGAAGTAATTCTGGCGCGCCGCCCGAAACCGGACGATGATCGGATAATGAAAATCACCCCCGTTCTCTTTGCGTTGTCTCTTACGCTCGCGGTTTCCTCAGCCCCCGGCGAGTCTCTCAAGGAGCAACTCGATGCCAAGAAAACCGCATTTCTCGAAATGGCTCCCCCGGATAAGACAAAATCCTATCAAGATGGAATAGACACCGTCGCTGCCTCCGGCATCCTTGACCGCGCCCTCAAGCCCGGCGACAAGGCACCCGACTTCGAGCTCAAAACTCCCGAAGGCAAAAAAGTGCGGCTCTCGGAATTGCTCAAAGCCGGCCCGATCGTCGTGACCTGGTATCGTGGCGGATGGTGCCCGTATTGCAACCTCACCTTGCTGTCCCTGCAAAAGGCTCTACCCGACATCAAGGCGGCCGGAGGCCAACTCATTGCCCTCAATCCGGAACTTGATTCCTACACCTCCGAAACCGTCGGAAAAACCAATATCGAATTCGATGTGCTCTCCGATCCAGCCAACAACGTCGCACGGGAATACGGGATTGTCTTCAAGATGACTCCAGACGTGGCGGCCGCGATGCGCAAAGGGGTCCAAACCAACACGCGAAACGGGGACGAGAGCGACGAACTCCCCCTCGCGGCCTCCTACGTGATCGCACAGGATGGCACGATCACCTACGCCTTTCTCGACGCCGACTACCGGAACCGCGCAGAACCCTCCGACCTGATCCAAGCACTCCAAGCCCTTCAATCCCTCCCCAAAGGTGCTAAGCCCTCCTCTTCTGGAGACTGACCACCTTAACTCTTCTCTTTCATATCGGAATTTCTTCGGCCGATCGGAGTCCAAGGCGGGAAGATCGGGCCTTGTTCTCCAGCCTGTGAAATCCTGACATGCTTGTTTAAAAAAAACTTCGGAGATTAGACCGCGAGGGGGTTCCACACCCGGCGGAATCCGAACTCTTGAAAGTCCTTCAGGTTGAGTGTCGCAAAATCGGTCACTCCAAAGGCAGTGAGACTAAGTGCGATTCGAGCGTCGTAGATGCGCCGACGGGCGAAGTTCCTGGTGGCGGCACGTTGCCAAAGCTCGTCGTGGAGTTCCCGGCTGCGCGGCGGGAATCCGAGGGTTTTCCATCTTGGATGCTTTCGATAGCTGCCGATGACTTCGACCGCATGCAGCGCGCTGAGGGGACTTTGCAGGACGACAGGATTGCGCAGATGGAGGTAGAACTCGGTGAGAACAAACTCGCTCAGCGCCACATCATCGCGAGAGGACAATTCTTCCAAAAATATCCGGGCACCAGCATGGGCGGGCGATTCCGCGCAGTAGCTGTAAAGCAGGATGTTGGCATCGAGCGAAATCATGGCGCGGCGAGGTTCGGGTCCGCGTCTTGGAGCACCAATTCCCGCAACTGCTCCGGGCCGAGTCCCTTCCAACCGACCTTGGCCGAGACAGGCGGCATCCAGGGAGAATCCTGCGGATTTCCATCATACACCTCCAACAAGAGCTCGGCCCCCCGGCGAAAGGTTTCCGCCAGGGACCATTCCCGGGCTTTGGCGAAAGACCTGAGGTCGCGGAAGAGCTCCTCCGGCACCTGAATTTGCGTCTTAATCATAATGGAAAACTTACAGCGCCATTGATTTGATGTCAATCGCCCGGAACACCCAAGTCGCCGCCCTCATCAGCATCGTTCGCTTCATTTTGTTTCAATTTCTGCGAGTCACAACCGATGGAAATCAGTGTATATCACAATTATCATGATGATAACTACCGGCTACCACGTATTCTGGAGAATTTGGAAACTTACAAAAGACGCGAAATCAAAATGGAATGACCCTAAGTATAAATGGATGACTCAAGGCAAGATTAGAATTGGAAATTTCTATTTTGATACTATGCCTTTTTTGAAATATCGTCTTGGGTCAGTATCAGAGGTTTCTCCTGCTCAATGGAAGAGTCAATGCGAGATTGCAGATCAGGGGTAATATCAACTACATGATTTGTCGTACTCTTTGAAAGAGAAGTAATGTAATTAAGAGTTGGTGTTGAATCTTCCTCCCAATATAACCCCTTTTCGTGAGTCCCGTCGGGAAGAATTATTTCTAGTTTTTCATATTATTATCCTCCCCCAAATATATCGGGTGGTGGTATCGCATTGATTATTTGTTGACGTTGCCAAGCAGCAACGGCGTGATATGCGGCAAGTTGATGATTGGGTTGAGGCACAGCGGGTGCTGGAAGTACAGAGTACTGGGTTGGTTGATAGCGACTCGAATCTAAATCCAATTTGTTCCTCATGATTTTTTCGTCTATCCTTCGCAATATTTCCTCACCAACACGAGGGGTATGCAAAGATGGGGCACGCTTTATTGGTTTTTCTTTTTGCAATGGTGCCGGTGGGAAAGAAATCCAAGGTACGGGGTCTTCAGAAGCATTAAAATTGTGGACAAAACATAACTGAGTGCCGGGATATTTCTTTTGTCTTTGAATTATTAAATTTAAACTTTTTGGTTTTTTGGAGACAGTCTTTCCGTTAAAGCACCACCATACGTCAGGGTGGCTCTTATAAGCCATGCGAAATGGTCGGCAAAAATCTTGAATTTCCTTCGTCCATTTAGAAAACTTCACCGAACGTCGTGAGATCATAAGCTTATGATTTAAAAAATGTTACCAAAGTTAAGCATCTTTATGAATCGAAAAAAATTTCAATAATGTATAATAGAGAGATGAAAAGGACGCCTCGAATCCAAGCTGCCACTCGCTCGCAAGGTGGGGCGGAAGCCCGTTCTGATATTTTGTCGCCCATCGTTGTATGGTCAGAATTTCTTCTCGATAAAACATGAAAACACGAAATAATTCCTGATAAAAAGGTTTTTTCGGGGAAATGGTTGAGGGTGATCACGTCTGAAACTGCGAGAGATGGAAGCGAGAAACCCGACGATTTGACGGTTGAGCCCGTTGAAAAAACCGGGACCTTGCCAGAAATGAGGGTTCCTGATTGGGTGCGACGCCTTTATGGAAAT
>CALBXK010000040.1 GCA_937890535.1 uncultured Spartobacteria bacterium
GCTTTTCCCACTTGGTCCAACGCGCCTCGCACCTTGCGGAGAAAATCATTGTGGACTTCCTTCCGAATCTTGACCCAGCGGGGATCGTCCAAAGCAAAGGGCCGACCATCTTCACCATGCACCTTCTCAAAGCGCTCCAACAAGGGAACATCATACCCCATGATGAGGGGATAGCGGCAGTAATCGAGATTCACTCCCGCACAGCCCATTTCCGCCAACTCCCTAATGACGCCAATTCGCATCGCCTGGACCTCCTCATAGGCAAAACTGAGCGGATTATCATTGTCCACCGCTTCTTCGGGCGTTCTCCTGATCCGCAACTCGGCTCGCTCAAACCAGAGCCGACCATTCAAGACCTCTCCAAAAGGATGATTTCCATAGGAATTGCTCATGCGCAGGGACCCCCAAATGGGCAGACCGATTTGCTTTCCCGTTGCCACCAACCAAGGAAAGAGAGGCGGTTCATGCTGAGCGATGGCCCGATAGTTCTCATAGGCGGCCTTTTCTCCCGTCCTGGCCCATTTCCCATTAAATCCCTCTCCGTAGAAATCTGCGTATTTGCTTCGATAGCTCGCGACATTAGACACGAGAGAACACCAATCGAGCTGCGTCACATCGGTATCTTTGTATCGCAAAACTTGGAGTGGAAGATCTTGAATTTTCCACTCCGCGTCAAAGAATCCTTCACTGTACCCATCATTATTCATCACTACGGCCCGGTCCTGGATCGTCGGTTCGTTGTGGGCCGCCAACTTCGCAGAGGCTCCGGTGAGAGGCTCCATGCGCAGGCCCTTGATCCGGAGATCCTGTTTCCCCGATTCAAGCCGAAGGGCATCCTTCCCCCCGGTCGCAAAGCCAAGAAAAAATTCTGCACTGAGATAATCCGCTCCGGAAGCGGACAATTCCCTGTCCTGGCCGGCCAGACTGACCAGAAAGTCCGACAAAGGTCCGACAAAGGTTCCGTAGACGGCCATCCGTGCCTCCCCAGGGAGAGGAAGGATCAGTTCCCGATCTGCCGGCAACATCGCAACCAACGATCCATCCGCTTGGGTCTCGGTCCGCAGCGAACCCATATCAGCGATTTTTTCTGCCGAGATCCTGGGCGTGGCTGCCAATGATTCGGGGGTCAATACCGTGAGCCGCTTGCTGATTCGATTGAAGGCCAAATCGTCATAGAGCATAGTGAGCACCACTTCATAACGACCGGGTTTTAACCCTTCGGGTATCACGTCCATCATTTGCCACTGTCCATGCTGAAATCGGGGCTCTCCCCCTCCCACCCATTGACCACTTCCATCCCGCACTTCCAATTTTAAATCTGCCCGGGGTGCCACAGGGCTTTTGATTCCAGAATAAAAATACGGAAGCTGCGGCCGGATGGCCCAGACAGCGATTCGAACCGGGGTATCAGCGGCGACCCGGGAAAGCCCACCCAGACGCAATTCCCCCGGAACATACTCCCCGGGCGGAGGGGCGTCCCGTGCCTCCAGTCGGGAAGACAAAAGCCCGGTGGCCAAGAGAAAGAAAAACGTCAAACTGCGAAGGAGAACGGTCATAAGGGGAAAGGTCGATTGTCTGTTACATGCTCTAGCATACATCTGATGGGGACAGGTTTCCCTCAGGGATTCTCGTTTGCCACCACACGAGTATGATGGGAAAGCCCCAAAAGTCGCGCTTGGGCCGCGCCGGTTGCGCTGCGAAAGAGGACTTGATATTGCCAATGCGATTTCCCAGCCAAGCTCGGAATCGTCTTCCCTGACTTTACGGGTGCACTCCATTTCTCGCTGCGGAGGGCCTCCTTTGTGCTGGCTCCCCGCACCAACACTTCGACCGTAGTGCCCCGGGGAGTTTCCGCATTCCAAGTCAGCGCCACTTCAGCGGGAGCTTCATCGAGAGAAAAAACGGGCGACGTATAATCCTCCCGCATTTCCCGGGTCATTAAGTTTCCGGCGTCGGCATCCGCCATTTGGTGAGGACCAACCGCGGGCAACCAGGTCACATTTTGCTGCGAGAATCCATCCTTTGCTCCCCAATAGATCATGGAGTCGTTGTGATGATTATTGAAGCGATTGTGGTTGGAGAACACGATATCCAGCCAGCCATCTTCATTCAAATCCATGACTAAATTCCCCGAGGCGGAATAGGTCGGCAACGCCGTCCGGCGCTCATCGCTAAAATCCGAACTATTTCCCCAATAGACAAAGGAATCCACCTCGCGGGTCGAGTTGCCGTGATAGTTGGAAAAGACGATGTCCAGATGACCGTCATGGTTGAAATCAGCCACGGAAGTATCCGTAGCACCGCTCATGTGAAGGAGGGTGCGTTTATAGTTGGAATAGCCATCTTCGCCTCCCCAATAGATCGCGCTAGCGGTCCGCTGATCGAGGGAATATCCCTCCCAGAATCCCGGAACGATCATGTCCAACCAGCCGTCCTCATTCAAATCCGCAAATTCCACCTCGGAAGGCCCGGACATGGGGATCTCCTGGATATCCT
>CALBXK010000041.1 GCA_937890535.1 uncultured Spartobacteria bacterium
GCTGCGTCCGTCAAAGTCAATGTCGACCGGCGGCTCCAGACCGCAAAGTTCAAGTAGCGTTGGCAATACATCGAAATGGGCAGTCAAATCGGCTACATCTTTACCATGCTGCAATTTGCCATTGGCCCATCGAATAAAAAACGGAACGCGGTGGCCACCCTCATAAACCTGGCCTTTATTGCCGCGCATGCCGGCGTTATAGCAATCCGCGGTATCGGCGGCGGCACCGTTATCACTAAGAAAAATAAAAATAGTGTCATCAAGCAACGCGTGCTCTTTCAACACGTCATATAAGCGACCAAGATTGCGATCAAGGTGTTCAATGGCGGCGAAATAATAAGCCAGGGAAGGGGGGACATGATTGAGGTGGTATTCAGCCCGTCCAGCATCCGGTATCGTATGTGGTGTGTGGGGAAGGAAGGTCGGCAAGTAAACAAAAAATGGCTGCTCCTTCTCCCCAAGGATAAAATCAATGGCAGCGTCAAAAAGGACATCCGGCCCGTAGCCGTCGATTTGTGTCCACTTACCATTGTGAAGGTAATGGTCGTTGACTCGGTCATTATCAAACCAGTCGGGAGTGGTTCCTGGACCCCCGCCGGCTTGCCCCAGCCACTCGCTGAAGCCGCGATCAATCGGGCGGTAGGGGAAGTTTGAACCCAGATGCCATTTGCCAAATATGCCGGTGCGATAACCGTTCGCCCGAAAAATATCTGCCATCGTGACTTCCGTGGAACGCAGGTAGTCACCCCCTGCAATCGTGTGCCAAACCCCGACCCGGTGCGCATATTTTCCGGTCATCAGGGCTGCACGGGAAGGTGCACAAGACGGGTCAACGTGGAAATCAGTAAAACGCACCGACTCTGCATGCAGCCGATCCATGTTCGGCGTACGCAAAAACGGATGATCGTGAGCACCGATATCTCCGAAGCCTTGGTCGTCGGTCATGAAAATGATAACGTTAGGCCGCTTTGCGCCGGTCTTGTCTGCCTTAAGCAGAACCCCACCAAGCATCCAAAAGACACACGAAAAGACACTGGAGATAATGCACGCCTTACAGAACATTTTCATTTTGTAAAAGAATTCACCATGGCTTCGGTTTGAAAAGACAAAAGCCTTTCAAAAAAGTGCTGCTTTGATCAATTATCTGACATTCAACTCCGGCGGGGGAATAAATCGGTCTGCTAGGCGATGGGTTTGCGTCTGGCAAGTTCCAGCTGTGCCATTGGCAGCATCGGGAGGAGGAAAAGCACCACTAGTCCAATGGTCGAACTGGTAATAAACAAGCCGACGTAACCGATTTGCGCCTGCAAAAAACCGCTCATCATCCCGGGCAGCAAAAAACCGACGTTCATCAGCGCGAACGAAATCGCCAGTATCGATGTTTTATTGCGACCTGATTCGGTCGCCATGATGTGCATATAGTAAAACATCGCACTGAAGCTCAAGCCATAGCCCAGCGACTCAATACTGGAAGCAACGATCAGCCAGGGATTGAGTGCCTCTCCCAGCAGTGAAAACGTCACCTGGGGCTGGAACCAAGCAAGGGCCACATAAGACCAATTGGGCAGGCTCATACACAAAATCAGCGGAAGCAGGGTGCGAACGAGACCGAACCACTTGATGAGATAGCCGCCCAGAATACCACCCGTAATTGCCCAGGGAATATCGGTCAACAGGGTATAATAGGCCAGCGCTGTGGCCGGCACAGCAAGCCCGCCGTCTGCAACGGGATCGAGGTAAAACGGCCCCTTGAGAAGCAGGAAACCCTCTCCGAAGCGGTAGAAAACGATAAACAAAACCATCACCGCCACCCCCCGCTGCGACAGGTATTCACGCAAAACCTCGACGACGGCAAAGCTGGTGCAGCGAACGGGTTGGTCAATGGCCAGTTTGGGCAATGTCTGCCAGTTCCAAACGAGGAAGAAGGCCATCAAGCAAGCACCAATGGCATAAGCTGTCCCGAAGCCAATATGGAACCCCGTCTTATCCGGCGAATCCACCCCGGTAGCACCGTAAGAGGCAGCCATCTTGGTGGCCACAAGCAGTAAACCCGTAGAAATCGAGATAGCGCCAATGCGAATGGCTGATGTCTTGATCCCGATAAATTCCGCCTGCCGTTCAGCCGTTAATGCACGGATATACAAGCCATCCGCCGCCGTCTCGTGCGATGCCCCCACAAATGCCAGTAAAATCAAAAGTCCCAGCATCAGGGGGAAAAAGTTTGGGCCGGGGTCACTCGGAAAAACCAGCACGGACATGCCGCCAATTACTATACAGGCCATGCCTACAGTGTAGAAGGAGAGCACCCGCTTTGATGCGGCAGCGTCAAGGTAGGGGGCATACAGAAAGCGAAAGGCACCGATCAGGCCAATCCCATTCAGCAGCCCAACCGTCTCATTGGAACTTCCCAACAACTTAAAGAAATTAACCGGAAACGATGTCGCCAATGCCATCAATATACCAAAGGGCAGATACAGGGTGGGCAGGAATAGCCAGGGCGAGTTCCTGGTGGAAGATTCGCTTTTAGCTGCGGGTGAGCGGGGAGCAGAGTCCATAATGGAGAAGAAATTCAACACTTTAGCTAAGCAGACCCAAACCAAGAGAAAAACGTATCATCACGCGGAAATCTTGATCGAAATTGAGCCTCCACAGCAACTCGAGTTATGGAAGGCTCGCCAATTACTGCTTTGGGCAGGGGGCACGGGCGTCCCGCCCAACCGGTATGAGTTCATCATAACGCCGGACTTCGGGCCCTCAGGCCGCTGAAAGATGCTTTGTGCCACCGCCGGATGCAGAAACCCGCACGTCCGGTGGTGTGGGAGCCTTGACCGGTGCTGACGAAGTTGAAAAGTCCTGCGGCAATCCCACATGCTTATCTTCCTTTTTTTGGATTAACTTGCCCTGCTGGAAGGGCATAGATAACATGCCTTGAGGTGGGAGTAAGACCTGGAGACAATACTCAGCAGTTGCAACGAGATCATCCCAATGTGCTCATGATTGTTATGGATGATCAACGGGCGGATTTGTTGCTTGACTCAGGCGCACATGGATTTCCGGCACCCAACCTGAAGCGGTTGGCAAATAAGGGAACTGTGTTTGACAATACCTTTGTCACCACACCCATTTGTACGCCTGCCCGGGCGGAGATGCTCACCGGGTGCCATACCTTCCACAACGGTGTGCCATGGTTCCGGCGACCCATCAACGGGGATCTTCCGCTTTTACCACGCCACTTTCAAAACAATGGCTACCACACCCTATTTTCCGGCAAATGGCACAATGATGGTCACCCCAGCGAGCGCGGCTTTGACCGCTCCCGGAGGGTTTTTCCCGCCGACAACCTGAATCAACCTCAATACGCCAAATACGGTCATACCATGCGCTTCACGGAGGCCGAAGCATCGGTTGAAGGGCACTCCACAGCCCTGTTTACCGAGACGGCTTTGGAGGAAATTGAATCCGCCCCGGATGACAAACCATGGTTTTGCTATTTAGGCTACCACTCGCCTAATGACCCGTTTGATTGCCCGCAGCCCTGGGCATCCCAGTTCCCCGCGGATGAAGTTCCGTTGCCAGAAGACTACTTCCCGATGCCGCCCTTTGATAATGGTGACCTGACCATTCGCGATGAACTGCTGTTGCCTTGGCCACGCACCCAGCAAGCAATACGTGAATACCGCGCACGCTACTGGCAAATGATTGCCCACCATGATGCGGTGATTGGCTCACTACTTGACAGTCTGGAGCGTTCGGGAGAACTAACCGATACAGTGGTGGTTTTTACTTCGGATCACGGACTGGCGGTGGGTAGCCACGGCCTCCTCGGCAAGGAAAATATGTATGATCACAGTTGCCGCATTCCATTGATTATGGCCGGCCCCGGAATACCAACCGGTCTGCAAATCAAAGGTCTGACCACCAACCAGGATATATTCCCCACGCTTTGTGATCTGTGTCAAATACCACAACCGGCAACTCCAATGGATGGCCTTTCGCTGCTTTCCGCTTTTACCCCGGACGAACCCTTCACAGGACGCGAGTTTGTCGTCTGCGCCTTTGGCAGTCCCCATCCACTCGATCCACAATCTTGGCGTGAAACCCAACGGGCCATACGCACTCAAGACTGGAAACTGGTGGTGGATTTAATCCATCGACGCCACCAATTATATCACCTTGCCACCGATCCACTTGAAATGAAGAACCTCCTGGAGCCTTGGTTGATGAAAAATGATCTGCGCTGGTCCTACCAACCGGAATATCCGCAGTCCGCGCTAAAAGTGATCGTTGCCTCTCTCTGGAACATATTGCTCGGCTGGCAGCAGGCAAATAACGATCCGGCATTCCCACTGCTTCGACCAATGAAGTTGCCAACTGATGACTGATACAACCACGCCTCCTAATGTGATATTTATTCTCGCCGATGACATGGGCTTCGGCGACGTCGCCTGCTTCGGCAACGATGCCCTGCGCACGCCGAGCCTGGACCGCATGGCGCGGCGAGGCATCGCCCTCGCCCAGCACTATACGGCCTCGCCTATCTGCGCACCCGCACGGGCTGGCCTGCTGACCGGTCGCTACCCGCACCGCACCGGAGCCATCGATGTCCCCTCCAACCGTGGACTTGACCGCATTGCTTTGGATGAGACCACGCTGGCAGATGCATTCAAAGCAGGTGGCTACCGCACCGGGATGGTTGGCAAATGGCACAATGGCTTGCACGATGCGCGCTATCATCCCCGTGCAAGGGGCTTCGACGAATTTGTCGGCTTCTGCAATGGTGGCATGGATTATTATAATTGGATTTTGGATAACAACGGCGCATTCATAAAAAACGATGGCCGCTACCTGACCGATGTATTCACCGATGAGGCACTGGGATTCATTGACCGGCATCAGCAAGCCCCATTCCTGTTATACCTGGCCTACAACGCTCCGCACGTACCGCTGCAGGCCCCCGATGACCGCATCGATTACTACCGCAAAATGAACCGCTTTACCGAGGAGGTATGCCGGACTTATGCCATGATCGAGATCATGGATGAGGGAATTGGCCGCATACTCGACAAGCTGGAGACACTTCAACTGATGGAAAACACCTTGGTAGTCTTCAGCACCGATAACGGTCCGGTCCTGCTGGACGGCCAAAACCGCTACAACGGTCCCTTTTCCGGTATGAAATACCAGGTTCTGGAAGGCGGGATCCGCGTGCCCGCCATCGTTCAGCACCCCGGGAAAATCCCGTCCGGCATTGTAAGTGAAGGCTATTTCCATTTCTGCGACTGGCTGCCCACCCTGCTGAGCTGGTGCCAACTCTCACACCCCGGCCGCAAACCGTTGGACGGCAAGGATCGCTCCAATGATCTCATGCAGCCACAATCGGCTTCCGCAAAACCTGCACCGGGCGATGCCGCCTTCTGGCAAGTGAATCGCTACAACCCGATATTCCACCACAACGGCGCGATGCGCAACGGCAACTGGAAACTTTATTGGCCCGAAGTGGAAGGGGCCAATTTCAAGGACGGGACCGAAGACCAACCCTCCTACGAGTTCGGGCTTACCCGGCCACAACCCATCTGCGACATCAATCCACAAATGCCTGCCAGACCCCTAGGCAAGCCAGTGCATCCCAAACTCTTCAATCTGGAAAACGACCCTGCCGAAAACAACGACTTGGCAACGAAAGAACCTGAAAGGTTGGCGCAAATGATCGGTGACTACGACCGTTGGTTTGAGGAAATCATGGAGGATTTGCAAAAAGTCGGTGGTCCGCCACCCGTCAATCCTCCAGGTCTATAATTTCCTGGATTTGTCCATTTTTAATAGGCAACCAGCTTTTTGTTGCCGACCCGTGTTGATTCAACTCAGGTTTAAAATTGTGCCTCTTCGACGTTTCAAGTGGGTAACAGACGAGGCGCCTGAAGGTTGAGTCCGCCTGCCTTGAGGTAAGCGGCTAGTCGGAAGTAATGAAAGTTGCGGAAGCCGCGGGCGATCCGTTTGGCCAGTTGCAACAAGCCGTTGATGGCTTCCATAACGCCGTTGGTCAATCGGCGTTCCTGCTGCTCGCTGTTGCGCGTCCACGCATTGCCCCGCAAGGCCCAGAGGCCGCCACGCAGATCGGCCCCTTGTCGTGCGAGATCTTTGCGCACTTTGTCCAAGGCTTGGCCAGCCATGTTGATTCGGCTTCGCCTCACCCTTCGGGCAGCCTTCGACTGTCTGTCTCCCTGCGGTCGGCTCATGATGTGGAAAGCATCGAAGACCACGCGGGCCCCGGGAAAATACGCTGCGGCCTCGGCGATATAGGCCGGACTCATATCCATGACGATCTCGGTGATCTGCTCGGGCCGGCCCCCGT
>CALBXK010000042.1 GCA_937890535.1 uncultured Spartobacteria bacterium
TGGCAAGAGGGCGCGAGAGGGAAACCGGATTGGGGAGCCACGCCGCCTGACCGGGCAGGTGACGCTCGAAGACTTCCTTGTCCGCCCGGTTGACGGTCAACACCCCCCCGGGGCCTCCAAAAAACGCCCGCGCCACGGAGGACAGGGTACGATACCCGCATTGTTGCAACTCGGGCCAGCGCGCCCACCGGTTCTCAAACCAAAAATCATGATGTTGGGTGAGCCGGGCCACCCCCCGCGCCGCTGTCAGTCTTGAGATTTCCTCGGAGAGAATCCCATTGCGACCGAGGCCCATATTGTGAGTCCAGAGGAGGGTTTCCTTAGCCGTGTCGGCTGGCAACGCTTTCTCCAAAGCGGCACGAATCCGCCGCCGCAGGGTTGCGGGGTCAACCCGCGATTCTGAAAAATACCCAAAGACTGGTTCATAAAGAATCCGCAACCCATCCGGCGGCAGGCTGCGGCCCAGGGCGGCCTCCCATTCCCTCCCTGCCCGTTCGCCCACGGCAAGAGTCACTGAGGAAAATCCCTTCGGTCCTTTGTTCACGAGCAAAGGCAGACTCCGTTCGATGACCCTCCGGACGCCCCCGGGACGCAAATGGTAGTGGATCACCATGAGATGACGAATGGGCATGGAAAAGACTCCACAGATTTTACCGATTGACACAGATCTTTCTAAAAAAAATGATCCCCCTCCCCTACGTGGCCATAGAAGTCTCCAAAGCCACCCTCCAAGTCCAGGCCGGATTCCCAAAATCAAAAAGCATCGCAAAAGCGGTGGGGGCATGATTCCTTTTCTCCAGCTCGTTTCACTCTTCCTCACGACCATGCGTATTCTTTCCGGCATCCAGCCCTCGGGCACCCTCCATCTGGGCAACTATTTTGGGATGATGAAGCCCGCCATCGAATGGCAGGATCGGGGCGAGGCCCTCTATTTTATCGCCGACCTGCATGCCCTCACCACCGTGCAGGACGCGGCCGAGCTTCGGAGCAATGTCCGCGACGTCGCTGTCGATTTTTTGGCCTGTGGACTGGATCCGGCCAAGGCCTGTTTTTTTCAACAATCCCAAGTGCCCGCCATCACCGAACTCGCCTGGATCCTCAGCACCCTCACCCCCATGGGCCTCCTGGAGCGGTGCCACTCCTACAAGGATAAGTTGGCCAAGGGCCTCGCCCCCACCCATGGACTCTTCGCCTATCCGGTCCTCATGGCAGCGGACATCCTGATTTATGACAGCGATGTCGTCCCGGTCGGCAAGGACCAAAAACAACACATCGAGGTTGCCCGCGACCTGGTCCTCAAATTCAATGACACCTTTGGCGACACCCTCAAACTCCCCGAACCCAGCATCCCGGACCACACGGCCGTGGTGCCCGGACTCGATGGGGAAAAAATGAGCAAGAGCTACCGCAATACGATCGGTATGTTTGAGGAGGAAAAGTCGTTGCGTAAAAAGATCATGAGCCTGAAGACGGATTCCTCCCCAATGGAGGCCCCAAAACCGGTGGAAAACTCCACCCTCCTCGACCTCTACAAGCTGGTGGCCAGTCCCTCAGACCACTCCCAAATGGTGGCGGAATTTCTCGCCGGCGGCATCGGCTATGGGGACTTCAAAAAGCGACTCTTTGGGGCTATCTGGGAATATTTCGGGCCCATGCGGACCCGCCGGGAGGAAATCCTTGCCCACCCCGATCTGGTGGACACTGTCCTGCGCGAGGGTCGCGAAAAAGCCAATGGCATTGCTGACGGCGTGATGGCTCGAGTCCGAACCGCTGTGGGACTTTGACGATTGCGGATTGTGGATCGCGGATTTGGGATTGAAAGCCTGGCCGTTCGGGCGCTGCCCGATCCGTTGCAGGTGGATTGGAGACGGGAGAGAAAATACTAAAACACTGAAATTCGAAAATATGATGCCTGATCGCGAAGCTACTCTTTTTCAGTTTTTTAGCGTTTCAGCGTTTTAGTTTTTCCTCTATGCCCACTCCACGTCATCCCTTCTTGCGTTGCCTGCGGATTGCCATTGCCGTGGCCTGGGTGGCCGTCATTGGTGCGGGAGTGTATTTGTTTCTCTTCCATCGTGCGGAGACTCAGACCGAGTTGAGCCGGGCCATGTCGGTCTCCTGGTGGATGGCCTGGGGAATTTATCTGGTTCTAACGGTACTGCGCGGGATCATTCTCATGCCCGCCGCCCCGTTGGTTTTGCTCGGGACCGCCTTTCTCCCTCCACTTCCGCTTTTTGGTCTGACGCTGATTGGGGTCATGGCCTCAACCTCGGTGATCTACTGGTTCCCGACCTCCCTCCATCTTGAAGATCTCTTTCGCAGTCGCCACGGGGCGGCGG
Organism: uncultured Spartobacteria bacterium; assembly: GCA_937890535.1. GTDB lineage: Bacteria > Verrucomicrobiota > Verrucomicrobiia > Chthoniobacterales > Terrimicrobiaceae > CAMASH01. The sequence continues at coordinate 2,340 of CALBXK010000042.1, forward strand.
TGGATCGCCTGCGCGGCTTGCTTCTGCGCCAACAATTGGCGGTGATCGCCGGATGGAGCTTCCTACCTATGACCCCCACCGTGCTCATCATCTACGTCTGCGGGCTCTTGAAGGTGGACTTCAAGAAGACTCTTCTGGGTGTGGCGATCGGTTCCGGAGCCAACAGCGCCCTCTACATCTTCCTCGGCGATTACCTCATGCGCCTGGCCGGCTGGAAATTCTGAAAGGCAGAAGGCAGAAACCTGCGGCCTGAAATCTGAGACCTGAAAGAGGGCGCAAGCGCCCGAATTCCGCCTAACGGCGGAGGGGATTCTTGATTTGGACTCCCCCAGGTTTCAGCTTTGGGCTTTTTCTTCACTCTTTAAGATCACTCCGATCCTTATACCAAAGGATGCCGTGCTGACGGAGGTTAATCACAAGGGCACGCAGATTATTGGCCACTTCCTTGTTGGTCAGAAGCAGACCGAGGGCTCCACGTCCATTTTTGGCTTCTTTAAGGAGGCCGCGCACATCCTTGAGGGTGTTTTGCAATTCGTCCGCCGCCTCGGTCGCCGAAACAAATGTCGCCTTGCCACCCTCAATCGCCTCCCCAGCCTGGATGACGACTCCATCGATTTTTTTTGAGGCCTCGGCAAAGGAGGCGCTGGTGGCATTCAGGTTGGCCAGAGTGGCATTCAGATCCTCCATGGTGGATTTCTTGAGAAGCTCCTTGTCCAACTTGGCCGCAATGTTATCGAGCTTTTTCACCACCGCTCGGACTTCGCCGACGATGGGTCCCGCCTCGGCAAAGATATCGGCCAACCCGGTTTCGCCCTCCCCTTCGATCGTAGTCCCGGGGGCGATGGGCGGCGACTCCTTGGCGCCTTCGAGGAGGTTGACCTGGACAAATTTGTCGCCCAACAACCCGGAACTCCCCACCGTAAATTTGCTTTTGCTGGGAATCTCCACGTTCTCGTAAATCTTAAGATTAACGTAAACGCCATTCATGTCCGGGAGAATGACCGGATCGTTCTCCACGAGCCCAATCTTGGCACCGGCCAGCAACACGGGGACATCCTTGAAGAGTCCGCTGGCATTGGGGTACTCAACCCGGACGGTGTAATAGTTGCGAAACCCATCGCCCAGCCGCCCAAAATAGACAACCAGCATGGCGACCGCGAATAATCCAATCGCCACAAAAATCCCCACCCTCAACTGCGTTTTTTTATCGTCCAATGTCATAATCAATCAATCTTCCTCCTCTTCCGATCGTCCGTCCACAAAATCCCGAATCACCTTGTCCTCAGTGCCCTCCAAATCCGAAAGGGTACCATAAAAGTGCCGTTTTCCCTCATTCAATAAGGCCACTCGATCAGCAATGTGTTTGCAACTCACCATGTCATGCGTCACCACGATGGAGGTGACAGAAAGTTGCTTCTGCAATCGCCGAATCAATTTATTAATGCTGTCCGCAACAATCGGGTCGAGGCCTGCGGTCGGTTCATCATAGAGGATCACCTGAGGCGGAGAAATAATTGCCCGCGCCAAAGCCACCCGCTTGCGCATCCCACCGCTCAAATTGACCGGCATCTTTTCATCGTGACCGCCCATATTCACCAGGGCCAACGCCTCAGCCACTTTCTCCCGAATAATTTTGTCATCGCGCTCTCCCCGCTCGCGCAAAGGGAAGGCGACATTATCCATCACGTTCATGGAATCAAAGAGGGCCCCATCCTGAAACAACATGCCGATCTTCCGGCGCACCGGTTCCAACCCGCGTTCGCTCAATCTGGCAAGATCCTGCCCCTCAAACATAATGCTCCCGGAAACCGGCCGCATCAGCCCGATCAGATGCCGGAGAAAAACGCTTTTCCCGCCGCCGCTCTTGCCCAGCAAAACCAAGGTCTCGCCCTTGAAGATATCCAGGGAGAATCCCCTGAGAATTTCTTGTCCCCGGATGGTTTGCACCAGGTTCCGAACGGCGATGAGTGGCTCCGCAGGCATCAGGATTGGCCCGCCGGGAACAGAATGTTAAGAAACATGGTCAGGAAAAAGTTGGCGATCAGAATGCAGAGGGAGCAAATCACGACGGATTCGGTGGTGGCCCGACCGACACCAACCGCGCCATCCTGGGCCCGCAGGCCCTCGCGGCAACTGATGAAAACGATGATGATGCCAAAAACGAAGCCTTTGATCAGGGACATCATGATGTCGTAGATATCGGTGAATTTTTGCAGATTCGCGAGATAGTACACCGCGTCGATATTCAAAATCTGCACCGCCACGTAATAGGCTGCGAGCGCCCCGCACGCGGTGCACTCCACCACCAGGAGCGGCATGGAAATGAACATGGCCAAGGCGCGGGGCACCACCAGATAATCCACGGGATTCACCGCCAGAGCCCGCAAGGCATCGATTTGCTGGGTGACCTTCATGGTTCCGATCTCGGCGCTCATGGCCGCTCCCACCCGACCAGCCACCATCAATCCGGTCAGCACCGGTCCCAATTCCCGAAAGAGCGAGATCGTCACCACCGGACCCACGGCCGTTTCCATATTCAGACTCGCAAACTGAAAATAGGCCTGGGCGGTGAACACCGCTCCTGTGAACGCGCCCGTCACAATCACGACCAACTGGGAGCGATATCCGATTTCTGCGACTTGGTGCAGGACGAGCTTCCAACGAATGCGGCCGGCAAAAATGGACGCCAAGGTCTCACCGGCCAACCCGGCCACCTGGCCGATATGAACGAAAAACCCGGAAAACAGGTTTCCGAAAAATTGCGCGAACGGCATCAAGCCTCGAGGGGATCAATCCGCTGAGTCTTCTTCTTGGAGTCCACCTCGGGAGGCAATTGCCCGACGAATTTGGCCTCAAGACCGGTTTTAAGGAAGACCGACTGTAGACCGGAAAGCGTCGGCGGCTGGTCTCTGAACTCCATGTACACGATGTCGTGGTTCGTATCCACCTTGTATCGCAGACCGGGAATGACATCCAATTCCAGCGCCAACGCCATCATCTTGTCCGGCTGACGGACCCCGGCGGCATAGACTTCAATGTCGATCATTTGCCCATGCTGATCTCCTCCCCGCCAAAATCAAGCCGTTTTGCGTTGTTTCCCTTGGCGACCCGGCCCTGATTCTGTAAATCATGACACGCTCCATGCCCAAAGACCCTTCGATCAAAAAAATCCTCCTCATCGGCTCCGGCCCGATTGTCATCGGCCAGGGTTGCGAATTTGACTATTCCGGCGTCCAGGCCTGCAAGGCCCTGGCCGAAGAGGGATACGCCGTTGTCCTGGTGAACTCCAACCCGGCCACGATCATGACCGATCCGGAGTTTGCCGACCGCACCTACATCGAACCCATCACACCCGAGGCGATTGAAAAAATTCTCGAGCGCGAGAAACCCGACGCGGTCTTGCCGACCCTGGGAGGTCAGACGGCGCTGAATGCCGCCATGACCCTGGTGGAAAACGGAGCCTTGGAGCGTCACGGAGCCCGCCTCATCGGAGCGAATGCGGAAGCCATCCAACGCGGCGAGGACCGACTGATCTTCAAAAACATCATGCTGGAGATCGGCCTCGATGTGGCCACTTCGGAAGTCGCCCGCACCCTCGACGAAGCCCGCGACATCGCCGGCCGCATCGGCTCATTTCCACTCATCATTCGCCCCGCCTACACCCTCGGCGGAGCGGGCGGCGGGATTGCCTACAACCGCGACGAACTGGAGGAAATCGTCCGGCACGGCCTTGATCTTTCACCCGTCAGCGAAGTGCTGGTGGAGGAATCTCTCCTGGGATGGAAGGAATATGAGATGGAAGTCATCCGCGACCGGGCCGATAATTGCGTCGTCATTTGCTCGATCGAGAACCTCGATCCCATGGGCGTGCATACCGGCGATTCCATCACGGTGGCCCCGGTGCAAACTCTCACGGATAAGGAATACCAGGCGATGCGCAATGCCAGCTTTGCCGTCATCCGCGCCATCGGCGTGGAAACCGGAGGCTCCAACATTCAATTTGCGGTCCACCCGAAAACCGGTCGCATGATCGTGATCGAGATGAACCCGCGGGTCTCGCGCAGCTCGGCCCTCGCCTCCAAGGCCACCGGATTCCCCATCGCCAAGATCGCGGCCAAACTCGCGGTCGGCTACACTCTGGACGAGCTCAAAAACGACATCACCCGCGAGACACCGGCCTGTTTCGAACCCTCGATCGACTATTGCGTCGTCAAGGTGCCGCGATTCACCTTTGAGAAGTTTCCCCAAGCGGACGCCACCCTCACCACCCAGATGAAAAGCGTGGGCGAAGCCATGGCCATCGGGCGGACCTTCAAGGAAGCATTGCAGAAAGCCCTGCGCTCGTTGGAGACCGGTCGCTTCGGCCTCGGGGCCGACGGGAAGGACAAGCCGGTCGTCCTCGCCGATGGCACTCCGGACATCGCCCACCTTGAGCAGAAGCTCCGCATCCCCGGTCACGAACGAATCTTTTTCATTCGCCAGGCCCTCCGTGCCGGTCTGAACACCGCCCGTATCCATGAGCTTTCCGCCATCGATCCGTGGTTTCTCGAGAACATTCGCCAGATCGTGGACGAAGAAGCCCGCATCGCCAAAAATGGTCCCGAGGGCCTCAAGGACCCGGTTCAACTGCGCAAGGCCAAAAAATTCGGATTCTCAGACTGCCAACTGGCCCACCTCACCGGGTCCACCGATTCCGAAGTCCGCCGCGTTCGGAAGGCCGCCGGACTCTTCCCCACCTACCGGCTCGTCGACACCTGCGCGGCGGAGTTTGAGGCCTTCACGCCCTATTTTTATTCGACCTATGGGGCCGAGGATGAATCCCACCCCAGCACCAAAAAGAAGGTCATTATTCTTGGAGGAGGCCCGAACCGCATCGGCCAGGGCATCGAATTCGACTATTGTTGCGTCCACGCCGCCTTTGCCCTCAAGGAACTTGGATGGGAAACAATCATGGTGAACTCGAATCCCGAGACAGTTTCCACCGATTACGACACCAGCGACAAACTTTACTTTGAGCCCCTCACGCTTGAGGACGTCCTTAATATCTACGAGAACGAAAAGGCCGACGCCATCATTGTTCAATTCGGCGGCCAGACGCCGCTCAACCTCGCCGCCGGACTGGCCGCCAATGGCTGCACCATCATCGGCACCCAGCCCGAAAGCATCGAGATGGCGGAGGATCGGAAACATTTCGCCGCCATGTTGACCAAACTTGGGCTCCAACAAACCCAAGGCGCCACCGCCACCAACGAAGTGGAGGCCGTCGCCGTCGCCGCCGAAATCGGTTATCCCGTGTTGGTGCGTCCGTCCTTTGTTCTCGGGGGCCGCGCCATGCAGATCGTCCACACCGCGGAGGAATTGCACCACTACATGCGCACCGCGGTGGAAGCCAGTCCGGAACGCCCCGTGCTGGTCGATCGGTTTCTGGAGGACGCCACCGAGGTGGATGTCGATTGCATTTTTGACGGCGAAACCTGTGTGATCGGCGGCGTGATGGAACACATCGAACAAGCCGGTATTCATTCCGGCGACAGCGCTTGCGTCATTCCCAGTTTTTCCCTTTCGCCCCAAGTGCTCAAAACCATCAAAAGTGCCGCTATGGCCATGGCCAGAGAACTCCAAGTCAGGGGGCTGATGAACGTCCAGTTCGCCGTGAAAAACGAGCAGGTCTATGTCCTCGAAGTCAACCCCCGCGCCTCTCGCACCGTTCCTTTTGTCAGCAAGGCAATCGGCGTTCCCCTGGCCAAACTCGCAGCCAAGGTCATGGCCGGCGAGACCCTGAAAAATCTCGGCTTCACCGAAGAGATTCGGCCCTCCCATCACTCCGTCAAGGAAGCCGTCTTCCCCTTCATCAAATTCCCCGGGGTGGACATCACCCTCGGGCCCGAAATGCGCTCGACGGGCGAGGTCATGGGCATCGATGCCAACTTGGGTCTGGCCTACGCTAAGGCTCAGATGTCCGCCCAGCCAGCGCTGCCCACGGAGGGCAATATTTTCATCAGTGTCAAAGACTCAGACAAACCACTCGTTGTGCCGATTGCGCGCGAGTTCGCCGAATTGGGATTTACCATCCATGCGACTGGCGGAACGACCAAAGTCCTGCAAGAGGCCGGCGTGCCAGTCAAATCCCTCTTCAAGCTCCAGGAAGGTCGTCCCAACGTGCTTGATTTGATCAAGAACGGGGACATCCATTTCATCATCAACACCCCCAGTGGCCAGCAACCTCGCAAGGACGAAGTCATCATCCGCAGCGCTGCTGTCGCCGCCCGGATCGCCACCATGACCACCCTCCGAGGAGCCACCGCCAGCGCCGCCGCCATTCGGGCCCTCAAGGAATCCGGCTATAGCGTGAAGACGATTCAGGAATACCACGCTTGACCATCGAATTTTTGGGGGCCGCCCTCCTATTTTAGGCACCTCAATCCTTTTTTGGGCACA
>CALBXK010000043.1 GCA_937890535.1 uncultured Spartobacteria bacterium
ACAGAGCTGCAACGGAACGGGAGCGGTGGGAACCGCGGACATCGCCTGCTGAAAGCAGCCCGAAGGGGATGAATTCTGGGAGGAATGAGGCGCATCCGCAGCGACGGCGAGGCTTTCAAAGGCAGTTGCAGAAAAGCGGAGCCTCGATAGCGACCCACCTGACAGGTGACTTTCCACAGCGTGTCACGATTTTCGTAAATTTCTTCTTATCCATTTTTTCTCTGTGGTCTCTGTGAACTTGTGGTTCATTCCGGTTTTTAGGTTTAGTGGCTTCTGCTAACAATCGCGGAGCAAGAATCTCCACAAGGGAAGGACCCTGATGGTGTTGTCATCCGTCGTCCATTCTTCGTCCCGGGTCACCAAAATGCAGTCGGCATTTTCAAACTCCTTCGAGGCCTCCCTTAATGCCCTGAGTTCACGTTCCTTGGTTGTCTCATCCCTCAAGGTCCACGCAACCTGCACCAAAACGGTTTTCCCGTCGTTCTGGAAGATAAAGTCGATTTCGTGCCCCTGTTTCGTTTCGTAGTAGCCGACGTTGAATCCTTGCCGTCTAAAAGTGAGAAAGACCAAGTTTTCGAGAAAGGCCCCGTGATCCGCTGTGAGGTCGGTCGAGTAGGCATCGAGCACACCGTTATCGATGACATACATCTTCTTGGGATTCACCTGCCGTTTCTTCTCCGAGCGGGTCCAGATCGGCACTTGAAACAGAAGATACGCATCGGTGAGATGGCGGAGAAACGCGTAGAGATCATCTTTGGCCACCCGCAACCCCCGGCTTCGCAAATCGAGATAGAATTTGTTGACGCTAAACTTCGTCGCCGGATTGCGAAGCACATGATAAAGCAATGAGCGTAGCGCCTCCACATTGGAGACGTGATGCCGCTCAACGACATCCCGAAGCACGACCGCGTCGACGTAACTCTGCACGATCTCCCGTCGCCGATTCTTACTGACGGCCTGAACTTCTGGAAACCCTCCGTCCCGGCAATACATCTCCGCATGCTGGTTCAATATCAGTCGAGTTCTCGATCCGATGGGCAGCGGACCTTGCGAGAACGAATGAGCTTGCAGGTACTCCTCGAAGGAAAACGGGAACACCTCTCGGTCGAGGGATCGTCCGCGGAGTCCGGTGGCGATTTCGGAACTCAACAAACGCGCCGAGGAGCCAGTCACATACACCGAGACCTGCTCTGTATCAATGAGCCTCCGGACAAAACGCTCCCAGTGCTCCACGTTCTGGATCTCATCGAAAAAGAAATAGCATTGTTCGGACTTCTTCCCCGGTCTAGGCGCGTAGAACACGTCGAGTATGGACTGGCACTCTGCCAGCTTGAAACCAAAAAGACGATCATCCTCGAAGTTCAGATATAGAATATTGTCCTTGGGAACACCACGAGCGAGCAGGTCCTTCATGACCTGATAGCAGGAATACGTCTTGCCGACCCGTCGCATCCCAATCAAGGCCAAGGCCTTGCCAGAAACGGGTTCAAGATCGCAAACTCGCTCGGTCAATTCAGGGAGCTCCCGCTCAAGGAAGTCTCCATAGAGATACTCCAATGCTTGCTTCATGATGCGCCAATACTTTCTTCTTTTTACGGAAAGAACAAGATATAAACTCCCTTTATTTCAGGAAGCTTCCAGGCGGAAAATCGCAGGAAATGGGGAACTCACGCGGCCCGCGTGTATCCATCGGACGACCCGCCGGATGGGCTGCCCCGGGAGGGGCATGCGGTTTTGGCGGGCCGCCAAAACCAACACCCGAGCCGCGTGTGGTCCCCCAAAAATCATCCAAAAACCGCATTAACCTAGGCCTCATGCCTGAGCCCTTTGCCTGTGGTGAAAGCCTGGCCGTTGCTGCGCATCCGTTGCAGCTCTGTGGTCTCTGCGACCTCCTTGGTTCATTTCTGTTAATAGTTTCACGCCAAGAATGAGAAGGAATCGAGTGCTTCGCTCGTGGCCTGTGGCTGGATTGTATTCCTCCGGTCAGAAACTTCCCCCCGTACGCAAAAACGGCGGAGCCGCCTCCGCCGTTTTTCATTGAATAAAAAATTCGAGATCAGGCCGTCCGTTTGCGGCGGAGAACCCAGAAAAGAGCACCGGCACCGAAGAGGGCGCAGGCTGTGGGCTCGGGGACAACTTCCGCAAAAGTCGTGGCGACAATCAGGCTATCAATTGTAAGATCCAGATTTGGAGAGGAGCTCGACTGGCGGAAAGCAAATCCCTCAAGACTCGTTAAGGTATCGGCCAAGGACACGATATT
>CALBXK010000044.1 GCA_937890535.1 uncultured Spartobacteria bacterium
TTCGGGAGACGCTTCAGATCGTCCGCAAGATGGTCGAGGAGGGCCAAGCGCAAGCGATCATGGGCAATCACGAGTTCAACGCCCTTGCCTACGCGACACCCGACGGGCGGGGAGGGTGGCTTCGGGAACACAAGCCGGAAAAGATCGAGCAACACGCTCAAACTCAAAAACAGATTGCAGTGTCCTATCCGGAGGAATGGCAAGATTGGCTGCAATGGTTTGCCTCGCTCCCGCTATTTCTGGAGCTTGACGGATTGCGGGCCGTTCACGCCGCCTGGTGTGACGAGAGCGTCGCCGCTTTTGGGAATGTCGGCTCTCTCGATTCCGCAGTATTGCACGGGATTATGGATCGGGGAGGTTCGTTGTATGGGAATAAAGAAATCCTTCTCAATGGCGTGGAACTCGATTTACCGCCCGGTTATTTCTTTTCGGATAAGTCCGGTTTCCAACGCGACAAGATCCGGGTGCGGTGGTGGGAGAAATTGGGAAGCGAGGGCGTCTGCACCTATCGACAAGCCGTCTTTCCCGACTCGCAAACCGTTCCTGATCTCGCCATTCCAGTCGGTCATGAAGGCCTCGCTGGGTATCCCGCTGAGGCCCCGCCGGTATTCTTCGGCCACTATTGGCTTCCAGCCGATCGGCCGCCGGCACCGCTCAAGCCGAATGTCGCGTGTTTGGATTACAGTGTGGCCAAGGGCGGAAAGCTCACCGCCTACCGATGGGATGGGGAACAAACTCTCAAGGTGGAAAAATTTGTAACCGCGGGAACAGCCGCCTCCAGGAAATGATTTTCCCGGAGCCAGTTCACAACTTCCTCGATTGGTTGCAGGCAGAAAGTGACAAGCCAGGAGCAAGTCTTGAGCGGCAGGAGGAAATCACCCAAACGATGTGTGACTTGTTCAATCGGCATCTGCTTTTCCCTGATGACGAAACGCCTGAAACTCCCTTCACCGAAAAAGAGCGGAAGTTTATTGCGAGTCGGATCTCCGCTCAATCACTTCTCAAGCATCGGGAAATCGCGAGCGCCCTCTCCGAATCGATCAATATGGCGCATTCCATTGGATGCGTCAGCATCGATGATGTTGAAGAATTTGCGCATGCGATGGTTTGGTTCATCAAGGAATACGTGACGGTCAGAATGCTCCCAGGACTTTGGAAGGAGATAATGGGAATGGATGCAGAAGAGCCGGATTGGCCAAATTTGGTCTTGAGTGTGTTTGATTCTGTGAAGCCTCAGAAGCCGAAGCCACGGCGCAGTCAACTTCATCCACTTGAGATGCTGCGGGAAGGAGCGCTCCCCATGGGAACCCGGCCACAAGGGTATCGGGTCATGGTGGACGATAACTCTGAGTTCTCCCGATTCAACGTCCGCTGGTGCCTTGGCGAGTATGCAACGTTTGAAGACGCCGAGAAGGCGGCCCAAGGCCTTGTCGAAAACAGCCTTCTAATTGCCGGGGTGGACGAAGCGAATGCTTCCGAGATATTCGAAGGCTACTCCTCATTTGGCGATGATCCATTCATCGAAGCATTCGGGGGAGCTCCCGAACCCAAGAGAAAATTCTCGGCATGGCATTACGCTGGAAGCGTAGTTCGGAAGGTGTGCGCAAAATAGAAGGCGGAGATTAAATGGTTCGAACGGCTAACGGCCGATCGTGAAGATCGAAGCCTCAGCGGATCGCTGGCTTTGTTTTTTCAACGAAAACGATACCCACGCAAACTCTCATTTCATTTTGGTCATCCTGATAGCCGGCATCTTTGTCACAACGCCCTTGAGGGTATCTACCCCGATATGGGTATATCCTCGGCTTGTTTTCTCATCCTCATGGCCAACGTGGGCCATTGCCAGCTCACGGGAGGCGCCGGACTCCATCAACCAAGTCTGGGTGGTATGGCGGAAGCAGTGAAATCCAAGCTCAGAAAGCGTTCGCTCTGCAGCCCGTCCCTTCCCGTCCGCCTTCTTGGCGTGGGATCGGCGTGGGACAAGCCCTGCGTCAGACATGATCCGGTAAAATCGATTGGATAGGATGCTGGATTGTTTCGCCTCAGAATTTTTCGGAAAGAGTGGGCCCGTTTTTGGAGCATGCTTTTTCAGCCACTTGATCACAGGAATCGCCAAAACAACCCGCATAGGGAGATTGGTCTTCCTCGACTTGAATACCCATACCCCATCAATGATGTGCTCGCGTTGCGCCGAGGCGACATCCCGAAGCCGCTGCCCGGAATAAACCCCCAGCAACACCATTCCGTACCATTCCTCCTCCGGCTCCATGGTATCAAGAATTGCCTCCACCTCATCGATCCGAAACGGCCGGCGCTGCACTCGCTCTTTCTTTTCCCTGCTCGCATTCAATGGCTTGATCCGTTGAGCGGGGTTTTCTGAAATTGCCCCGGTCAAAAACGCGTCATTGAAAATCATCCGAATGATCTTCGCGTAGTCATTGGCCGTAGAGAGGGAGATCCGGCTGGCGAAATCATCCCGGACATCCACCAAGCGCCGGGTCGTGACATGCGCCATTGCGACCGATTCAGGGATGGCGGCCTTCAGCTCCCTTACTACCTGGGCGTATTTTTCGTAGGATCGTGGTGCCACCTCGAGTTTTCGCCGAGTCAGCCATTTGTCACAAAACGCATAAAGGGAGACTTGTTCGAAGTCATCTCCGGAAATCGTCTTTACAATGTCAGCCATGACCTTGTGAGCCTGATCGGAGCCGACTTTCATCCGGGTGGCCTTTTCCCAACCCAAGGTGACTTGCAGGGCTTTGGTTTTATCCGTTTGCTTTGTGCTCCGGAACATCCGGCGCCCATCTGGGAGTGTGAATTTACCGTGCCAGTACTTGGAGCCATCCCGTTTGTGAACCGAAGCCATGGTTCTATCATGCTACCGCAACTGCTACCAGTCAACGATATAAATAGTAGTTGTGGAGCACTATTTAGAGGGGATTCCCCATAGAAAGAGGGGAGCGGATGGGCAGGGATTCGAAC
>CALBXK010000045.1 GCA_937890535.1 uncultured Spartobacteria bacterium
GCTCAATTACCTCAATAATATTCTCGCCAAAATCGAGGCCCATCAATCCGGGGCGGGGGAGGGATTGATGCTCAATGAGCAGGGTTATGTGGCGGAGTGCACCGGGGACAATATTTTTACGGTGAAAAATGGAAAAATTTTCACCCCGCCGATTTCCTCCGGGGCCCTGGCCGGCATCACGCGAGAGGTGGTTTTTGAAATTGTCGCTGCCGAGGGGCTTACGATCGATCAGTCGAACATGACCCGCTATGATATCTACACGGCCGACGAGTGTTTTCTGACCGGTACGGCCGCGGAGATCATTCCTGCGGTGCGTCTCGACACCCGGGTGATCGGTGACGGCCGCCCCGGTCCGGTCACGCTTCGGCTCACGGAGAAATTCCACAAGTTGACAGAGGAGTCAGGTACAGCGATTTATTAGGTGTTATGCAATGTGATGTGTGCCAGCAGAAAGACGCGACGGTTTTTCTCACTCAGATCGTGGGCGGCAAGATGCAGAAGGTAAATCTCTGCGAGAGCTGTTCCAAGGAAAAGGGTGTGAACGATCCGACGGGTTTTGCCCTCACCGATCTGCTTCCCGGCCTGGGAGAGGCGCAGAATTTGGAGAATTCCGATAAGACATTGAAATGCCCGGTTTGTGGATTTACGCAGGGGGAATTCAAAAAAGCCGGGCGCTTGGGTTGCAGCGCCTGCTACGATGTGTTCATTGAGGGACTTGAGGCCCTGCTGAAGAACGTCCACAAGGGCAGTGAACATATCGGAAAGTCTCCCAAGGAGTTTTTGGAAACCCGCCAGTATACGGAGAAGATCAAGGCTTTGCAGTCGCATCTCAACGTGGCCGTAAAGGCCGAGGAATTTGAGAAAGCGGCGGATCTTCGGGATCAGATTCGTCGCATCGAAATGGGGTCAGAAGTATGAAGATTTCGCGCATTACGGCCCGGGCCGGAAAATGGTTAAGTGAAGACGGTCCCCACCGGCAGATCGTCGTGAGCAGTCGGGTGCGGCTGGCGCGCAACCTTCGTGACAAGCCGTTTCCCGGTTGGGCGAAAAAGGCGGAGCGCATCGAGGTGCTCAAATCTGTTCGAGAGGCGGTGGAGAGCCTGGCCATAATGGACGAGCCCATCGCAGAAAATCTGGAGGCACTTTCGCCCCTGGAGAAGCAGGTTCTGGTCGAACGGCATCTCATCAGCAGGGAACACGCGGCCAAAGGGGTCGGAAGTGCGGTGGTGATGAACGGGTCTCAAACTTTGAGCTTCATGATCAACGAGGAGGATCATCTGCGCATGCAGGCGATCTCCAGCGGATTGCAATTGGAGAAGGGTTTCACCCTCCTCGATGCCGCCGATACGGAACTCGAACCCATGCTCGATTTTGCCTATCATGCCCGCCTCGGCTACCTCACAGCTTGCCCCACCAATGTCGGCACCGGGATGCGGGCTTCGGCGATGCTGCATCTGCCTGCCCTCGTCATGAGTGATCAGATGAACAAGGTCATCAACTCAGTGAACAAGATTGGACTGGCGGTCCGTGGACTGCACGGCGAGGGCTCGGAGGCGATGGGAAACCTGTTTCAGGTTTCGAACCAAACCACCCTCGGAGAGACCGAACTGGATATCATTGAGCGTCTCAATAAGGTCATCCTCAGCGTCATCGAACACGAGCAGAATGCCCGGGCTGTGCTGCTGGAACGCAAGGCGATCACCCTTTTGGATCAAATTGGCCGTGCCTACGGTGTGATGTCCCACGCCCATTCGATCAGTTCCAAAGAGGCCTTGAACCTGCTCTCCGTCATCAAGCTCGGAGTTGACTTGGGATTGTTTCCCGAAGCCCATCGTTTGCCCGTGGATGCCCTCTTTATTGAGACCCAACCGGCTCACCTCCAAAAGGGTGCCCAAGCCCAAAAAATGACCGCCGAGGAAAGGGACTCCTTGCGCGCAGCCCTGATTCGAGCCAAATTAGGAGACGTTCCCGAACCTGATATCGCCAAGATCGCGATCCGGGCTTCGAACACACCAAAAAATGATGAATAATTTTACACCCCGCGCTCAGCAGGTTCTCGCTCTGGCTCGTAAAGAGGCAGATCGCTTCAATCATAATTACGTGGGAACCGAGCATCTCCTCCTGGGATTGATCAAGCTCGGTCAGGGTGTGGCTGTGAATGTCCTTCAGAAAATGGGCTTGGATTTGGAGACGGTCCGAATGGAAGTGGAAAAGCAGGTCGGATCGGGTCCCGAAACCAAAATGGTGGGAAACATCCCATACACCCCACGGGTGAAAAAGGTTCTCGCCCTGGCGGGGAAGGAGGCCAAGGCCCTGCAGCATTCCTATGTCGGCACCGAGCACATTCTCCTTGGTCTGCTTCGCGAAGGTGAGGGCGTCGCTGCCCGGGTCCTTAAGACCCTGGAGGTCGACATCGAGCGCACCCGCAACGAAATTCTTAAGGAACTTGATCCTAATTTCTCGCCCCAGGAGGAAGGTGAGGGTGTTCCTGACGAGGCCGGGGGTAAAAAGGACAGTAAGACGCCGGCCCTGCGTGCCTTTGGCCGGGACTTGACCGAAAGCGCCCGCAAGGGAGAGATGGATCCCGTCATCGGGCGGGCCGACGAGATCGAACGGGTCATTCAAATTCTCTGTCGTCGAAAAAAGAACAATCCCGTTTTGATCGGTGAAGCCGGCGTGGGCAAGACGGCCATTGCCGAGGGACTTGCCCAGGAAATTGTCGCTGGTGAAGTTCCGGAAATTCTTCACGACAAGAAGGTCATCACTCTTGATCTCGCCCTCATGGTCGCAGGCACGAAGTATCGTGGGCAATTTGAGGAACGCATCAAAGCGGTCATGGATGAAATCCGCCGGACCAAAAACGTGATTCTTTTTATCGACGAATTGCACACCATCGTTGGTGCCGGATCGGCCGAAGGGGCCATGGACGCCTCGAATATCATCAAGCCCGCCCTCTCCCGGGGCGAGATGCAGTGCATCGGGGCGACCACCCTGAACGAGTATCGCAAATACATCGAGAAGGACGCTGCCCTGGAACGCCGCTTTCAAACCGTCAAGGTCGAGGCTCCCAGCGTGGAGCAAACCATTTTGATACTGAAAGGGATTCGTCCAAAATATGAGGCCCATCACAAGGCGAGAATCACCGATGAAGCTTTGGAATCCGCGGCCAAACTTTCCGACCGCTATTTGACGGGGCGTTTTCTCCCGGACAAAGCGATTGATGTGATGGATGAGGCCGGATCCCGGGCCCGGATCGCCTCCATGACCCGTCCGCCAAATGTGAAGGATATCGAGGCGGAGATTGTAGCAATTCGCGAGGAGAAGGAGGCGGCTATTAAGGCTCAGGACTTCGAAAAGGCGGCTTCCCTGCGGGATGGCGAAAAACAGACCAAGGATCGTCTCGATGCCATTTTGTCCGAATGGCGGACGAACAAGGAGGAAAAGGAAGTCGTGGTCACGGATGACGAGATCATGTCCGTCATTTCCAAGTGGACGGGTGTGCCGCTCTCCCGCATGGAACAGAAGGAGGCTCAGAAGCTTCTGGCCATGGAGGACGAATTGAAGCTTCGTGTTATTGGACAGGACGAAGCCGTCACCGCGATCAGCAAGGCCTTGCGGCGTTCCCGCGCCGACCTCAAGGATCCCCGGCGTCCGATCGGATCATTTGTGTTTTTGGGGCCGACCGGAGTGGGCAAGACATTCCTCGCCCGCTCCCTCGCCGAATTCATGTTTGGAGATGGAGATGCCCTCATTCAAATCGACATGTCTGAGTACATGGAAAAATTCACCGCCTCCCGCCTGATTGGATCCCCTCCTGGTTACGTGGGCTATGAAGAGGGCGGACAACTCTCCGAGGCGGTGCGCCGGCGTCCCTATTCGGTGGTGCTCTTTGATGAGATCGAGAAAGCCCATCCGGATGTGATGCATCTGCTGTTGCAGATCCTGGAAGAAGGCACGATCACGGACTCGCTGGCTCGCAAAGTGGATTTTCGCAACACGATCATTATCATGACCTCCAATGTGGGGGCGGAATTGATCAAGAAGCAGACCACCTTGGGATTTGGGGCCGCCAAAGACTCCGACACCCACGATACCATGCGTGATAAAATTCTGGCCGAGACAAAACGGGTGTTCAAACCCGAGTTTCTCAATCGTTTGGATGACACGATTGTCTTTCACACCCTGACTAAGCCAGATCTCGTGCGGATTGTTGACCTCGAGGTGGCGAAGGTTGTAGAGCGGATCAAGGCCCGGGACATCCACCTGGTTTTGGACCCCTCCGCCACGGAGTTCATCATCGAGAAGGGCTACGATCCCGAGTATGGGGCCCGACCGATGCGGAGGGCGGTGGAGCGTCACATGGAAGATCCCATTGCTGAAGAGTTGCTCAGAGGTCACATCAAGCCAGGTGAGATCGTTCACGTGAAACGTGAGGGCGAAAAACTTGCATTTACTTCGACCGCAGTCGTTTCAGAACCCAGTGAGGCCGCAACCAGCTAGGAAGGATTTTTTTGTCCGAACTGGAAAAGGTATGGTGGTGGATCTGTCCGGTCGGGGACAGCTGCGGGATTCCTGATGGTGAATTATGACACTTCATAATAGCTCTGGCGAAGAGGACGACATCGTCACGGAAGCACCCCGCGGGAAGAAGGGGCGCGTTGATCAGGCGACAGGTGAGACCTTGGATCAGGGCATTGGGAAAAGCCGGAAACCTTGGATCAGGCGCTTGCGGCATCGGGTGGTTCGGATCTTTGAGAGCCAGGAGTTTCAAGGCCACTGGCGGCAAGTCCGGCATCGTGGGAGGCATTTTTGGCGATTTCTTCGGGCCCAATGGGAGGATTTTGGTCTGGCCTTCCGAGATCTCAAAGCTCGCATTCAGGAGGAAATTGGATCCCCGGACCTGTCGCCTGGACATCCGACGCTCGCCAAATTACGTGCGCCTTTGCGAGGTCAAAAAGCGGGCGCTTTTCCCACCCGTCGACCCGGACTATCGGATTCTGCGCCGGGCAATTGGGGGCGCGTTCTGGTGGTCGGGGGGATGGATTTTTTTGGGATGGCCCTCGTGCGCCATCTGAATCGGAAAGGGATTCGGGATATTGTCCTTGTGGACGATGTGGATGACGGCCGCTGGAAGAATCTGCCTTCGCTGCGCTTTTCAGAGATTTTGTATCCCGACGAATTGGATGCTCGCCATGGTCGTCGCGTCCTGAGTGGAGCCGATTTTTCGCATGTTTTCCACCTGGGGGGTGGAGAGCAGCGGTCCTCGCCGGCATCGGCCAGGGCGATTCTCGATTTCGTTGCTGACAAAAAGGCCCGCTTGATTTCGATTTCGTCTGCCGATGCGCTGGGTCCTGATCCGAAGGCGGAGGATATTCTTTGTGGCCGACCGGAGAATTTTCGCCCGGTGACCCAGGCTGGCGTGATGGCCTGTTTATTTGACCGTCAGGCCATGACGCGCCTTCCAGATCGGCGATATTTGGCCCTAAAATATCACTAGCTTCTTGGTCCAGACGAGCCTTCCAGCGGTGCGCTGGCTGGGTTGATCGCCTCGGCAGGGAAGCAGGCGTTGGCGGGCGGGGTGGTGAGGCTTCCGGGCAGCCTGGACCCGGATTCGGATTCGGGCCGACGTGTTTATGATTTTATGTCGGTGCGTCGTGCCGCCCGGATGGCGGTGTTTCTCGCCGAATCTGAAACGACCTCGGGATTGTACCCGCTCGGTTCGGGCGTGGGGCATACGGCCAAGGATGTGGTGGGTGCGGTTTTTAAGGCCCTGAAATGCAAGCCAAAGGTCCTTTGGGAGGGCGGGGCAGACCTTCCGCCCATCAGCGGTCCCGTCCTGGCTGATCTCGCTCGTTTGCGGGAAGCCGGTTGGTCGCAGGATATTCCGAGCTTGGAAGAAAGCGTAGAGCGCCTCGTTCTGGCCGGGGAGGGGAATCGTGAAGATTATTGGGAGGTGGATTTGGATTTGGAGGCTCAGGAGGGCTTCTCCGATGTGGCGTCCCACGAGAAGCCGCCGACTCAAAAGGTGGGGCAGCACAAGAAGCCCTTTGCGACCCGGCGGACCGGCGAAGCGGGTTTGACTCGGAAATGACTTGAGGCTTTTCATTTTCCCGGGCATCGCCATAACGTCGCAGGGTGACTTCTGACTCTCCTTCTTCGCCTAAGACCCACCGTATCGAATCTGATTCTATGGGCTCGATTCCGGTGCCTCATGACCGCTATTGGGGGGCGCAAACTGCCCGCTCTCTCGTTCATTTTGACATTGGGGATGATATCAAACCCCCGGAGCTGATCCGGGCGCTGGGTCTCTTGAAAAAATCCTGCGCCCTGGCCAATCGTGACCTCGGGAAGCTGACCACCGAAAAATGTGATCTCATCGTGCAGGCCGCCGATGAAGTCATTGCCGGAGTTCTCGATGGCCATTTTCCCCTCCGCATCTGGCAGACGGGGAGTGGAACCCAGAGCAACATGAACTCCAACGAAGTGATCGCCAATCGGGCCATTGCCATCGCCGGAGGCGTTTTGGGCTCAAAGAATCCGATTCATCCCAACGATGACGTCAATATGTCGCAGTCTTCCAACGATACCTTCCCCACCGCGATGAATATCGCGGCCGCCTGTGAGGTTGTGTCACGGTTGCTCCCCGCCGTCCGCGCCCTGCGCGATGTCCTCGACGCCAAAGCGAAAGACTTTTCCGGGATCGTGAAGATCGGGCGCACCCACCTTCAGGATGCCACTCCCTTGACGCTGGGGCAGGAATTCTCAGGGTATGTGACCATGTTGGACGATGATCTGCAACGCGTGGAAGCCTCTCTGCCCGGTCTTTATTCCCTGGCCATCGGTGGAACCGCCGTGGGCACGGGACTGAACTCCCATCCGGAATTTGGAGATCGTGCGGCAGCCCACATTGCCGATCTCACCGGATTGCCATTCGTTTCCGCTCCCAATAAGTTTTCTGCCCTCGCGTCCCACAATGAGTTTGTTTTTGCCAGCGGTGCCTTGAAGAGCTTGGCCTGTTCGGTGATGAAAATTGCCAACGACATTCGTTGGCTCGCCTCCGGGCCTCGCTGTGGGCTTGGGGAACTGACGATTCCGGAGAATGAACCGGGTTCATCGATTATGCCGGGAAAAGTGAATCCGACCCAATGTGAATCCCTCACCATGATCGCGGTGCAGGTGATGGGCAATGATGCCGCCATCGGATTCGCGGGTTCCCAGGGCAACTTTGAACTCAATGTCTTCAAGCCGCTCATCATCTTTAATTATCTGAATTCTGTCCGTCTCTTGAGCGATGGCTGCGAGTCGTTCCACCACCATTGCGCCGCCGGAATCGAACCCAACCGGGAGCGCATCGCCGATTATGTGAAAGACTCCCTCATGTTGGTCACCGCTTTGAATCCCCACATCGGCTACGACAAGGCGGCGGAAATCGCCAAGAAGGCGCACAAGGAAAAGACCGGCCTGAAGGAGGCTGCCGTGACCCTGGGGTATCTCACGCCGGATCAATTCGACCAGTGGGTCCAGGCCGAAGAGATGACCCATCCGTAGGCTGTCTGACGGTTTGGCCCGGGAAGTTCCTCTGAGTTGTTTGGGCAAAAACTGACAATTTCGGACTTGAGGGAAGCCGGGGGACTGCGGACCTGCTGCCCGCGACGTGAAAAAATGTGATGTATCGGTCATTTTTCTAATGACAGGCATAGAATTGGGGCCGAAAATTGCTCCCCTTTTGCAATGGAGCGTCCGGTGATCGGCGAACCAACAAACCAAGGGACTCGACTTATGAAGGAAACAATTTTCAACAACCCTCTCGCCAGCCACTCACTCTACGATCCTGCCCACGAACACGACTCGTGCGGAGTGGGATTTGTTGCCCAGGTGAATGGAAGACGATCGAATCGAATCGTGCGCATGGGCCTGCGTTCCATCTGCAATCTCATGCACCGGGGAGCGCTGGATGCCGATTCGATGACCGGGGACGGTGCGGGTGTCATGACCCAGATCCCTTACAAACTGCTTGTGCCGGAGGTGATTCGCATGGGGCACACGCTATACCAGGAGAGCGATCTGGGGGTGGGGGTCATGTTCCTGCCCCATGATAATGCCTACGCCCAGGCGCGGGCCAAAGCGATCACCCAGGATGTTCTGGAGAAACGCGGGTTGTTTCTATTTGGCTGGCGCGAGGTGCCAATCAATCTGCGGGTTCTGGGAGAAAAGGCCCAGACGACCATGCCCCGCATTGAACAGGTGCTGATCGGGAAACCGTGGGGGATGCCGGATGATGACTACGAGCGGAGACTGTTTCTGGCCCGGAACGAAATCGAGGACATCGCCGCCGCCGATAAGATTCAAAATTTCTACATTTCGTCGTTCTCCCACCGGACGATTCTTTACAAGGGGCTCCTCGTCTCTTCTTCCTTGGAAAAATTTTACCCGGACCTGGCGAACCCTGACTACGAGTCCTCCCTCTGTGTCTATCACCAGCGCTACAGCACGAACACGTTTCCTAAGTGGCCGCTGGCCCAGCCTGTCCGGATGCTGGCGCACAACGGCGAGATCAATACCGTGCAGGGCAATCGCAATTGGACCAGTGCCCGCGAAGCGGAGTTGAAGGCGGACTTTTGGGGAGCGGACATGGACTTGCTCAAGCCCATCATCCAGCCCGGCGGGTCGGACTCGTCCAGCCTGGATAATCTCTTGGAAATGCTGACCATGAGCGGCCGTAGCATTCTTCACGCCATGACTATGCTGGTCCCGCCGGCGTGGCGTTCGGATCAGGGCATCCCGCAGGAAGTGGCCGATTTTTATGAGTACCATCGCTGCCTCTGTGAACCGTGGGATGGTCCCGCCGCCCTCTGTTTCAGCGATGGCCTCACCGTTGGGGCTTCACTGGATCGCAACGGGCTCCGGCCCGCGCGCTACGCACTGAGCGAAGACGGGGTCTTCTGTTTGGGATCCGAGGTTGGAATTTCCGGCCTGGATCTGTCGCAGGTCGTGGAAATGGGACGCCTTGGTCCCGGGGAGATGATTGCGGTGGATACGGTCGGGGGGAAGCTCCTTCGGGACGCCGATATCAAGGCCGCCCTCGCCGCCCGCCAACCCTACGGGAAATGGCTGAAGGCAAACAATCTGCGCTTTGATCACGTTACGGCCAAAGACGTGTTTCCGCCGGCGGGCGATCTCGACATCCTTGGCCTGACGCAGAAGCAGGTGGCGTTTGGCTATTCGTCGGAGGAGCTTGAGATCATCCTCAAACCCATGTTTCGCGATGGTGCCGAGCCGGTGGGGTCAATGGGCGACGATACCCCCCTGGCGGTTCTCTCGCTCCAGCCCAGGCTGCTCTACACCTATTTTAAACAACAATTCGCGCAGGTCACAAATCCACCGATCGACCCGATTCGCGAAAAGCTTGTCATGTCGCTCTACACCGTGATCGGGAAGCGGGGGAATCTCCTGTCTGAATCTCCAGAACATTGCCGACAGATCATGTTGGATTCTCCGATTCTTCTCGATGCGGATGTGGACAAACTCCGCGTCATCGGAGGCGATTTTCCGTCTGCGGATGTGTCCTGTCTCTGGCCTGCGGCAGAAGGTCCGGAAGGATTGGAGAAGGCCGTGCAGCGTATTTGTGCGGAGGTTGAGACGGCGGTCGATACCGGGGCCCGGATCATCATCCTCTCCGATCGGGGTGTGGATTCAGCGCAAGTGGCGGTTCCGATGTTGCTGGCCATGGGGGCGGTTCATCACCACCTTCGAAAAGTTGGCAAGCGGATGCGAGCCAGCGTGATCTGCGAGACCGCCGAGGCCCGTGATGTTCATCAGGTGGCCTGCCTGGTGGGTTATGGGGCAAGTTGTGTCAATCCCTACCTGGGGTTTGAAGTCGTGAGGGAGTTGATCGAAAACGGGAAGCTTGAAGAGGACTTTGCCAGTGCGGCCATGAAGTACAAGACGGCCTTGGAAAATGGACTTTTGAAGATTATGTCCAAAATGGGAATTTCGGTGGTGAGTAGCTATCGCGGAGCCCAGATTTTTGAAGCCATTGGAATTTCCACCCGTCTGGTCGAGCAGTGCTTCACGGGGACCAGTACCCAGATCGAAGGGCTTGGCTTTGAGGAAATTGCCACGGAAAGCCTGACCCGTCATACGATGGCATTCTCCGGCACCGTTCCGCTTGAGCCGGGTAAACTTTCCGATCCAGGCGTGTATCGATTCCGCCGGGGAGGGGAGTTGCATGTCGTTACCCCTCCCGTCATTCAAAGTTTTCAAACCTATGTGGGAATCAAGGGAGCGGACAAGGCGGGGAAGGCCGAAGATTACAAAAAATATGTCGATGCCGTGTTGGCTAATCGGCCCCATTCGTTACGCAATTTGTTGGAAATGTCCCCGGTTTCTTCCGGGTCGGTTCCCTTGGAGGAGGTCGAGTCCGTTGAGGATATTCGCCGGCGTTTCACGACCGCAGGCATGTCCCTGGGGGCGCTGAGTCCGGAGGCCCATGAAACCCTTGCCATCGCCATGAACCGCATCGGCGGAAAGTCCAACAGTGGCGAGGGCGGTGAGGACGCCGCCCGATTCCATCGCCGGGAAAATGGTGATTGGGCCAACAGCGCCATCAAGCAGATTGCGAGCGGACGATTCGGAGTCACTGCGGCCTATTTGGCCAGTGCCAAGGAAATCGAAATCAAGATGGCCCAGGGTGCCAAGCCGGGAGAAGGGGGGCAGCTTCCTGGCCACAAAGTCAGCGCCTACATTGCCAAATTGCGTCATGCCGTGGAGGGCGTGACTCTTATTTCGCCGCCACCGCATCATGACATCTATTCCATCGAGGATCTGGCTCAGTTGATTTATGACCTCAAGCAGGTCAATCCCCGGGCCCGCGTTTGCGTCAAGCTTGTGTCCGAAGCCGGGGTGGGCACCATTGCCGCCGGGGTGGCCAAGGCCCACGCCGATATCATTCTGGTCAGTGGCCATGAAGGCGGGACCGGAGCTTCGCCCTTGAGTTCGGTCAAGAACGCGGGCGGAGCATGGGAAATGGGCGTGGCGGAGACCCACCAGGTACTCATGCTGAACGGTCTGCGCAACCGAGTCACCCTGCGCACCGATGGCGGGATGCGCACGGGCGAAGACATTGTCTATGCCACCCTGTTGGGTGCTGAGGAATACAATTTTGGCACGGCCGCGCTGATCGCAACCGGCTGTGTTTATGTGCGTCAATGCCATCTCAACACCTGTCCGGTGGGAGTGGCCACCTTGGATGATCGCCTCCGGGCCAAGTTCAAGGGCAAGCCGGAATATGTGGTGAATTTTTTCAATGCGGTGGCGGGAGAAGTGCGTGAGATTATGGCCCGCCTTGGATTCCGTACGATCAACGAAATGATCGGACAGACTTCCAGTCTCCGGCAGCGTGAGATTCCTGATCATCCCAAGGCCAACACGGTGGACTTGCGCCGGCTTTTGGTGGATGTCGCGAAGGATGATCCGGCGTTGCCGCGTTACGCAACCCGTTTTCGAAACGATGGGCCCGAGGATCGCACCCTGGACGACCTGATCTTGCAGGACGCCCGGGATGCCATCAACGACGGGCAGCCCGTTACTTTGTCGTATAAGATTTCCAATGTGAATCGTTCCGTCGGCACGCAGGTGTCCGGCGAGATTGGCTACCAGTACGGGGCGGAGGGTCTGCCTGACGGCACCGTGAATCTCAAGTTTTCCGGAAGTTCGGGTCAGAGCTTTGGTGCCTTTCTTACCCCCGGGGTTCGTTTGATTCTTACCGGGGAGGCAAATGACTATGTCGGCAAAGGCATGAGTGGTGGGGAGATTATCATCAAGGCAATATCGCCACGAAAATATATCCCGCGGGACTGTATCATTCTTGGCAACACCGTGATGTATGGTGCCACGGGGGGAGCTTTGTTTGCCAATGGCCGGGGCGGCGAGCGCTTTTGTGTGCGAAACTCCGGCGGTATCGCCGTAGTCGAGGGCGTGGGTGATCATGGCTGCGAGTACATGACCAACGGGACTGTCGTGGTCCTCGGCTCGACCGGAAAAAACTTTGGCGCCGGAATGACTGGTGGTGTCGCCTATGTGCTTGATCTGGAAAGCAAGTTTTCCAAACGCTACAACCCGCAGCTCGTCACCCCGGAACGCCTTTCGTCCCCTGACGATATTGTCACGCTCAAGGGTTTTATCGCGAGGCATCTGGAATTGACCGAAAGCGAGCTCGCGAAGGAAATTCTCGCGGACTGGCCACGTTTCGCCGATAGCTTCTGGAAAGTGAGCTCGAGTGTTCCCGTAGCGCCGGGAGACTCTGTCAACGAGAATATAATCGCCTCGCGATAACAGTCGCCGCCGGGATGCTTTAGGGATTTCTGGCCATGTTGGCGGCGACGAGGCTACGAATCAAGGGACGCTCAGTCCTTCCCTTTCGGGTCGGCCACAAAGAGGGTGTGGGCTTTGCGTTTGGCTTGGGCATGGGCTTTGGCGGGCACGACCTGAACGATGAACCCGGACTTGGCGAGGCGTCGGGCAAAAGCGGCATCGGGGCTGGCCGACCAGAAAACGACCCGCCCTCCGGGTTTTAGAGCCAGGGTGATCGCGTTCAGGCCCCTTCGATCATAGATGCGGGCATTGTCCCGCAGCACCATCGAGCTGGGTCCGTTGTCCACATCGAGAAGAATGGCGTCGTAGAAGCCAGGTGGGGTTCGGGCGATGAGAGTGAAGACATCCTTGAGATGAATGTGGACGCGTGGGTCGTCCAAGCAACCGGCGTTGAGATCACTGAGGAAGGTCCGGTTCCACTCGATGACCTCAGACAGGAGCTCTGCCACATGGACCTCGGCGTCTTTTCCAACGAGGGCAAGGGATTGGCGTAGGGTAAACCCGAAGCCCAGGCCACCGATAAGGACGCGGACCTTTGGTTTCCCCTCCAAAGCAGAACAGCCAATCCGCGCCATTTCCTTTTCCGATTCCGGGGCATTGGTCGCCATGAGAGGTTCTCGATTGATGCGGAGATAGAAATGGGTGTCCTTCGAATGGAGGGTGATTTCCGCGCCATCAGCGGTCTTGGCCTGAGCGAGGGTGATGAGAGGTTTCATAAGGTTGAGATCGAAATGAGGTTGATTGGGCAGGGAAGGGCGTCGGACCGGAGAATGAGAGTGGTTTTCAGCCCGGCACGGAACAAAGGAAATGATGCTACTCTTGAGGGCAATTGGGGATTGGTCAAATGTTCCCTGACGGTGAATGCCATTGAGAGCGCGGCTCCGAAAGTTGCAAGCAGAGATCCTGACCGGGAAGAAGCCACGCCTTACCGTTTTTGCTTTCCTGGCGCAGTTTGCAGTTTCTGGAGTTTCCCATCAACATTGCGAATGGACCTTGCCCAACGGAAAAAATGGCAAAAGACGCAAGAGATGACTGCGCGAACGTCAATCAACCATGCGTCACCACCTTTGCAGGTTCTGATTCGGTGTTGTTTAACCCCTCAAGATGAATGGCGCCGCGGCGTTCGAAACGAGCGGTACAGTTCGTTCTATGCCAGTATTTTTGCGCACCGGCTGGTCTCGTTCCGAAAGATCGGAGGGCCGCCTGCATGGTGTCTATCAAGCAGCGGGGCATGGGCTGCAGGGTGTTCGGAGCGCAGATTTATTTGGTGATGCTCTTCATGAACGGCGCAGCCTCCCATGCAGTCGCGCTGATGACGTCGGAGGTTGACCGTTCCTAGTCGGATATGATCCGCCGTGGGGCAGCGCCACAACGGAAACGTGGCTCAGGAATCTGAAGTTGAACCTGAACTGGGCTGTTCCCTGAGGGAGTTCTCCTGCCAACATGATTGTGAGGCACTTCTTCGGACTGCGCCCTGCCGCACCAGGCTGGGGAACCATCGATAGCACCAGGGTACCCGGTCGTTGTGTAAATCATTTAGGCTGCTTTCTGCTCCTTACAGCCCTGTTGGCGGCCCTTGTGGCAGAATCCACATTCTATGTGCTTGGAATCGCACAAACGGGGCACTATTGATCGTGGGTGTCCCCAAAGCAAAACTTTCGAGCAATTGAGGTCTGCCGTTGTTGTGGAAGCCGAAATCTGCTCGAAGTCCTGTCTTTAGGGGTTCAGAGTTTGACTGGAGTGTTTCCCCGCGATACCGACGAAACTGTTCAACAGGGACCTCTCGAGCTTGTAAAATGTTGTGGTGAAGGAAACTGTGGGCTCCTT
Organism: uncultured Spartobacteria bacterium; assembly: GCA_937890535.1. Lineage (GTDB taxonomy): Bacteria > Verrucomicrobiota > Verrucomicrobiia > Chthoniobacterales > Terrimicrobiaceae > CAMASH01. Next base: position 14,200 of record CALBXK010000045.1, read on the forward strand.
CAATTAAAACACTCATTTGATGCCTCGGAAATGTATGGCGTAAACTACGGATACCGCTCTTCTCTGAACAGTTCAATGGTTGACCATTTGAAGTCCAAGATGGCGGCGTTAACCGCAAGACATCCCGTCCATCCTGGCGATGTTGTGCTCGATATTGGCAGCAACGACGGGACCCTTCTCTCGTTTGCTCCTCCGCACGCCCACAGAATTGGAATGGATCCGACCATAGCCAAATTCCGGAATTTCTATCCTTCCGGAGTTGATGCCTTTTCCGGCTTCTTTTCGGCCGAATCATTCTTCGAGCGAACCAAATCAAGGGCGCATCTGGTGACATCCATTGCGATGCTCTACGATCTTGAGTCGCCAATTTCCTTCATGGAGCAGGTTGCATCAATCTTGGCGGACGATGGGCTCTGGCATTTTGAGCAGAGTTACTTGCCCTCTATGTTGTCAAAGAATACCTATGACACAATTTGTCATGAGCACCTTGAATACTATGCTCTACATCAGATTGAGTGGATGGTTTCCAAGTGCGGCTTGCGTATTCTAGACGTAGAATTGAACGATATCAACGGAGGTAGCTTTGCCGTAACTGTTTGCAAGCAACTCGCCTTCCATAAGTCAAACCATGAAAGCATTGAAGCCATTCTTGAATTCGAGCGTTCACAAGAATTACAGAAGATCGCCACATTCGAAGAATTCAAAATGCGTGTTTTTACGCATCGGGATCGTCTGCGCGAAATGGTACATCGAATCAACAAATCAGGTTTATCTATTCTTGGCTACGGCGCCTCCACCAAAGGAAATGTGCTTCTGCAATTTTGTGGTTTCGGGCCTGATGATATCCGCGGCATCGCTGAAATCAATGAAGATAAGTTCGGGGCGGTAACACCGGGGACGAATATTCCGATTATCTCTGAGGCGGAAGCTCGCGAACTGAATCCTGACTATTTCCTGGTCTTTCCGTGGCATTTTCGAAGTCACATTATTTCCAGGGAAGCCAGGTTTCTCGAGAATGGGGGGCGGATGATCTTTCCGTTGCCTTCAATCGAAGTCTATCCACGATGAGGCCTCTTCCGATGCTCGGTCCGACTGGCAACAATGGACGGCCTGTCCCCAAGAGATGCATAAATAATGGGAAGCGGCATGGGTATGATATGAGCGATCGGATTAGAATGATTCTTTGCAAACCAAACATATCTTTCTCAGACTCGAATCTGCGTGAACTGGAGGGGGAGGTATGGCGTTGAAAACACTAATTTTCATTCCCACGTTTAATGAACGTGAGAATGCCCCTGCCATGCTGCGAGAAATTGATCAACTTGGACTCGATTCCGATATTCTGTTCATTGACGATGGATCTCCAGATGGCACAGGTATGGTTCTCGATGAGCTTAGGTTGGAGTATCCCCGGCTGGCCGTCCGACATCGTGCCGGAAAACTCGGAATCGGCAGCGCTCATCAAGAGGCGATCCAATGGGCGTCCGATCAGGGATACGCGGTGCTGGTCACCTTGGACTGCGACTTCACCCATTCGCCATCCGATATTCCCTATCTGATCGAGGCGACTAATGAGGCTGATGTTGCAATCGGTTCCCGATGGCTAGCAAAGGACAGTCTTCCTGGATGGAATGTTTTTCGGCGGGGCATGACTCGGCTCGGCCACTTGCTGACTCGAAGCCTTCTCAGATTACCGCACGATGCGACTGGGGCCTTTCGAGTATATCGCCTGGACCGGGTTGAACGCGAGGTTTTCTCCCTGATCAAATCGCAGGGATACGCATTCTTTTTCGAAAGTCTCTTTGTTCTCCGGGCATGTGGGGCCACGATCGCCGAGATCCCCATTATCCTGCCAGCACGCACTTATGGGAGTTCGAAGATGACAACGCGGTCAGCTTGGCATAGTTTGCAAGTGCTTTTTCTACTTTCACTTACGAATTTTTGCCATCCTGAACGATTTCGGTTAAGTGTTCGCGAGATCGCGATTGATGATTCGCTTTCGGATCCACAGGACTGGGATGCCTATTGGGAAGAGAAGAAATTCCCAAGTGCAATTGCCTACGAACTCATCGCCGCGATCTACCGAAATACTTTCATCCGGAGACGGCTAAATCGGGTAATCGGTGAAAATTTTCAACCTGGAGCGAGGCTATTACACGGCGGGTGCGGTTGTGGTCAGGTGGACGGTGATATTCAAGAGGAGATGCAAATTACGGCAGTCGATATTTCGACTGCCGCGTTAGCGCTCTATCAACGAAACAATCCGCAGGCGATCGCGGTGTTCCACGCCAGTATATTCAACCTGTCCTCAGCCGGGGAATCATTTGATGGATATTATAATCTGGGAGTGTTGGAGCATTTTACGAAGGACGAGATTCGTCGGATTCTGAGTGAAGCATTCCGTGTTCTCCGATCGGGCGGCAAGTTGGTTGTTTTCTGGCCTCATGCCCACGCGCCCAGCGTTTATGTTCTGGATTTTTGGCACGGGGTCTTGCGGTTGATGGGATTGAGTCAGCGCTTGCATCCGCCCGAAATTTCACTACTCAAATCTCGGGCAGAAACTCTTGGACTCTTCACCGATGCTGGCTTCAAAATTTCCAGTTTCCAATTTGGTCCCGCAGATTTGTGGATCCAAGCTGTAATTGTCGCAGAAAAGGGATGACTGCGGTATTTCAAGAGCGACGACTTCAAGTGCTGATTGCCTTGGCAACAGTGCTTCTTGGTGCTCTTCTTCTCTTCAGTCGCTTGGGTCACTATGCGCTGTGGGATGATGAGGCGATGGATGCTTTGAGTGCGAGAGGGGTTGTTTCGACAGGGGATACAACCGCGGTTCTTGGAGAAAATATCGTGGCCTATCGGAACGGGCTGTTACTCGTTAATCTTCGCCATCAAGGCATGCCTCCTCTACCCGCCTACGCGGTCGCCGTATCATTTCGCGTTTTTGGGGAAAGCGCCTGGAGCGCGCGTCTGCCTTTTGCGATTTGCGGGCTCTTTTGCGTTACTCTCTTGGCTTGGTGGGGATTTCAGTTGGGGTTATCGCGAGTCATGCAGGCCGTTCTAGGCATGGCCATTCTCGGCAACGTTTCCCTGCTGCTCTATTTCCGAAACTGCCACTATTATGGCTTTGGAATATTTTTCGGCGCGGCCATCACTTACCTATATTTAACTGCTCTCCAGAGGCCTGTCTGCCAGTGGCTGGCGGCATTAGTCTCAGGCCTCTTAATGACCGCGAATTATACATGGTTTGTAGCGCTCTATATTTGCCTGTTTGCAGATTATATGATCTGGCGCCGAAGGAAGGATCAACTATCAATTTCTTCACTGATGAGGATTTTGCTACCGCAGATACCATTCGGGCTCATTCTTCTCGCCTGGTGGAATCCCCTCGGAACCAAATTGGGAGGATATTTGCAAAGCAATACGGTTGTGCAGAAGTTGCAGCTCTTCCTATGGAACTGGCGGGATCTCAACGCTTGTGAATTTATTTCTGTAGGCATACTGTTGGCGGCGTTTTGGTTCGCGCTGAGAGACTCCGATTTGTGGCTTCGAAGGGCGCTTTTCGCGTTGGGGCTTTATGTGATTCTCGTCACCGTTCTCTCGACCCAGATCATCGGAGAGACTGAGGTGGCGGATATTCGTTACCTCGCCGGCGCTCTGCCGCTCTGCATTGCCATTTCGGCACTCACCTTTCGGCGAATTAGCTTGCGAGTTCCTGGTTGGGCGTTGGGTCTGGCCGTTCTGGCATTTGGGACGAATATCTTCAACGGCGGGCCGTTGCTGGCTTGGGGAGCTCGTTCGACGATTGTTGCGTTTATTGGAGAACTGGTCAGTCCTCCCTCAGATCCTTATACGCCGGCCGCTAAGTGGATTCGTGAGAACGTTCTGGCAGGGCAATCCATATGGGTCGTTCCTGACTACATGAACTACCCTCTGATTTTTCATGCTCCCCACGCCGTCTATGCTTGGCAATTGGATAAACGAGGAGATCAGCAGTTCGCAGCATTGGATTCGATTCATTTCCGTGGAGAGGTGCTTCCTGACTACATCGTGGTCTTTGGACCTTCGATTGTGCAGATAGTTGGGCTGGTGAATTCTTGGCGGAAGCGTGGGGTCGAATATAGGCACGTCGCAACGCTTGAGACGTTCTGGAAAGATATGTATCGTCCCGAACTTTTTTGGCATTTCGACGTTTTGAGTGGGTGGGATGAAATTGGCTTGAAGGGAATTG
>CALBXK010000046.1 GCA_937890535.1 uncultured Spartobacteria bacterium
AGCTTCAAACTCCGGGCCAACGCCCCGGAGGGCCGAAAGCGATTTCCTATCAGCCGCTATAGCCGAATTGCCACGGCAGGCTGACCGAGAGGTTTACGGCATGGTGGCGAAACTCGACGAAAGTGTGGGTCGCCTGCTTGATGGCTTGGAGGCAGAAGGGATCGCCAAGGATACTCTGGTGATTTTCCTGTCCGACAATGGTCCGCAGCGGGTGGGGCCAGACGAAGCTGGAGCACCGCGATTCAACTTCGGACTTCGTGGAGGAAAAGGAAACGTCTTCGAAGGTGGCATTCGTGTGCCCGGTTTTCTTCGGTGGCCGGGGCGGCTCGTGCCGCAAGAAATTGCCCAACCTGTGGCGGTGACCGATATTCTCCCGACCGTCTTGGAGGCGGTGGGGGCACCACCGGCTGACCAATACCTATTGGACGGCATAAGTATCTGGCCGTGGTTGACGCAAAGCCAATCAGCGGGATCGGATCGGTACATTTTTCAACAGCAACAACCTCAGAAATCTGGGCGTTCTCCGGAGCCTTTTAACAACGCCTGCATCATTGGTCCGCGTTTCAAATTGGTGTTTCCGGAAGGAGAAGCCTCCGCCCAGTTGTATGATGTCATCGATGACAAGGAGGAATCCAGCGATCTCGTTTCAAAGTTACCTGAGGTTGTGAACCAGATGAAAACAGCCTATCGCGATTGGTTTTCGGACGTATCGAGGGGGAGGGGATTTGCACCACTCGAGACGCGTCTGGGTGATCCGAAGCAACAAACGATTTTGTTGGGGATGAGTCACTTTAACGAGAAGGACGGATTTCCTTTGATGATCGCACGGGCAGGTCGATACCGGGTGCAGATCGAACAAATCCAATCTCAACTTTTCCCTTCAGGTGGTGCCATCGGCGTAAGAATCGGGGATATTATCGCCAGCGTTCCAGTCATGCCGGATCGAACGGAGGCGGAAACCTATATCACATTACCGGAGGGGTATGCGGTCGCGGTGCCCTATGAAGAAGGAAAGATTCCGAAAAAGTTTGTCTACGGAAACGAGGACGTGGGCTTTCGGCGGATTCTAGTCACGGGACCCTGGCTCTGATAATCGGTGCAAAGAATATTACATGACATCCCAATTCAACATACCTTCCACGATCATTGCCGGTGCTGGGGCGTCGCGCGAACTGGCCCCGCAGCTGCAGCGTCGCGGCCTCACCCGAGTATTACTCGTCACGGACGCCTTCATGGTGTCGAGTGGTCTGGCTCCAAAGGTGGTCTCGGATCTGACCGCTTCTGGCATCACGGTTGAGGTATTCGCTGATGTGCAGCCTGATCCTAGCGAGGATAATGTGCTCGCTGGTTTTGCGCGACTTCAAGATTGCGGAGCCCAAGCGGTCGTCGCGCTAGGCGGCGGCAGTCCGATCGATTGCGCCAAAGTCATTGCCATCCTGCCGCACAATCCGCCGCCTATGGCCGCTTTCATGGGCCGGCACAAGGTGCCTAATGCCGGATTGCCCCTCTTTGCCATTCCGACGACGGCCGGGACCGGCAGCGAGGTGACCAAGGTGGCAGTCATCACCGACACCAAGCGGGACGTGAAAATGATGATGCTCGACCAGCACTTACTGCCCGCTGTGGCCTTGGTGGACTACGAATTGACCCTCAGCATGCCGCAAGCGCTCACGGCAGCTGTCGGCGTTGACACGCTGACCCACGGTATCGAGGCCTATGTGTCCCGGCTGGCGACGCCGCTAACCGATCCACTGGCCCTTTCATGCATCGGGCTGTGCGGCGAGCATCTGGAAACCGCTTGGCGTGAACCCGGAAACCACACGGCACGTGAAGGCATGATGCTGGCTGCCACCCAAGGCGGCATGGCATTTGCCAACAGCAGCGTAGCTCTTGTCCACGGCATGAGTCGACCCATTGGCGCGCTGTTCCACGTGCCGCATGGCATTTCGAATGCCATGCTCTTGCCGACGGTCACTCGATTCTCTGTGGCAGGCGCTGTGGCTCGTTACGCCACCGTGGCCCGCACTTTAGGCTGGACGCGCGGCGGTGAGAGTGACGAGTCCGCCGCCAATGTATTGGTAGCCGGGCTGGAGGCACTCAATCGTCGGCTGAAGATTCCCTCTCTGCGTAGCTACCCAAAAATGGATGACGTTCGCTTCCGGGCCTCGCTCGAAAAGATGGCGGACGACGCATTAGCTTCGGGAAGCCCTGCCAACAATCCGATCGTACCCACGGTCCCCGAGATCGTCCGACTTTATCAAGAGGCTTGGTGAGTAAGACGACCATTGACCGGGCCCTCTACTCTCAAACAAAGCGAAACTTCATGGTTCTCGAACAAGCCATTTTCACCGTTCCTCCAGAAAATACTGAGGCATTCACCGTCGCGATCATCCAGGCTTGCGCCCTGTTCTCGTCCGTCCCCGGCTATGTCCGGCATGAAATCCACTGGGGTATCGAGAAACCTGGGACGTGCCTGCTCCTAGTTTGGTGGGAGACGTTGGAAGCACATACAGTGGAATTTCGCCAGTCGCCGATGTTTGCGGAATGGCGCGCGCTGGTGAAGCCGCACTATACCGTATTGCCCACGGTTCTACATTACGCATGAGCCTTGTCAGCCAATAGACCGTAGGAATGAACAGCCGAAATAAATCCGAAATAGAGCCGTGAGAATCGTGATCAAAGTGACCGTGGTGTTCGCGGGGCTGGCGGGATTCCTGTCAGTGGCGCGAGGAGAAGAGCCCAAATCTGATTATTTTGAACAGGATGTGGCCGCTTCCGATGCTTTGCGGATCCAGCAGGCCGCAGAATACGACGTCTATATCCGCCATTTGCAAGAGGGTCGTCGACAGTTGGACGCGATCCTTCAGCCGGATTATAGCTCGCCAGACGCATTCATTCGTTCGACCGAGGATTATCAGAAGGCGTTTCGCCAGAGCATCGGCTATCCGGCACCTGGCGGTCAGTCCGATGACTCGGTCCGTTTTGAACAAGATGCTGCGCCCGTATTTCCGGTTTCATCGCGGGCTCATCAAGGAACT
>CALBXK010000047.1 GCA_937890535.1 uncultured Spartobacteria bacterium
GACGCAAGCGCCTCAGCAAGACTGTTTTAGGCCTTAAGTAAGTGCCATTCCCCCGGAAGGGCGCTTGGCCGATGAAAAAGTGATAGCCAGATTGGGCGACCAGGTGGAAGCCTTCTCGGCCTTTGTTGCGAAATTTTCGAAGCCGTAAGCGGGTCGAGCGACTTCGGAAATCCTTGCGGCTTGGGAGCTGATGACCGCGGGTCGTCCAGGGCAGAATTACGAAAATTTAATTGTCGCGAACTTGCCAACGAGAGGGAGAGACGATTGGCTAGGGGAATGACGACGAAATTGGATATTCCCGCCCTTGAGGTGGCCGCCCGCGATGCTCGCGGATTGGCCATGGACGCCATCGCAAAATGCAAATCCGGCCATTTGGGCCTGCCCCTCGGGGCAGCCGAGATCGGCGCCGTGCTTTATGGGCATGCTCTGCAATACAATCCCGATGAGCCCAAGTGGTTGAATCGGGATCGCTTCGTGCTCTCAGCCGGGCATGGCAGCATGTTTCTTTACAGCTGGTTGCACCTCTCGGGGTATGCTCTGTCGCTGGACGAGGTGAAGGCGTTTCGTCAATTGCACAGTCTCACTCCCGGCCACCCCGAGTTTCACGAGACACCGGGTGTCGAGGCCACCACCGGCCCGCTCGGTCAGGGAGTCTCAAACGGGGTGGGGTATGCGGTCTCCGCCAAAATGTGCGAGGCCCGCTTCAACACCGCCGAACACAAAATTTTTGATCACCACGTCGTTGTTCTCGCTGGGGACGGGTGTTTGCAGGAAGGGATTTCCCATGAGGCCTCCGCTCTGGCCGCCCACCTCCACCTCGACAACCTGATCCTCTTTTACGATTCCAACAATGTGACCCTCGACGCCATGGCTCCCGTCTCCCAAAGCGAGGACACCGGCGCCCGCTATCTCGCCTATGGTTGGGATGTGCAGGAAATCGACGGCCATGATCTCCATGAGGTCAACAATGCCTTTGCCAAGGCCAAGGCCTCGACCAGTGGAAAGCCGCAGTTCATAATCGCGAAAACTCTCATTGGAAAAGGGATTCCGGAAGTTAGTGGCACCAACAAGGCTCACGGGGAAGCCGGGGTAAAGTTCATCACCGAGTCACGCAAGGCGATGGGACTTCCCGACGAAACATTCTTCGTCGATCCCGCCACCCGAACGTACTTTGAAGGTCACAAAACAGCTCTAAAATCTGCTTACGCGGCTTGGGACAAGCAATTCCAGGCCTGGCGGGCCGGGAACAAAGATCTGGCGAAGGAACTTGATGATGCTCTGGCTGGCAAGGTGCCGGATCTCCTTTCGGTGATTCCAGAATTTGATCCCTCGGTCTCCATTGCGACCCGAAAAGCTGGAAGCGAAGTGTTGCAGCCCATCGCGCAAGCCATGCCATTGCTCATCTCCGGCAGTGCCGATCTCCATGGTTCGACTTTAAATGTGATCAAGGACGGGGGGGATTTCACCCCCAAGAATCGCGAAGGCCGGAACATGCACTTTGGTATCCGTGAACATGCCATGTGCGGCTTGCTCAACGGCATGGCCTACGATGGAATCTTCCGTCCCAGTGGTGCGACCTTCCTGGTCTTCAGCGACTATGGCCGCCCATCCATCCGGATTGCAGCCCTGTCCCACCTGCCGGTCGTCTATATCTTCACCCACGATTCTGTGGGTGTCGGCGAAGATGGTCCCACCCACGAACCGGTGGAAACCGTAGCCGCCCTCCGGGCCATCCCCGGTCTGGACGTCATCCGGCCGGCCGATCCTGAGGAAACGGCCGGAGCATTTGCGGCCGCTTTCGAAAAGACCGACGGTCCGACCATGCTCGTGCTTTCCCGTCAGGCACTCCCAACCCAGACAGAAATCCCGGTGTCCGATCGTCGCAAGGGAGTTTTTAAGGGGGCCTATATCGCGAAAAAAGAAACCGGAAAACTCGAAACCATTCTTCTGGGATCGGGTAGCGAACTCCAGCACGCCCTCAAGGCCGCCGGGGAACTCGGGCCAGGCACCCGTGTCGTTTCGGTGCCTTGCTTCGAACGATTCGAGCGCCAAGATGCCGCCTATCAGGAAAGCGTCCTGCCAAACGCGGTCCGCAAGCGGGTCTCCATCGAGGCGGGAATTTCCGACCCATGGTTCCGCTTTGTCGGACTCGACGGAAAAACGGTTGCCATCAATCGCTTTGGACTCAGCGCTCCAGGCGGCAAGGTCATGGAAATCCTCGGTATGACCGCCGAAAAAGTCGTCGAAGCCGCGCGATCGCTCTGAGCCGTCTGGATAATGGGCCTCACGCCAAGGCCGCAAGGAGGGGAAGAAGACGACATTGAGGAATCTTCATCGGTTCGCTTTTTATCGATTACTGGCCAAGACTGGCTGTCCGTCACAAGTTATTTATGTTGGGTATTTTGCGTCCGATGTGTGAGGTATGTTATTAAATAATTTCGGATAGGGATCGCTCGGAGAAAAACGAATTCTCGCAGACTTTATTGAATTACGACCAAAATAGTCATATATCTAGTGACGCTCCCTTGGGAGTGCCACAATGAAACCATTATTTGATCCCGAAGAGATCCGCAGAAAGTCTGCGGAATTTGAGACCGCGGAATTACCGGAGATCCTGGATTGGTGCTGGGAAACCTATGGCGATCGCGCTGCTGTGGGGACGAGTTTTCAAGGGGCCGGGCTCGTCGTTCTGCATGCAGCGATGGCGCATGAGTTCCGATTTCCAGCCTTCACTCTGGATACGGGTTTGCTTTTTCCGGAGACGCTGGAACTTAAGCGTCAGGTGGAAACCCGTCTGGGTCTCACGATTGAAAGTCTTGCTCCGGAGCAAAGTGTGAGCGATCAGGCCGCAGAACACGGGGCCGAGTTATGGAAAAGTCGCCCTGATCTGTGTTGCACCCTGCGCAAAGTGTTGCCCTTGCAGAAGAAACTTGGCGATTTGGATGTCTGGATTACC
>CALBXK010000048.1 GCA_937890535.1 uncultured Spartobacteria bacterium
CCGTGCCCTCCCGAAACCGCTTTACCTAAAACACAAGCTGAGTTCGACAACCCCGTACCTGCATATTGGACATTCGAGTCCCCTCATTTTTAAGGTCAATCTTCCCGAGTTTCCTGACAAAATCGCGATACCCGTCAGAGTCTCCGGGAAGGCACTCGAGATCACCATCGTTCAGGCAGGTTCCGAACACTCAATTCACGAAACAATAACGGCTTCAAGTGACAGGCATGTTATTGACCTGCCCCGTAGCGTAAGAAAGGGCGGTGAGCTTCAAATTTCCTTTTCTTCCTCCGAGCAAGATCCCGAAAAAATGCCCCAACTGCTCTGGTCTGAACGCAATCCGATATATCACGCGGAGAACGAGCAGGCGGGAACCATCATAAAAACGGGGAGCCCCATCCTCGACTTCGAGTTCTATCGCATCGAAAAATATTACGCCTTCCTTTCGCTCCTCAGCATCCCGTTGGCATTTTTGGCCTATTCGAGGGAACGTTTTTTTTACCCGTTCCTGATCTTCCTGGGTCTGTCCGTCACCCTCCTAAGCATTCTTTTATGGCAGCAAGACTACTCCCATCATTTTGGTCACTGGGACGCCGACAGCTATGGGCTCTATGCGTCAAAACTGGCATCTTACGCGACCCATCCGGAATCAAGAAAGGATCTTTCAGAATGGTTCGCATCCTACCCCCATGCCCACACCTTTCTCTTCCCGGTAATCATCGCTCCCTTTGTCATTCTCGGTCTTCCGTCTCAATTCGTCTATCTGACCCTGAGTTCGCTGAGTTCGTTCCTGACGGTGCTGGTCATTTGGAATCTCCAGGCTGACATCCCTCGCACCCCGGATAGGCTTGGTTTCCATCATGATATTGGCGTTGGTTAATCAAGCGCTCGTCATCCTTCAGATTCTCAGTCCCGTATTGCTGGATAAACCGCTACGATACATAATTAGCTCGAGTTAGGCTGCCAGCGGAGAGGACCATTTGACGGTTTCTTCCATCCCCAGATCAGCGGCCTCTATCCCAGCCCCTGGCTCACAAGAAAATCTCTCGGAGTGAGAACCTTCATCCCGTAAACTTCCGTGCCGAGGAGAATTCCAAAGTCGCCCTTGTCGAGGGTCAGCAGCAGGTCGCACCGCTCCGCCAGTGCCGAAATGAGCACGGGCTTGTCTTTCGAGGCGGCCAAAAGAAGCGGCCTGCGGGTCGTGAGCGCGTTGGGAGTCCACACGACCTTTCTCTGGAGAGATTTCCAATGCTTACCAGCTGCAGAGCCGAATTTGCCAAGGTTTTTGGCGGTTTCCGCCCGGCAATAGGCGGCCGAGACCAACGCCCATTTCCGTTCATTGGCGATTTCAGTAATCAGTCGGGACAACGAGCGTTCCGATCCGCAGGCCGAAAGAAGCACACTGCTGTCGAGGAATACCCTCACACCTTGCCCGCCTTCTTCCAAAAGCCTTCCGCACCCCGCTCGTCATCCGCAATCCACTCGCGCAGCGTGGCCTCCGGGATGTCGCGCATCGGCAGCGCCTCCGCTGGCTGCAAAAAGACCCCTCCGTCGCGCAGCTCCACCAGCATCATCGGATGCGCGGACGCCTCCAATCCAAGCCCACGCCGGATTTCCGGCGGCAGGGTGATCGTTCCACGTTTGCTGACAGGTATCGCGGTCATGCTGCAATACTGTATTACGGCGAACGTTTCGTCAACCCACAATTCAAAAAGCAAAGAATCGCCTCTTCTTTTCTCCCCGGCGTCTTTTTGACTTGTGGCAAGACGCCAAGGCTCTCCAACAAGGCAACCTGCGCCCGTTGCCTTTTCCATTTTTTCGTGTATTATTCATGCATGGCTACAAAAACAATTACGTTGGAACTGGATGCGTATGAGAAATTGCGCGAGCGAAAACGGCCAGGAGATTCTTTCTCCACTGTGGTGCGACGAGCAACGTTTCCCGACGCTCCACCCACCGGGTACCATATCCGTGAATACCTTCGTCGCGGCGGTAGCGGGGTGCCGGACTCCTATTTGGACGCCGTGGAAAACGCAGCCCGAAACGATCCCCCGCCGGAGGATCCATGGAAATAATTCTAGACACAAACTTCGTCATCACCGCCGAGAGGGAAGCGCGGCGGGGGGAGCAAGGAAGAGCGGATGCCTTCCTTGAAAAACATGCGGCCGATGTTCTTTATCTCACCTTTACTGTGGCCGGCGAACTCGCCTGCGGTCAGTCCGCTTCGGCAAAGGTTCTCTGGCGGAAATTAATTCATCCCTATGTCATCCTGCCCTGGGTTGAGGATATTTCCTTTGAGTATGGGGTCCTCTACCGTGAGTTGGCGGGTTTGGGTGCGCTGATTGGAACCAACGATCTGTGGATCGCGGCAACCGCTCGTTTCCACGGTATGACCCTGGTCACAGACAATCTCAACGAGTTCAAACGCGTGGACGGGCTCGCCCTGCTCGATTTCTAAGAGTCGAACAAACCATCACCTCATCCTCGAACGGCCCACCGCGAACTCCACCCCATTTCCTGATTCGGAGGGGAAATTTCTTCCGCCTCCGGCGAAAACGACGCATGGTGGAGAAGTTAAAGACATGCAGTCGCCATCCATGAGCAAAATCCAATTTGATCCCATTTCAGAAGTCATTGCCGACATTCGCAAGGGCCGCATGGTCATCGTGACCGATGATGCCGACCGCGAGAATGAGGGCGACCTCGTCATGGCCGCCGCAAAGGTCAGCGCTGCCTCGGTGAACTTCATGGCAAAATTTGGCCGCGGCCTTATTTGTGCTCCGGTCCAGGAGGCCCGGGCCCGGCAGTTGGGTCTGCAACGCATGGTGGCCCACAACCGGGAATTGTATAAGACGGATTTCACTGTGTCCGTCGATGCCGCCACCGGCATCTCCACTGGCATTAGCGCCAAGGATCGCGCCCGCACTATCAAGCAACTCTCGGATCCCAAGGGATCCGCAGACGCCCTCGTGCAACCCGGACATGTCTTCCCTCTTCAGGCCAAGCCGGGCGGTGTTCTCCGCCGCGCCGGACACACGGAGGCCTCGGTGGACCTGGCCCGTCTCGCCGGCCTCGATCCCTCGGGAGTCATTTGTGAAATTCTCAACGAGGACGGCTCCATGGCGAGGCTGCCCCAACTCCTCAGGTTCCGCAAAAAGCATGGATTGAAGATTTGTTCGATCGAGAGCCTGATTGCCTATCGTCGCAAGGAGGAAAAGTTGGTGGAACGGGAGCAGACCATTTCACTGCCCACGGATTTTGGGGACTTCGATCTCCATCTTTTTCGGTCCACGGTCGATGACCTCCACCACATCGCCCTCGTGCGGGGTGATATCCAGTCCGGTCGGCCGACCCTTGTACGGGTCCACAGCGAGTGCCTCACCGGGGACGTCTTCGCCTCGCGGCGCTGTGACTGCGGCTCGCAACTCCACGAGGCACTCCGCCAAATCGACCAAGCCGGTTGCGGCGTCCTCGTTTATATGCGGCAGGAGGGCCGTGGCATCGGTCTGGGCCCCAAGATCCACGCCTACAAGCTTCAGGAAGAGGGACTCGACACCGTGGAAGCCAACGAGAAACTTGGGTTTCCCATGGATCTGCGCGACTATGGGCTCGGGGCTCAGATTTTGGTCGATTTGGGGGTAAAGAAGATCCGTCTTCTGACCAATAATCCCCGCAAAGTCGTGGGCCTCGAGGGTTACGGCCTAGAGATCGTCGAGCAACTCCCGATCCGCTCCGAATCGAATCCCCACAACGCTCGCTATCTCTCCACCAAAAAAAAGAAAATGGGGCACATGCTTTAAGAAGTGGCAAGTGAGGAGTGACGAGTGATAGGCTTCCGGTTCACTCGCCACTCGCCAATGTCCACCGCTCAACCCCTCCGCCCTCGCATCGTCGGAAAGACGAAGCTCAATTTGTCGCTGGTGGCCAGCCAGTACAATCTCCCCTATGTGCAAGGCTTGGTCGCCGCAGTGGAAGAGGAGATGTCCACAATTTCCGCGGGAGCACGGATGAATATCGTTTGGGTGCCGGGCGCATTTGAAATTCCGCTCCTCACCAAATTGATCCTGAGCCAAGAAAAACCCGACGTTGTGATTGCCCTGGGTGTCCTCATTCAAGGCGAGACGGCTCACGCCCTGCTTGTGGCCCAATCGGTCACCACCGCGCTCCAGAATCTCGCCGTGGAATTTTCCACCCCTATCATCAACGAGGTCCTTCTCCTTGAAAATGAAGAGCAGGCTAGGGTTCGCTGCTTGGGTGACGAAATCAATCGTGGCACCGAAGCCGCCCGCGCT
>CALBXK010000049.1 GCA_937890535.1 uncultured Spartobacteria bacterium
CTAGATCCCAAGTCCTGAGAGACTTTGCAACCAGAGCGCGTGGAATCGATTCTTTCACTCGACGCTTGCCAGTTCCTCCACGCTCCTCTCCTCCGCGCAAGCCAAGATTCAAGAAGAGAACGCAACCCCCTGTGCTTTCATCCGTATGTTCAAACGGCTTGGCAGTGTTCTCCGGAGCAATTTCTTTGAGGATTCGCCAGATATCCCCTCTGTTCCACCTCCAGTGAAGAACGAGAGGCCAGATGCGGAACAGCCAAATATCAACTCTTTGGACAGGTGGCTCGTTCCCCTTCTTTACATGGTTTCGCGCTTTGATTACTTCGGCGGTCTTCTCTGGAGACTTCCGTTCATACTTTCCTGAAAGCCAGCCCATCTCCTTTTTCCAGGATTTATCGTGGCCGGCTTCCGGGTCACCGAGCGCCCACGTCACAGCCAGCGTTGCGTCCCTCGTAAATTGATCATCTTTCACGGTATTTTTGTTCATACGTCGACTGCAGTATGTTGACAGCGCGAAGTCCGCTTCGATCCAGTCACAAAGCCATTTGACTTCTTTCCAAATTTTCGCTCCTTCCTTTCCTTCAACCAAGTCAGCCCACTGCGCGGGGCCAGCCAAATGGCACTTCATCCGATCAGGGTCAGTGCTATCTTCCCGCTCCATGAGGTAAAACCAGAAAGCAGACATCATGCTCGTGTCAGCAGGAAGCCCCCCTTCGAGGCGCGAGGAGACATCCTGCATTAACGCTTCAAAAAGAGCGGTCCAAATCTCCCGGACCGGGAGTTTCTGCCTTTTGGCCTGCTTTCTGATCTGCTTTCCCATTGCGCCCGTGATCAGGTTGCGTTGACGGCTCGGCTTCCGCATTTCCTCATCAATTCTGTGGTCGGTATCAAGGATCGCTTCCAACACGGTCGCGAATGCCAGAGATGGATTGTTGTTCTTCAAAGCAGATTCGGAAATGTCTCAGCCGCATTCCGCAGACTCTCAGAGCCAACATGTGTGTAGTGGTCGCTCATGGCTTTGCTGTCGTGCCCGACAAGTTCCATCACGACCGCTGCGGGGATGCCGGCCTCCTTGAGCAAGGAAACAGCTGTATGGCGTAGGCAATGGAATGAGAGTCCGCCGGGAGCCCGTCTCGCCCCAAGACCCTCGCCATGCGTCTTACGGTGTGCGACTTTCTTCCGCAGCCCGGCTTGTGAGAGCAAGGAAACGAATTGGGTAGACAATCCCCCCGATTTTTTTTGCCGGACAATGACATCAAAGGCACGAGGGTGAATCGGGGCGTTCGGATCGTCGCTTACCGGGAGCAACTCAATGTGCGCCTTCAGCGGACCTGCCAATGGTTGAATGATGGTTTTTCCTGTTTTAGAGGTCACAAGGCGGAGTTCACTCGCCTGCAAATCTAGATTTGCCCACGTCAGCTTTGCGATGTCCCCTAGTCGCTGCCCGGAATAGAGCCCAAAAAGGACCATACTCTTCCATTCGTCGTCGGCCACCGAGAGAACAGCGCGAACTTCAGGGAGGGTAAAGGCCTGTCGGCGAGCTTCACTCGCCAATTTTACCGTTTTGACGAATTCAGCGGGGTCTTCTGAGACAATCCCCTCCGATCTGGCCGCTCGGAAAATCATCCGAATGACCTTCAGATCGTGGTTGACGGTTCTCGGGGCCAAGGATTTCACCTCGGTATTCCGAAACGCAAGCACGTCAGCCTTGGCAATATCCACAATTTCATCATCTGCTTTGGTTCCGATTGTGTCGGTGAACTTGGTAATGACGTTCTTGTAGAAGGCCGCTGTCGATGGCGCCGTTTCCGGCCGCTTGGCGGCGAGCCACGATTCGGCATACTCGCGAAACGAGAGAGTCTGCATGCATTCGCCGGTAATGGATTTGTGAAGATCGGCAATCACCGTGCGTGTTTGCCGAGCAGTGCGCTTCCGACGACTGACCTCCTCATATCGATCCGCAGTCTTTTGAGCCTCCCTTCGATCTTTTGAGCCGGTCGAACGTTGCCGACGAAGTCCATCTTTATCCGTGAAGCAGGCAATCCAGTTTTTGCATCCGGGGACTTTTCTCAGGCTAGCCATGCCTTACAACATAATTTACAACATCCGCCCCTGTCCAGACATATCCGCGCCCAACTATTCGGCGTATCCCGAAGAGGGAAAGGATATTGTCGGACAGCCACGAACATGCCGTATGCGAAACAGGGGTTCGACCCCCCTCGCCTCCACTTTTTCAAAAAGTGGGCTACAACAGATACAACGCATTGCCCCACAGGGGCTTGTTCGCATTTGGCGAATTCGCCCCCCCTCTCCTCCACCAGTTTCGGGAGGTCTATTTTTAACCACCGATAGCACGGATTTTCACGGATGGATTCCACTCGTTCAGGCCGACATCGCCAGCGACAACTGGCAGGCACCCAGAATCCCGGAAAACAGCGCGACCGAACCCACGAACAAGTACCCGAAGAGATACGCCGGCCACATATTCGCATTCGGGCCAAAGGGGCAGCCTTCCAGGTGCTGAGTCCCATGTGAGGTTTGGAGGCATCCGCATTCAGGGAGATCGTTTCGGCTGCCGTTTTACCGGTGATTGCCCAGTGGAGCTTGTTTTGCACCGTCGCAAAAAACTCCTGTGTGATAGGGGCTTGCGAGTCGTAATCGAGCGAGAGCGCATAGATGTCGGTGATTTTTTGGTAGAAACGACGCTCACTGGCGCGGATCTCGCGGATATCCGCATCCTTGGAGTTCGCGATGAGCTGGGCGGATTTGAAGCTCGTCATCGTCTTGCCGGATCCCGTCGTGTGCCAGATGTAGCCGCCGAGGCGGTTCGGGTTGTTCCAGTCCGTCTTTGCCACCTTATCGGAAATGGCGTGGGCGGCGTAGTATTGATAGCTGCGCATCACTTTCAGGATGCCAGCCGATGTCGCCATGGTTATAGCCTTGAGTTCCCATAATCTTTGATTTCCTATTTTTTGGTTTTTAGTTCTGGTTGGTTTTTCGAACGCCTCGCTGATCGGTTTCGATCAAAATATCGATTGCGTTCTGCAATCAGAATGGATAACTGATTGCAAAATGCAAACTGTTTTCCATGGCGAACAATTGTGACACCGGAAGATCCGGCTGCCCGGTGGCCTCGGCGCTGGATCTCGTCGGGGACCGCTGGACCCTGCTGGTGATCCGCGATTTGATGCTGTTCGGGCGGCATGAATTTCGACAAATCCTCCAATCCGAGGAAGGGATCGCCTCGAACATTCTTTCAGATCGCCTCAAGAAACTCATCGCTGCGGAGCTGGTGGCCGCCACGTCCCACCCGACCAATAAGACCAAGAAACTCAATTACCTGACCCCCAAGGGAAAATCCCTGATCCCCATTGTGATCGAAATGATTCTCTGGGGAGATGATCACGGTCTCCACTCCCAAGCGCCGAAGGAGAGCATCCGCTTTATTCGCGAACATCGGGAAGCATTTGTTCAAAAGATCATGCAAGACCTCGACGCTTGGGAGAAAATCCACCTCCCATAAACGGGTCGCTTCCCCGCTCCCCCCCTATCGCAGCAACGGGGCGAGGGCATCGAGCAGGCCTTGAGCGCCCTTTTTGGCCGGGCCGGGGAGGACCTCCAAGGCCTTCCGCCCTTGGTCGATGACCTCATCTTTCATGGCGGCGGCGAGACGGGCGGAGAGGTCCTCTTTCGGATTCTGCAAAGTTCCGCCCAGTTGCAATGGGGTCCAGAGGTATCCGTTTTCCGACACGGTGAAAACGCGTTCACGGGAGCCGGGCAACCATTGCAGGGTTTGAGGAGTGACTCCGATCCGCAGGGTGCCGGTCAGACGACCATCGGGCGCAAGATCGCAGTTGCCTTCCACCCGCATCAGCCCCTTGGACTCCAGAACGAGATCTGTCGCCTTGAGCGCTCCGCCTGACCAATGATAGGTGCCGGAGAACTCCTGGATCGGCATGTGCCGAAACTGGCGGGCTCCGGTGAATGAGGCCACCTTGTCGAGCATCGGCAGGTTCTGCAATACGCCTTCAGTCACCACGAACGTTCCTTTGGCCGTGCCGGCGGCGGGTCCGGCCGAGGGCCAGTCGAGGTTGGCGGCGCCATCGAAGCGGCCGCTCAGCCGAGTCCGCCACTTCTCATCGAGAATCGCCGCCACATCCAGACGACTCCATTCAATCCGTAACTTCGAGGCCTCGGCAAACTCCCCGGCGGCGGTCAGTTCTCCATTGGGTCCCAGGCGAAATTTGGCATCGGTGAGAAAAAACACCTGCTCCTGCAGACGGGAGCGAAAGGAAACGACCCGAAACTTCGGAAGCATGGGCAGGGTGAGTGTGCCTCCATTGCCCTCGACCGTCCAGCCAGCCCCATCCGGCTTCGCCAGCAAACGCGCATTGTCCAGAACCAGGGGAATCCCGTCCTTCCCGCCCTGGAAGGTCAATTGGGTTTGGACAAGGTTCAATTCGCCGAGTTCAAATCGTTTCGGAAGAAAGGACGGCAATTTCAATGTCGAAGAGGTAGCCGCCGGAGCCAACCCGGAATCCGAATCCGTGCGGGTCCCAAACTCCCCAACCAGGTGAGTGACATCAATGCGATCCACCCGCCAGACTCCATTCCAAATCTCCCGCCAATTCACTTCCGCCCGGATCTGATCGGCATGCAGATTTTTTACAAACGACCCGGGCGTCCCTTCGATCTCCAAGGAATCAGCAAAGGCCGACGATCCCTGCCATGTCAAAGGGCTATAGATCGCGGTGGCATGCAGCGCGGCTCCGGTTTTCTCTGCGATGAGTTGGCGAAAACCCGGACCGCTCAAGACCCCACGCATCCAGATCGGAAATCCGACCAGAATACCCACCCCCAAGATCAGCACGACGGCCAGCGAAACCCAAAGGACAAGGGATACATTTTTACGCATCGCCGCACTGTAGGGTGCGCCAGGCCGGGTCACAAACAGCAAATCCGAACGAAAGATCCCTTGATTGAATCGAAATCTGTGGGATTCGGTGAGGACTTTGGATTTAATCGCGGGTTCCGCCGGTTGGAGCCGGGGTTTCCTTCGCTAGCTTCTGTAAAAAACTCTTAGATGAACCGTCCATGACCACCATTGCGCCGTCCGTTTCGCCGACCCCTTCGGCCGCCGTGACTCGGCGGGCCATGATTGCCCGCCGCCAAAAAGAATCCTCCGTGTGGTGGATCATTCATCGTTTGGGCTCGCTCAATTTTGCCCTCATTCTCCTTGGCAGCATTGCCCTGGCCTGCGCCGCGGCGACCTTTGCCGAGTCCGGCTTCAACACCAAGGTCGCCCATACCACCATCTACAAAAACCCCCTCTTTCTCGTCTGGCTCGCAGCTCTCTGCGTGAATCTTTTTGCCGTCACACTCTCCCGCTGGCCGTGGCAAAAAAAGCACGTCGGCTTCATCGTCACCCACTATGGAATCATTACCCTGCTGATTGGGGCCATGATCGGGATGCAGACCGGCTACGAAGGCAATGTCACCCTGAACCGGGACGCCCCCCCGGTGTCACGCATCATTACCAGTCACAGTGTCATTCAAGTCGAAAGCCCTGCCGACTCCGGGCTTTATCTCATGGGCTTCGATGCCGAAACCGCCCAGCCCAGCGCCGAACGCCCCCGCACCTTTCCGGTGCCCGGAACGGACTGGAAAATAGTCGCCAATGATTTCAGCGCGAATCTGATCAAGAAACCCAGCCTGGTCGAGGACCCTCAAGGGAAAAACGGCGTTCTCCTGCGTCTCAGCAGCTCCACGATGAATCAGACCGTGGACATTCCGCTTCTTCTCACCGGAGAGAAGCCAGTGGAAGAGGACTTTTTTGGCCTCGCCCGGATCATTTTTCAGCCCACCCTGCCCGATGTCATTCCCCTCCGCGACCACGAAACCCAGATGGTCTTCGCCAAATTTGCCCCGGTGGTGGAATCGGGAAAGTTTTCCTTTGGGCTCATCATCCGCCTTTCGGAAGATGGCAAAAAGATCACCCTCCTTCCCCCTGAGGCCGGCGCCACGACCTATCTTCTCAAAGACATCATGAACCGCCCGGTCGCCATCGGTGGCGCCACCGTGACGGTTGAGAAATTTTGGCCGGATTTCGTGATGAAGGACGGCCTTCCCATCACGCAATCGGCGACGCCAAACAATCCCGCAGCGTTGGTTCGGATTTTTTCGACCCCGACCGCCTCCGGCTCGAAACCCACCCTCACCCTGGCCCCCTCGGATGGCGGTATCACCTACCAACTGGGCCGCGGCGAATCCGCCACCTCCTCTGGAGAGGCCGGACCCGGCGAGTCATTTGCCCTCGGTTGGGCGGACTGGCAGGCGGAAGTCGTGCAAGTGCTGCCGAGGGCCCATCTCCTCACCGAGGT
>CALBXK010000050.1 GCA_937890535.1 uncultured Spartobacteria bacterium
TATCCGCTCCAAGTGGCCTTTGAATTGATCTATTCGCTTTCCCCCCAGGGCGTTCGGGTCGAATTTGCCTTCACCAACGAAGAGTCCGAACTTGACGCCCATGTCAGCTTTGGCCTTCACCCGGGATTTGCCGTGTCTTCCCCGCAAACTTGCCGGCTGAATTTTCCGGCCGGTTCCTATCGTCGGTACTGGGCCCCGGGAAATTTTCTCGATGGACAGACCGAGGAGTTTTCCATTCCGGGCGGCGAGATGCCCATGACCCGTGAATCCTTGCCTGATTCCTGGCTGTTGGGCCTCGATGGGCTTTCCCGGCGGGTCATTACTCTGGAGGATTCGGAAATTGGACATAGGGTCGTGCTCGACTTTTCCGAAGTTCCCTTTCTTACTGTCTGGAGTGATATGAATGACTTTCTTTGCCTTGAGCCCTGCTGGGGGTTGCCAGATAATAATCCGCCCAAGCCCTTTGAAGAAAAAACCGGTATTCAGGTAATCCCTGCTGGGGTCACCCTGCGCCGGGGATTTGGTATTTGCCCGGAGATTCTTTCATGACGAGTCTCCTGGCATTGCTCCTCAGGCTCGTCCTGCTCGGCGTATTCACCTTCGGGTTTGTGGTGCTTTTTGAACATGGCACCAAGGACTACGTTCAGAATGTGACGGTCGATGCAAAGAAACTGCAGGCATGGGCCGAGAAGAAGGCCGGGAGAACGGTTGACGAACCGGCGTCGCCCGTCCCGACCCCATCCGCTCCTGAGCCTTCTCCTGTGGCCACGCCACAGCAGGTCCCGCAGCCTTCAGTCCCGCCGGTATCAGCCCCAGAATCGTCAGCACCACCTGCGACACCAGATCCTGCGGCGGCATCGTCAGGACCGCCTGCGGCTTGGCAGGACCTGCAAAGCAAGCCGATTGGCGGTGAAGCGGATTCGAAACCTTCTCAGTAAACTCAGCGCAGATTCTCATTATGGCACTATCAGAAAAAGACCTCCCCGAAAATCAACGAGCCAATTGGCTAAAAGCCATGAGTGCAATGGAGTTGCGAAACCACGGCTACGCGATCCAACTCCTCCAGTCCGTGCTGAAGAGCCATCCCGAATTTCTTCTGGCCCGCCAACTGGCCCGCAAAGCGGCCGTGGCGAAAAGTGCCGGCAAAAAGAGCCTTCTGGGAGGATTTTCCAGCGCTTCATTTTCGACCATGAAGGTGCAGAGCCTGGTAAAAAAAGACCCGGTTGCGGCCATGGATGCGGCAGAAAAAATTCTGGAAGGAGATCCCTATAGCGTTCAGGTGAATCAGCTTTTGAAGGATGCGGCTTTGGCGGCGAAGTTTCCTGATGTGGCGCTGTTTGCTCTGGAAACGATCGTGCAGGGCAATCCCAAAGATACCAAGACCATGCACGAGCTGGCCAAGCTCTACATCAGCTGCGGATTCCCCAGCAAGGCGGTGGACGTGTATGGCAAGATTCTCGAAGTCAATCCGAACGACTTGGCCGCCGTAAAGGGCGGCAAGGACGCCGCAGCGGGTGCTTCGATGCAAAAAGGGGGATGGGAAAAGGAGGGTTCGACCTACCGGGACCTGATCAAGGACAAGGATGAGGCGGTCAGTTTGGAACAACAAGGTCGTGTCGTCCGTAGTGACGAGATGATCGACAACTTGTTGGCGGAACTTTCCGAGAAGTACGAGCAGGATCCGGAGAATGTGGATACCGCCCGCCGCATTGGCGAACTTTACGAGCAGAAAAACGATCTCGAGAATGCGGTCACCTGGATGTCCTACGCTGCCGGATTAAATTCCACCGATTCCGCTCTGGTGCGGAAGGTGTCCGATCTGCGGATCAAGCAATACGATGAGTCCATCGCCAGCTTTGAAGCCTATATTGCCGAAAATCCGGGCACCGAGGAGGCGAAGAACTGCGAGTCTGAACTTGAGCGAATGCATCAGGAGAGGGCTTCCCTTCTACTTGACGAGGCCAAAAAGCGGGTGGACCGCAACCCGACCGACCTCCAGATTCGCTTTGAATTGGGGTCTGTTCTTGTGGATGCCGGCAATTACAAAGATGCCATCGCGGAGCTGCAAAAGGCCCGTCAGAATCCGAATGTTCGTCTGCGAGCCATGAACCTCCTGGGCAAATGCTACACCGAACGTGGGATGTACGACCTTGCCGCCAGCACTCTTGCCACCGCCGCCGGGGAACTCTTGCAGATGGACAACGTGAAAAAGGACATCGTCTACAATCTTGGCCTCGTGTACGAAAAAATGCAGGACAAGGAAAAATCCATCGATTGCATGAAGCAAATTTACGAGATTGATTACGGCTATCGGGACGTTTCTGAGAGGGTGGAAGGTTCCTACGAAGAGAAGGCATAGGGTCCTTAACACCCCGCGATTAGTGATCGGCGACTTGATTGCTGATTGCTCTAGGATTTGAGGTGTCATGGTGAAAGAGATCAGAAATCAAGAATCACCAATCAGAAATCGCCAATCAAAAGAGGTGAATTGAACTTTAGGGATCTTCAAATGGGATTCGATTTTTTTCCCGCAGGAATTAAATTCACACCTATGTTTATGCTCCCTGGGTCTCCCCGGCTCAGCTCAGCTCATTTCCTTCCACCTCAGGATCTCTGAGACGGGTCGGGTTTGCTCCGATCATCGGCGGGATTGCGAGTGATTATCCCACGAGGTGGGGAATTCTTCGTCGAGTTCTTTGAGCCCCGGTGGGGGGGAGAGTACGTTTCTTTTGAATAACTATTCAGCGACAACGTTATTAGGATTAAGTAGAAAATCTCATCCCAACCCAACTATGAAAACAACCTCTCCCGCTGCAATTCGCGCACTCAAAACTTCTATTCTTCGGCTGGCCCTGGCTGCCCTTGTGGTCCTTTGCCCGCTGAGCTACGCCCAAAACGCTCCGTATCAGCCGGGTACGGATCAATACGAGCAACTCTCCCCGGAGGTGATCGATGAGTTGGTGGGGCCTTTTGCGCTTTACCCGGACCCTTTGATTGCGCTCATCCTGCCTGCCTCGACGGTGCCATCGGACCTGACGCTCGCCTCCCGTTATCTGGCGAGGGGCGGCACAGACTTTGATAATCAATCCTGGGACGACAGCGTCATTTCCCTGGCGCGGTATCCTGAGGTTGTCATCTGGATGGATGAAAACCTTGCATGGACGACAGCCGTCGGGAGTGCCTTCGTTGCCCAGCCGGTGGACGTGATGAATTCGATCCAGAGGTTGCGGGAAGCGGCCGCTGTCGCAGGAAACCTCAACGACACCCCTCAACAAAATGTGGTGAGTGAAGTCGTTGAAGAAGTAACCTATATCCGCATCGTGCCAGCCCAGCCGGAATTGATCTACGTTCCGTATTATGACCCAGGGGTCGTTTACTACGAACGTGGGCCGGATTTCTTCGGAAACGTCATTAGCTTCGGGGCCGGTTTTGCCCTCGGATCCTGGCTGAACTACGATTGTGATTGGGGGCGGCGTGGAATCTATCGTGGAGATTACTATTCCGGCTGGAATCAGAATCAAAATTGGGGTGGCGGCGGCGGAAACCGGGTCCAAAACAACACCGAAGTCAATGTGACAAATGTCATCAACACCTCGGCCAATCAGTGGCAGCCCAACGAGCAAAGCCAACAGCAATTGTCCCGGCGGAGGGACAACTATAATCAGCAGGTTCGGGCCGCCAACAAGGAAATGAAGGCTGACCGCCGCAATAACGATGGCAAGCCAGCCCGGGGTGGTCGCAAAATCAAGGCTCTGCCCCAGCCGGATCCAATTGTCGCTGACGGCAAAAAAGGAAAGAACCGTGGCCAACAAGCGGATGGGAATACGGTTTCCGACCCCACCCGGGATTCTGCGACCAAAGCTGCGGGGAGAGACGCTCGAAAAGCCTCCGGAACTGTCGCGACCAGCCCAGGGGCAATCCCAACCGATGCGCCCGATCGAAAGGGAAAAAATAAAAAAACGGCAGGAGAAGATGTGACGCCTGTTGTAAACATGCAGAAGAGAAAAACCGAGGTAGCCCCTTCTCCTGGATCCGCTCCGGAAGTCAAAGGTTCGATGAAGAAGAATGATAAAGCGGCGAAGAAGTCTGATTCCGGCGACAAAAAGAAAGAGGCCACGCAAGGTGATGCTCCGCAGGCCGGGAAACAGAAGAAGTCTCCCGCAGCGAAACCATCGATTCGCCCATCGGCTCCGCCGTCCGTGTCCGGGTCTATCAAAACCCCCTCGAAGGCGTCGTCCAAATCTCAATCGAAGGGAAATGCACCAGCCAAGATTAAGAGCCCCCGCCCAAGCGAAGCTCAGCCGCAGCAAAAGAAGTCGCAACGTAAGGCGTCTTCCCAGCCCCAGCAAAAGAAGATCGATCGCTCGAGTGCGCCGCAACCGACCAAACAAAAAGCGCCCGAACGCAAAGTGGAAAAACAAAACAAGCGCTCGGCTCCGTCTTCTCAAAAGCAGCCTGCCAAGGTGAGGGAAAATAAGCCGCAAAAAACCCAATCTCAAGCGAGTAAACAGAACAAGCAAAGCAAGCCGCAGTCAGCGCCGAAAGCGAAGAACAAGGAAAAGCAGAAATCCTCCCAGTCGTCGTCAAAGAACAAATCGAGTGACGAGGATAAAAAATCCAAGAAGAACAAATAGGGGGTGCTTTCGGCGAGAGAGCGAACGCGGCTTCGGCAAGCGAATTTGCCAGAATGGATCTACGAGCTCTCGCTCCCGATATCGTCACCCCGTTTAAAGAAGGTGATCTTGTCGAGATAGCCCTCCTGGAATTTTTCCATGTAAATGTAGAAAACCGGCACGCAGAACAGGGTGAGAATCTGCGCTACGATCAGGCCTCCCACAATGCAAAGCCCCATGGGTTGGAGCGAGGCTCCGGCGGCCCCTAATCCCAGCGCCATCGGCAGGGCCCCGAAGGCGGCTGCGACCGTGGTCATCAGAATAGGCCGGAGACGTTCGATGGCGGCCTCCAGCGCGGCGGCCTCAATGCCCAGTCCCTCCTTCCGGCGCATGATGGCAAAATCCACCAGCATAATGCCGTTTTTCTTAATCAAGCCGAGGAGGAGAAAAATTCCTATGAAGGCGTAGAGGTCCAGAGGCATCCCGAAGATCATCAAGGTGGCAAGCCCCCCCAAACCCGCGACCGGCAGGGTCGAAAGAACGGTGAGGGGATGGATGTAGCTTTCGTAAAGAATGCCCAGAATCACATAGACGACAAAAATGGCGATGATCAGGAAGATGACCATGGCCCGAATGGTCTGCTCAAATTCGATGCTGGCACCCGCTGCTGTACCAGCGACGGCACGGGGCACAACTTCCTGCACCGCACTTTGCAAGGCGGCTGCGGCGCTCCCTGCCGGGAAGTCTGGCGCGAGATTGTAAAAAATGGTGACCGAGCTGATCTGATTGATGTGGCTGATCGACTCCGGACCGGTCCGGGTGTGGGAACGGATAAGCGACCCGAGGGGCACAAGACCGTTCTGGTCGTTGCGCACCCAGAGCAGGTTGGGGTCCTTGAGTTCCGCGCGCTGTTTTCTGAGCATTTCGAGGATGACCCAATAGACGTTGAGAGGGGTTTGAATCTGGCCAGTCATGCCCTGCGAGTAGGCCAGCTGGAGAGTGTTCTCGATGTCTGCCACATTGACGCCGTAGCTGTAGGCCTGGTCGCGGAGGATCTCGATTTCCTGAATCGGAGTATTCAGACGCATGTCGCTTGAAACGCCAACGAAGCCCGGGTTCTCCCTCAGCTTGGTCACGAGCTTCCCCGCCGCTTCGTACAGGAGCCCGGAGTCGGTACTGGTCAATTGATACGCATAGTCGCCCTGGGTGTTGGAGGTCGCGCCGGTATCGATGCTTAGAACCGGATTGGGCTGGATCAAGGGGAGTGCCCCGGGCACCTCCCGCCGGACCTTGGCAATGATCTCGTCGGTAATTTCGGCGATTGGGGCTCGTGTGGGCTCGGGCTTTAGAAGGACGACGAAGAGCCCCATCGAGGTGGTGAGCTGATTGTTTTGGAGACCGGTCACCGTAATCGCCTGGTCAATCCCCTTGATGGGCTTACAGAGATCGACGAGCTTTCTCTGGTATTCCTGCATCTGGGCGGGCGAGGTCCCTTCGGCCGCCATGAAGACGCCGCGAATCATTCCACTGTCACCCACCGGGAGAAATCCCTTGGGCACGACGATGAACAACCAAATCGTCCCGGCCAGGCAGACCAGCCAGACGATGAGGGCGATTATTCGTCGCTTCATCACCCATTCGAGAGAGCTTTTGTAGCGTCCCTTGAAGGCATTGAACCCTCGATTAAACCAGCGTTGGTAGCGGTTTTCTCCCGAGGATTTTTGCAGAATCCGCGCACAGACCATCGGCGAAACCACAATGGCCACCACGCCCGAAAGAACGATCGCCACAATGATTGTGATCGCCATTTCGTGAAACATGCGTCCGATGAGCCCAGGCATGAAGACGATCGGAAGAAAGATTGCCGCCAGCGATAGAGTCATGGACAGGACCGTGAAGCTGATCTCCTTGGCGCCGAGCAGCGCGGCCTCGGCAGGTTTTTTTCCCAATTCCAAGTGACGCACGGTATTTTCAAGCACGACCACGGCATCATCGACCAGCAACCCCACGGCCAGGGTCAGGGACAGGAGAGAGAGGTCGTCGAAGCTGAAACCCAGGACATACATGACCACAAAAGTCATCAAGAGGGAGAGCGGAAGCGCGACTGCGGGAATGGCCGTTTCGCGCGCCCGGCCAAGGAAGAGAAAGACCACCAACACGACCAACGCGAAGGCGATCAAGAGCGTCAGCTTGACGTCGTTGATTCCTGCGACGATCCGCTTCGAGTAGTCATAATTGATGTAGGCTTCGACCGAGGCTGGCAGCGACTTCTGGAGTCCCGCGAGGGTCTCTCGCACCGCCTTGGCGACGAGGACGTCGTTTGCGCCGGGGGCCGGGGTGACGGCCACGACCATCACGGCATTCCTTGGAGGCATCCAGCTTGTCCAGAAATCGATGACAAAATACTCCTGCTGGACGCTCTCCACTGGTGTCGCCACATCCCGAAGCCGAACCGGCGCTCCGTCCTGATATCGGATGATGAGGTCCTCGTAGTCCCTGGCATGGAGAAGCTGGCCCTTGGGATTGAGCATGTATTGACGGTGGTTTCCGTAAATTTGCCCCCCCGGGGTGAAAACATTTCCGCCCGTCACTGCGTCCGCGACGTCGAGCACAGTGAGTTGGCGTGAGGAGAGGGCGTTGGCATCCATCTGGATGGTCACAGCCCGCGGCGAGCCATAGACCTGTGCTTCGGAGACTCCCTGGAGCATCATCATGCGTTGGGCGACGATGTTGTTGGCGTAATCGTAAAGGTCGGCCGTCGTCAGGGTGTCGGTCGCCAGGGTGATATAGACGATCGGCTGAGTGTTCGGATTGGTGGTTTGAAAACTTGGCGGAGCGGGAAGGTCCGCGGGCAGGTTTCCGGCCGCCCGCTGAATCGCAGCCTGAACCTCGGCTTCCGCCTGGCCCATGGGTTTGTCGAGGGCGAACTGCAGGACGATGCTGCTGGTGCTCTGCTGACTTCGCGAGGTGATGAGATCCAGGCCCTCAATCTGCATCATCTCGATTTCGAGCGGGGTGGTGACGCTGTTTGCCACGATTTCCGGGCTGGCCCCGGGATAGTTCGTTGAAACCGAAATCACCGGGTAGGCTACGTCGGGCAGATCACTGACCGGCAAGGCGAAGTAGGCGGCAACGCCAAAGATCGTTGCGGAGACGGCGCAAAGCGTCGTCATGACTGGTTTCCGAATAAAGGGCTCGGAAAGATTCATGGCATTTGGAAGCGACGGGGGACCGTTTCTGCGGCGTTCCCTTCCGTCATTTTCCGGTGGCCGGGGTCTGCCAGGGTGTCGGGTTCACCTTCAACCCGGTGTCGAGCCCCAGTTGGCCGGCGGTGACAATTCGATCGCCTGCTTTGACTCCGTCGGAAATCACCACGAAATCGCCCTGGCGTTCACCAAGGCTGACCTGCCGAAGCGTCACCGTGTTGTCGGGATTGACGGCGAACACGTAGGGTCCTTTCTGACCGATCATGACGCAGGGGGAGGGAACGACGATTGCCCCTTTGAGTGTGGTCAGGATGAGTCGGACGTTGACAAACAACCCCGGCCAGAGAAGTGCGTCCGGGTTGGGGAAGGTGGCCTGCAACATCAATGTCCCCGTGCCGCTGGCCACGCGATTGTCGAGAAATGTGAGCTTGCCGGTAATTTTTTTTCCAAGCCCGCCGGGAATGGTTGCCTCCACCGTCAACCCCTTCTCGGTGAGATACTCCCTCAC
>CALBXK010000051.1 GCA_937890535.1 uncultured Spartobacteria bacterium
ATGACAGTGATGCATCGCTCCGCAGCATACTGTACGACTTCGCGAATTTCATCCTGGGTATAAAATCCCCCATGGGGAATTCCGTCATAAACGAACTCTGCGGGATTCCCTCCGCCAGGGCCGATCAGGGTCTCCTTGCGCCACGCCCCAACTTCCGTAAGCCTCGGATATTTCTTAATCTCGATCCGCCAACCCTGATCGTCGGTCAAGTGCCAGTGAAAGCGATTAAATTTCAAGGACGCAATTGTGTCGATAAACCGTAGAACGTCGTTCTTCGGAATAAAATAGCGACTCACATCAAGATGCATGCCACGCCATCCGAACCTGGGAAAATCACGAATGGTCACACCGGGAATTCTCCAATCTCTGTCCACCCTTGACCGACTGAATATTTCCGGGGGCAGGAGCTGGCGCAACGTCTGCGCGCCATAAAAGAGACCGGCCGCGTTTTGCGCAACAACCACCCCCTGCCCCTCGGTCACGCAGAGAGAGTACTCTTCTTCCTCCGAAGAGCCGCCTTCAGAAATCCGAAAAACAATCGCATTGGAGAACTGCGACGTCGCCTCGCGAACCGGCAACGAAAATCCGGTCGCCGGACGCAACTGCTCCGCCAGCAGACGGGCGACTGGCCCAGCGGACGAGCTATCATAGAGAATGACAGTTTCCGTGGTGAATTCAAATCCG
The DNA here is from genome assembly GCA_937890535.1 of uncultured Spartobacteria bacterium. GTDB lineage: Bacteria > Verrucomicrobiota > Verrucomicrobiia > Chthoniobacterales > Terrimicrobiaceae > CAMASH01. The sequence goes on from CALBXK010000051.1 coordinate 685, forward strand.
TCCGCCTCGACAGTCATTTCCGTCGGGAGTGGGATCAGCAAAGGTTCACATCCAGTTTTTCCAGTAGGGTGAGATATCATTTTATTGTTTGTGCGAAAGGCAAATTCCTACGCCTTGGACCGGCCAGAGGGAAGAATTGTTCAAGGGGCGAACTGTTTGTTTTCGACGGTGCGCCATCGATAGAAGGCGTCCAAGGTCGGGGTGGCACCGGGATTCGCTCCATAGTCAGGGATGCTGGCGTTATCCGATTCAATAAAGCGCTCCACGGTCGTGGATCCCCGATATTCTCCGGAAATTTTATCTTTGCCGTCTGTCCATGTCCCTTCGGTACTCCCGGATGCTTTCCGGAGCGATTGCGCTCGGAAATGAATCGTGTAGGTGTTCGATTTCGTGGTCAGTCGAGGATAGAGGGTTGTGTAAATGTGCTCGCGCAAATTGTCGCCGGTAATCCGCCGGGTGTTCCAGTAGGTAGCCATCCCGGCCGCAGTGCCGTCACTGGGAACAATATGAATGTCACAGATCTCTGAGGCGGAACGAAAGATCTCCCGGGCATTGAACTTATCCGTGAATTGGGAAAGTGTTTCCGGGATATTGATTGTTTTCCGGATTGTCAGCCCTGGGACGGCCAAGTGCACTTTGTACGTGGCGGAGGCGCTATCGGGGATGGCGGCCACCTTTTCAGACTTAAGCAGGGCCTGCAGCCCGGTGGAACGCGTGATATAGGTGAAGGGCAAAATTTGGTAGTTGAGATTAATCTTCCCGGCCGTCGAAAAGGGCTCACTAATCGCGTAAGGCTCGACGAACGGCATCCAAAACAGATCCATGAGAAGATGATCCGGGATTGTCGTAGAGTGCGAGGGATGCGTCGTTTGGGGACGGAAAAGCAATGTTTGCCAGGGATTATTAGCAATAACTCCGGTCGGCAGCGATCCGAACATACCGGGTGATGGCATTTGGCGATTGGGAGAGTAAAACGTGGTATTGACCCCAAGAGACCGGGTTTGCTCAAAATACGGAATTCCATATTGAGCGTCGGTATTTCCTTGATCCGGCTTATTCACATAGGCCCCATCCACCTCGTTCGCCGCCCCGGTGTCGAAGTCACCGGTAAGCGCAGGAGTTAGGGCAGGAGTTAGGGCAGCACCCGGAACAATATCGGGAATGGCATTCGGAGGATAGGTAACCCCACTAAAATAGGTCGAAGCCGAAGTGAGCCCCAAGTTTCCGATTGTACCTCCAGAGAGGGAGGAAGCGAACGGATCTGAACTGCTCCACCTTGGATGAGGAGCAAAGGAACGCGTATCCGCCGCCGCGTCAGAGATCGCCGAGTCATCAATTAAGGATTTTCCCGCAATGAGGCGATAGTCTCCGTGAAGGGGAAGAATGGATCGGACCACGTCACCGGTCGTGACCGGGTGTATAAGATAACCCGGGTATCTAGAATCTGTCGGATAGTACGATTGCATTCTCCATGCGTAGTTTGGGTCCCCACCTGTAAAGTAGTTCCAGTACTTGGGATCAGATGAAAGCGTTGGGACCGGAAAATTACCAGGGGGGAATCGTAATTTAAACTCTTGCGGGCTCCCTGAACCTGTCGGGGTGATCTTGATAGTCATGTCTCCTCCCGAAAAAGCGATGTTGGGATCCGTTTTATCAATAATCAGTGATTCACTAACAATCTCATCATCCGTGCGGTAAACCTTAAAATAGGTCCAGGAAAGGCCTCCGCCCATAGTCGTTCCTCCTCCATACCGTCCGGCTTCCATGTAATAATACCGATCGGTCGGGCCAGCAGGGAATCCCAGAGAGTCGGGGCCAATTGCCATGGCACCCACTTCTGTCGAAACGGTCATATCAGGCACAATGCCAGCAAAACCCATCATGGGCGAAAAGAACTCAGGAATGAGCATGGCTTTGATGCGGATCTTTCCGGCGGGCACGGCAACGGGATTCTCCGGACGAACCGTATTACTAGCAGGCACGTCCCCATCGGCGATACAAGTGAAGGCTATCGCCAACTCGGAGAGGGTATAAACGCGGCCAATACCCCTCGTAGAACCTTTGATTGACGGTGTCACCTGTGCAAAACCAACCGCCGGGCGATTCGGGTCGGCCGGAAAGAAAGCCGGGGTGAATCGATCATTCGCAAGCAAGGTCTCATCGGTTGGATTCGCCGAGCGAATATAATCGAAAATTTCCGTCAAAATTTGGTCGCGGTCGGCACCGTATTTCGCAAAATAATTGCCTCCGAATCCCGGAACAGCCCGTGCGGTGAGCGCCTGAAGATAGGCATAAAGTTGGGCATTGCGGGGGAAGCTTGTGGTTGTGATTTCGTCCGAGGCTTTGGAGTTAAAGCGCTGAAAATAGTACTGCTTACCATTGATGGTCGAACAGAAGGCAATCAAACGATCAAAAACATTCGTTTTGGCCTTCCCTGATGAGTTGGAGTCGACCGGATTCCTGGCCCAGAGGAAATGAATTGGCCAGATCGCGATACGAGGGAGGTTAAACAGATTGACTTCTGGGGCCCGACTGCGGGCGGTCAGGAAAAATTTTGCCTGCTCGAGCAACGCCTTGCTGATCCCGCCATTATTGCCTCGCAAGGGATTGAATACCAACTCATCCACATTCGCATAGAGCCGATCAGCGTCCGGTATGATTTGTACCCCGACAGGTCCAGGGCTACCAGGGACCCCCGACGTGCTGTTCGCCTGGCTCACCGTTTGTGTATCCCCCGCGTCGGATCCTCCCCCATTGATTCGCGGAACAAGACTGTAGATCTGGTCATATGTCAGAGTCGAAAATACGGCGGAGAGACTCGTCATGGCGGGATGGCCAGGATACCTCTGAAATTCCTTTTGGACGGGCTGGTGGGTTGCCAACTTTACTTCTTCAGTGGTTCCGGCTCGAGGGACATCCCAATAGGTGCCTTCACTGGCGGTATTGATATTAACTTTGCAGGTATCATCATCTGTCCAGAACGCAATCCGACCGACAATGGGGTTCGCCTTGGTGTCACCTGAAACTGTGGCGGTGGTGCCGGACCCAGTCGGAGCCATGATGGTTCCATCCTGCAAGACGTAGAGCCATTTCACCGGCATGGGGATGAGATTTGCCCCGGTATA
>CALBXK010000052.1 GCA_937890535.1 uncultured Spartobacteria bacterium
GCAGCCCTGGTGCAATGGTGCGCACAAAGGAGGTGGAATGGCTCCTCTAGTCTTTCAAGCCGAAGAGGACAAGACAGCGGCGATTTGTTTGTGCAAAGCGACGAAGAACCCGCCGTATTGCGACGGTTCTCACGCCGGCTAAGAAAGAGAGCGGGCGTTTTTCCGGAATGGACTCCCGGATTCGTCTGTGCGGCTTGTTGTTGGTTTTAATAGCGGTTAACTTGTTCTATCCATGCGACGTAGACAATTCATCAAAGGCTCAGCTATCCTTGGGGCCTCACTGGCAGTGCCCCGGGTGTTGGGTGCGAATTCCGGTTTATTTGCTGTCCCGTCCGAGCGACGCATAGCAAAGATTCTAGATGCCAAGCCCGGCATGGTACAAACCGTGCCCATTTTCCGTGCCTTTACAGGGGATCAGTACGATTTCGTTTCGCCGTTTGTTCTTTTGGACGAGTTCGGGCCACTCCCTGTAGCTCCCGGTGGAGACGGCATGACCATCGAAGCGCATCCCCATGCTGGGGTGACGCCAACGACCTACTTGCTTTCTGGCAGCGGTCGCCACACCGACAGCCTTGCCAACGACATCATTTACAAGGAAGGGCAGTTTATGCTCTTTAGTTCGGGCCGCGGGGCCATCCACGAGGAGGTGAGCGATGAGGGCATAAAGTCGGACGGGGGGACGGTGCATGGATTTCAGATTTGGCTGAACCTGCCGGCGGCGGAGAAGTTTTCCGATCCGGTGACCTCCATTCACGACCATGCCGCTTTGCCGGTTATTGAAACCGAAAAGTATCGTCTGAAGGTGGTCATCGGCGAAGCCTTCGGTCAACGTGCTGCAACCCATACCTACACGCCCGTTTTTTATTACCACATCCACCTTCCGGCAGGAGGACAAGTGGAAATCCCAACTGACCCCACCCACAACGCTTTTGCCTATATGATCGATGGCGAGGTGGAGACCGCAGGGCAGCAAATCGTATCCGACCGCCAAATCGCACTGTATGCGCGCGGGGATGAGCTCATCCGGTTATACTCCGAGAAAGGCTGCGAGCTGATGCTGCTCGGTGGAAAGCCCTTGAATGAGCCGCTGGTGACTTATGGCCCGTTTGTGATGAACACCCAGGAGCAGATTCAACAGTGCTTCCAGAACTACCGTTCTGGGAACATGGGGTACCTCTGATTCCGACTCCCTGACGCAATCCCCTCAAAGATGGGTACATCCCTTTTTTTTGACTGGCCGAGGGCACTAAATCAAAGACAACGAGCGATTATGTTTGCTACAACCCATGACAACGACGCAAGACATGCCTGATGAAGTCGGCCGAATTTGGAGAGGGAGGGCGTGGGTCCTGCTGGTGTTCGTGGCGATGCTGGCGGTACTGGCCGGGTGGAGGGTGAGCAACATCGGGTTTGACTACGATTTTGAGCAGCTGTTTCCGACGGGGCACAGTGAGACCGCGTTTTTTCGGGAGCACCGCGAAGCATTTGGACATGACAATGATTTTCTGCTCATAGCACTGGAGGCTCGGCCAGGGGAAACGGTTTGGGAGCCGGGCTACTGGCGGATATTGGATGAGCTGACGGGGGCACTAGAAGTTGCGCCGCATGTGCGGGCGGTGAGTTCGCCCACGCGTGTTGTGCTGCCGGTTGGTGATCCGGCCTTGGGCGGGATGTTCAGACGGCCCTTGATTCGATGGGAAAGTGCGGCGCATTTTGCGCGGGACAGTGCAGGGTTGGGGATGCGCGAAGGGGTGTTAGGCAGCATGGTGGCGCTAGACCATGGGGCGGCCGCGATTTTGCTTGAGCATGATTTGGGGCTTTCGAAGGCTGGTTGTGACGAATTGGCGCGGGACGTGCGCAAAGCCTTGGCGGCGTGCCCCCTGCCCTCCCATATCTCGGGCCGGGCGACTTCACAGTTGCACATTATTGAGGTTCTTGGAGAGGAAATTTTAAAGTTCAGCGTCATCGGATTGCTGCTGATCATGGGGCTACTCGCTTGGGCCTTTCGGAGCTGGTGGGGCGTGGCTGTGCCAATGGCCGTCGTCTTGCTTGGGATTTTCGGGACGTTGGCCGCAATGGAACTTGGGGGGCACGGGATCGACTTGATGACGGTGGTCTTGCCGACCATTCTCTTTGTCGTGGGGATCAGCGATGCCGTGCATATTTCGACGAGGTATCTCGATGAAATTGGGGCGGGAAAAAAGACCTTTGACGCCTAGCGCACGACGATTC
>CALBXK010000053.1 GCA_937890535.1 uncultured Spartobacteria bacterium
GGAAACTATGATTTCCTCGCGGGAGGTGCGAGGGTGGAGTTCAAATACGAAAATGCAGTCTTTGGAAAGCTTGGGGACGAGTTCTCCGAAAGGAATTTCGCCGGTCCAGGGCGAGCGGTGGTCCTGGAAGGGCCATTTGACGTCGTGAACATGACATCCGATGGCGCGGGAGCCGATTTGGTCAAGCCACTCCCCATGATCGAGAAGGGCCAGGTTGTGTTTGATCTGGGCGTGTCCGAAATCATGCCAATAGCCGGCATTGGAGGCGTCGAGGCGCTGGAGGAAATTGGAGAATTCCCGTTCGGAGGGAAGGGCCTCGTAGTATTCGCGATTTTCGATCCCGATTCGAATGCCCTTTTTGGAGGCATAATCAGCGACCTCGGTCACACACTCCAGAGCCCTCTGCAGGTACCCTTCGCCGACGGATTCACGCTTTTTTACGGCGTCGATCTTGGCTTTGGCAAAGGCCTTCCCGGGAAATTTTCCCGCCTCGACCAAGAGACGCAGCGGGTCGGTGAGGTCGAGGGTGCGGATGCGCCCGGTGTGGAGCACGACCTGTCTCGCCTCGAAGCGTTCCGCCATATCGATGGTCTGAAAGCTCAGACGTACCGCCCGCTCCCGATCGTCCGGGCGGTGTGATATGAATTCGTAACAATCCGGGTTATCCACCAGGACTTCGGGAGGAAGGGGACAGAAGTTGTGGAGGCTGGAAACCTTGAACGGTTTTTTTTTCCAGACTTCGAGAATTTCCTGAACGACGGGGGCCTTCAAGCCGTGCCCAAGTTCGATCGCGTCGAAACCGAGTTCGAGGATCTCGTGCACGATTTCCCCGCCGGATTTTTTGCCGTGAGCATTCCAACTGGTGGAACAGGATAACATGGGGGGAACTTTCCAAATTCCGATGGAGAAAGTCGAACGTCAAAATCGTCTTGGCGAATTCCTTGGCAAACGGACGTGGCCGGTGGCATTCTGCCCGAGCTATGGATTTTGTCGCCAATGTCGCCCCGTTCCGGGCCAGAGCTCCCGAGAGCAGCACTCCGGGGGGCGAATTTCCTCAGGCCGGAGATCAGGGGGCCCTCAACGGACCGGAGAATATTTTTTTGGTGTGAATTGGTTTGACCGCCATATCAGGGGCTGTCGGCCTCCGGAGGTTCTCGCCGGACGTCCCCGGTTGTTGTTGTTCGATTTTGACGGCACGATTGCGGATACCTTTGACGTGGCCTTTGAGATTCTCAATACCCTGGCGCTTGAATTCGGATTTCGGCCACTCAAGCCGGAGGAATTGGAAAAAGCCCGCAACATGCGCACCCGTGAGGTGATGAAGTTTCTCAAGATTCCGATGTCGAAAATGACGGGAATCGCCCGCCGTGGGAGCGAGGAGATTTATGCCCGCATGCCCGGAATCGAACCCCTGCCAGGAATGCCCGAGATTCTGCGAGCCTTGCACGCTGCCGGCTACGAGCTGGGAATCGTGACTTCCAACAGCGAGACCAACGTGAACCTGTTCCTCGCAAAGCACGACCTGGACTTGTTTTCCTTCATTCGCAGTTCTTCGAAGTTGCTCGGTAAGGCCCGGGAGCTGCGGGCAGTCATCAAGACGCGAAAGGTGCGGGCCGCGGAGATTCTCTTTATTGGAGACGAAACCCGCGATATTGAGGCGGCCCAGAAGGTGGGGATTCCGATTGCCGCCGTCTCCTGGGGTTACAACAGCCGCCGTTCGCTGGAGGAAATGCATCCCGATTTTCTTTTCGACAGCGCTGAGGGTCTGGTCGCTCACCTGACGGGTTTGCCCCGGAATTGAAGGCAGGTGCCTTGGTCTTTCGCTTCCGATGGTTCGGCGATAAGTGATAAACCCAAAAACGGGGATGAATCCACCTAACGTATCTTCCTTAAAATCCGTGTTTTATTTGAAAGCCTGGCCGGTGCTGCGCATCCATTGCAGGTGCCCATCCGTGGCTCATTTTCCGTTTTAGGGTCAACGACGCCGATCAGCCGCCTGATCGGGCTGGCTTGCCGGTGATGCCATCAGCCTTCGGTTCGAGAAAGACTGAGAGATTGGTGGTTTCGATGAATTTTACGTGCACGTCGATCATTTCGGAGATCGCATCGTGGAGGGGGCAGGGGTCTCCCTTTCCACACCAATCGAGCCCGAATGGACATACCGCGGGTGGAGTGGTTTGCTCGAAAAGTTTGACGATTTCGAACAGGTGAATCTCTTTGGGGGGCTTGGCCAGGGTGTATCCCCCGCCGGGTCCGGGTTGTCCGGTGACCAGACCTGCGGAGGCGAGCTGGGTGAGGAGCTTGGCCGTGAGAGGCTTGGAAATTCCCCTCGCCTCAGCGATTTGGCCTGACCCCGCCTTTCGTCCGGGCTCTGCCGCGAGGTAACTGATGACGGCAATCGCATTTGCGGAGGTTTTCCCATAGATGAACATGAAAGAAAACTGTCCGGAGATGATCTCCAGGCAAGAAAAAAAGAAGGATGACTCGTGATTTGGAAAGCTGGGATGCTAAGCTAGGCTGTTTTCCAAAGGGATTACAGTTTTAGAATTCTGGATAACCTACCATTTGTTGACCCGCCAGAGCCAGAAGACGAAGCCGGCCGAGGCCAGGGCCAGGAGGCTGATGAACCAGAAGGGCCACCATTGCACGTCCTGAGGCAAGGGCAGGGGCACGTTCATGGAAAAAAATCCAATGACGAGATTCGACAACATGATCGCTACGGTCCAGATCGTGAATTTCTTGATGAGTTGATTGAGATTGTGACTGACGATGGAGGCGCGGGCATCCATGAGACCGCCGATGACCTGGGTGTAAATTTCCGCGCGGCGGTTGCACTGTTGGTTCTCGATGATTAAATCCTCCAGGACGCCGCTTTGTTCGTGGTCGAAACCGAGTTTCTCCGCCGCAGTTTTCATTTTCTCAAGCAGGGCCCCGTTGGAACTGATCGAGTTCACGATGTAAACGAGGCTTTTTTCCAAGGCGAACATGTTGAGCAGGTATTTGTTGTCCAGCGAGGTGCTGATGCGGCGCTCCAGCGAATCGGAAAGCATATTGATCGCCTTGAGGTGGCCTTCAAAGTGCAAGGTGGCTTGATAGAGAAGGCGGAGAACCGCGTCCTGAATGGACTGGACATGGAACGGTACCCGCCCTTCAAAGATCGGGGCATCGTCGGACATGACAATGACAAGCCGATCCTCGTAAATGAACACGCCGGTTGAAGTGAGTTTGAGCAGAAAATTGTCATCGGCGCAAAAACTTCTCGGGCGCTTCAGGATGATGACCGCATGGTCGGTCTCGAATTCCAGTCGGGCCAACTCGTCCGGATCGAGCGACGACTGCAGGGTGTGAAAATCGATATTGTGACGATCCTGGAGCTCCGCCTTGTCGTCAATGGTGGGTGCATTATAGACGGTGATCAAGGCATCCTCAGGATCGCAGGGTGAGAGGCGATCGTTTTCCAAGCGGAAGAAACTCCGGGCACTGTGGACGGAATCCGTCACCTCATTGGTCGGAATCTGAGGCACGGTCGCACCGACTTCGCTGTCTAGCATGACATCGGCTTCTTCTGTTGTCTCCATGGAGGAAAACTGATCTGGAAATTGGAACCTGTCGAGTCTTGGAAAAATGGGGGAAAGAGAGGCACAAACGTAGAGCCTGTCCGAAGAGATTAGGGGAAAGAGTGGCGGTGAGTGAGATGTCGAGTCACAGAGTCGGCCACGACGCAAAGCGAAGCACGCAGGAGAATCCGGTCGTTGGGACGAGCGGACAAGAGGAGGCGAGGCGCTGTACTCGAGCCGCGGGACTGCCGGCGGCGGCTATTTCTTTTTAGCAGGAGCAGGGCGGGCGGCGGACTTGGCGGCGGCGGCTTTTTGCTTGTTGGCGCTGTCGGTCTTCGACTGTTTCTGCGCGGATTTCTTCTGGTTGGCTTTTGGTGATCGGTCGCCCATGATTTTTTTTATTGTTTGGAATTGTGTCCGCCGGGGCAGGAGGTGCTCCGTCGGGCAGGGGTGTTATCTGCCTGGCGGAGGCGTTCGTAAATAGTGGAGATGGATTTTGTTTTGGGGCGGTTCGCTCAGCCCGGCCATTTTTCTACGAAGACACTACGGAGGGCACCGCCTGGAGTGCGGCGAGATACACGTCGCGGACGCTGACGCCGGTGGTCTCTGCCAATTGGCGGCAGGAGTCGTATTCCGGCGTGGATTGAACGAGCGAGTCCCCCAGGTAGCCGAGTTTCAAGCGGACCGGTCCGAAGCGAGTCTCGACGTCGTGAAAGGCGCGGCGCAATTTTAGCCGGCGGGTGCGGTGCATCCGGAGCCCGAAGGCGCTGGTTTCTCTGAGAATGATGCGGGCGAGCGGCGACGAGTTTTCTTCACTGGCGAGGACAGTCAATACCCAGCCGGGCCGGTTCTTTTTCATCTGGGCTGCGGTAAAAAATACGTCCAAGGCGCCGGCCGCAAAGAGGCGTTCCATGGCGGCGCCGGCCAACTCGGGCGTTGAATCGTCCAGGTTGCATTCGATCTGGGTGATCTCATCGGCTTCGGCGTCCGACGAGTCGATTCGTTTCCCGAGCATGGCCCGGAGGACATTGGGTCGTGGTCCGGTGTTGCGGGTGCCGAGGCCGTAACCGGTTTTCTCGATACACATTTCCGGCAGAAGACCGAAAGATGTGGAAAATTCGGCAAGAAGGGCCGCCCCGGTGGGAGTAATGAGTTCGTGCGGCTCTTCGATTTGGCGCAGCGGGATGCCTTGGAGAATTTCCAATGTGGCCGGAGCGGGGAGGGGAAAGCGGCCATGGGCGCAATCGACCCAACCGGATCCCACCACCAGGCGAGAGGCTCGAATGTCCTTCACTCCGAGTGACTCCAGGCCCGCGCAGGCAGCGACGATGTCGGCGAGCGAATCGACAGCGCCGACTTCATGAAAAGCGACTTCCTCCGGCGGCTGACCGTGGATCCTGCCTTCGGCATCAGCGATTCGTCGAAAGACTCCCACGGCGTGTTTTTTGACGAATGAACTCAGAGTGCTTTCCTCGAGCAGACTTCGGATGGCGGCAAAGCTTCGTCCGTGAACATGACCGGAATCCAAGTGAATAGGATTCGCAGGAACGAGGGGGTGTTCTGAATCGACGATGTGGAAAGGAGCGGAAGACGGGGGTTCTACTACGTGGACATCGAATTTCCAGCCGGAGATCCCCTGCCGGGCGTCCCGGCGAAATTGGATATGAAACTCGTCGCCGAGTCCAAGGCACGTCAGGGCGTCCTGAAAGACCTTTTCCTCCACGCCGAGATCCCGCAGGACCCCCACCGTCATATCGCCACTGATGCCGGAAAAGCAGTCGAAATAAAGAAGGGATGAGCTTGTTGTCATTGTTTCGGTCGGGAACACGCAAACATAGGGTCAAGGATATTTGACAACTCTTCGGAAGGTTTCAGGCTTTTGGAATGGCCAGAGTCCTTCGGATGGAATTTGCGGGGGTATTTTATCATGGGATGGCGAATGGGGACCATAGGGAGAAAACCACCGCAGGGTGCGATGAAGAGAAATCACCCACTGAAAACAGTGAAGTACATTGGGATGGTATCGAAGAATCGATGAGAGCGCTCTAGAAAATGCTGCCACTCTTGTGAATTGTTCTTCGGGCTTGTCATGCGGGGGATTATCGCCAGTGTCTCCCACTTGCGATCTCAAGGACGGGGCCGTTGGGGTGATTCGATCGGTGAAGGGGAGGCTCAGGATGCTTGAGTGAGTTCCGGCCGTTCGGTCAGGATTTTTACTAGCCCCGGACACCGACCGGGCACGGGCGCAATTTTTTAATCATGATTTTCAAGAATATCACCAAAGAATGGTTTTCCAACGTCCCCAAGGACCTCCTGGCCGGAATCGTCGTAGCGCTGGCCTTGATTCCCGAAGCGATCGCATTTTCGATCATTGCTGGAGTGGACCCGAAGGTCGGTCTCTACGCCTCGTTTTGCATCGCGGTGGTTTCGGCATTTCTGGGTGGCCGCCCTGGAATGATTTCCGCCGCCACCGGGGCCATGGCGCTCTTGATGATCACCTTGGTTCGGGAACATGGTCTTCAGTATTTGTTGGCTGCCACCCTGCTGACCGGAGTCTTTCAGATTGCTGCCGGGTGGCTCAAATTGGGAGAGGCCCTGAAGTTTGTCTCCCGCTCGGTCATGACGGGATTCGTCAATGCCCTCGCCATTCTGATTTTCATGGCGCAATTGCCGGAGTTTCACGGCACCCGATGGACGATGTATGCCATGGTGGCGGGGGGGCTGGGTATCATCTACATTCTGCCGCGCTTTACCAAGGCGGTGCCATCTCCGCTGGTGTGCATTGTGGTGTTGACCTTGATCTCGGTCTTTAGCGGGATGGAATTGCGAACCGTGGGCGATATGGGTGAATTGCCCGCCACCCTCCCGATGTTTTTGTTTCCCCAAGTGCCGTGGAACTGGGAAACTTTGGCCATCATTCTTCCCTATGCGATACCGCTGACCGTGGTGGGATTGTTGGAGTCTCTTATGACCGCCACGATTGTGGATGATCTCACTGACACCGACAGTAATAAAAATCGCGAATGTGTGGGGCAGGGGGTTTCCAACATTGTCTCCGGTTTTTTTGGCGGTATGGCTGGTTGCGCCATGATCGGACAAACTGTCATCAACGTGAAATCAGGTGGGCGGGGACGACTTTCCACCTTTGTGGCAGGGGCTTTTCTTTTGGTTTTGATTGTCGTCTTTGGGGCCTGGGTAAAGATCATTCCCATGGCCGCCTTGGTGGCCGTCATGATCATGGTGTCCATCGGGACATTCAGTTGGGCCTCGCTTCGGGACATCCGCATCCATCCCAAGACCTCCAGTTTAGTTATGATCACAACCGTGGCGGTGGTGGTACTGACCCATAATCTTGCCATCGGGGTTGGCGTCGGAATCCTCATGAGTGCGGTGTCGTTTGCCCGCAAGGCCGCTTTGTTGATGCGGATCGGAACGTCCCTCGACGCTGGTGGCGAGGAACGGACCTATACGGTGGAAGGGAATTTATTTTTCGTCTCGGCGGGGGCATTCGCCCGGGCCTTCAATTTTCGGGAGGTGATCAGTCGGGTGACCATTGACGTGACACGGGCGCATTTTTGGGACATCAGTTCTGTGGCCGCCCTCGACAAGGTGGTTCTAAAATTTCGTCGTGATGGTACCGAAGTGAATGTGGTCGGTCTCAATGAGGCCAGTGCAACTCTGGTTGAACGAGTCGCCGTCCATGACAAACCCGGGGCCCCGGCAAATTTTGATGCGCATTGAAGAAAATTAAGAATTAGGAACTAAGAATTTACGACACCACGCGTTCTCATGAATCGAATTCTCACTTGTACCGATGGCTCGCTCTATGCGCCGAGCATTTATCAACACAGTGCCTGGGCGGCAGCTCGGCAGGGTGCCAGTGTGCATGTTCTGCACATGCTGGATCCTCACCGTGAACGCGCTGCGATGAGTGACATCAGCGGCAATCTGGGACCGGCTACCGGTGAGGAGTTGCTGACCGAGTTGGTCAATTTTGAGGAGACCAAAAACCGGCTGGCCCGCGAGCGGGGCAAGGCGATTCTGGAGGATGCGCGGAAGCAAATCCTGGCAGCGGGAGTGGGTGACGTGACCACCGAGCAGCAACATGGGGAATTGGTCGAAACCGTGATTCGGATGGAGGAGGACGCCGATTTGGTGGTGATGGGCAAGAGGGGGGAGACTGCGGATCTGGCGAGGCTGCATCTCGGGTCGAATTTGGAACGGGTCATTCGGGCCAGTATTCGCCCGGTTCTGGTGGCCTCGCGGAAGTTTGCACCTATTGAACGTTTTCTAATCGCCTACGACGGTGGCCCAAATGTGGAGGACGCCATCCGTTTCATCATTGACGGTTCGTTGTTGAAAGGGCTGCCTTGCCACCTGCTGCGGGCTGGACGGATTGACGGCAAGGCGGAGTGGTATTTGCAGGAGGCCGCCGCGAAACTGCGCGACTCGGGCTATGAGGTCACTACGACGGCTACGGCGGGCGATCCCTGCGAGGTAATCTCCGGGGTGGTGAAGAGTGAGGCAATTTCCCTGCTGGTGATGGGAGCCTATGGCCATTCCCGCATCCGGCAGTTGATGGTTGGTAGTACCACCACCGAAATGGTGCGGACCTGCCATGTGCCGATCCTTATGTTCCGGTAGGTCTTTTTAGGAAAGCGCGATTCCGGCCTCGTTCAGAAAATTGGTCTGCCGCTTCAGGCTGGCTAGGTCGTCCACATCCTCGAGCGTGGTGAGTTGTGATGTCGTGAGTGCCAGAGACGCCGCAGCGGCCAGGGTTTGCGGCAAGACCTTTGAGGTGCTCCAAGCGATTTTCATGAAGAGACCGGGGTGGGGGGCCTTCAGTCCCAGGAGTACATATCCTCCGTCGATGGCTGGGCCGAGCACAAGATCGTGGGTGTCCAGTTGGGCGGCCGCGTCGTCGAGGTAGGAACGATTCAGTTCCGGACAATCCCCGCCCAGAAGGAAGAGCCGGCGGGCGCCGTGGGAAAATTCGGTGTGGACGGCGGTGTTGAGCCGGACTCCCAAATCGCCTTCGGATTGAGGGATGAAACGGCTTCCTTCCGGGAGATGAGGCCTGAGCCAATGGGAAAGCTCGCTGCCCGCATCCGTCGGGGCAAAGTGAATCGCGACCGTCCATTCGGAGGGCAGGCTTTTCAGTTGGCGTTCGACCAGAGCCCGGTAGATGGCCGTGGCCCGGGGAAAACCAAGGTCCAGGGCCAGGCGGGTTTTGACCAGGCCCTCGCGAGGGGCCTTGAGAAGAAGACAGGCGGTGATCATGAGCTCGGGCTGGGAATCGGGGGTTTTCGGTTTGAGGGAAGAGAGGACCAAAGAAACCCCAGAACGAACGGGGTCCAAAGTAGGAGCGTTTCCACGAGAGTGAGTTGCCATTGGACCTCTGGAGTCATTTCGAGACGGTGGTAGAGGGAAAAATAAACGAAGCCGGAGGCACTGAGAAGTAGAGTGCCCCGATTCCGGCTCACGACGGCGAAGGGGATCATCCAGGTGAAATACCAGATATGGATAAGAGGAGACAGGATCAGGGTGAAAAAGAGAGTGCCTTCGGCTGCCGCGACGAAGGATCGTGCCCGAAGAATGACCGTGATCCATGCCAAGGCCAGGGGGATGAGAAACCAGGAATTTTGATATTGGCTGGCTGGCCAGATTTCGCCGATCAAGCGGGGAAGAAACTCGGCGCTGCGGGCGAACTCAGTGAACTGATCGGGATGCATTTTAAGGGTCCATTCCCCGGACCAGAGGCAGAGGCCCAGCCAGGCAATGAGGAAGGGAGTCATGCCGAGTGTGAGGGCGGAGAATCCGGCGACGAGGTTGCGATCCCGATCCTGGAAGCGTCGCCAGACCGCCCAAGCCAGGAGTGGTAGGGCCATCCATTTAATGGCCACGGCAGCACCGAGCCAAAGCAGGGCGGGGCGAAACTTCCCGTCGTCCCATGCCAGCCATCCCAAGACGAGAGCGAGGATAAATAGGCTGTCGTAATGCCCGCCTCCTGCAAAAGAGGTGATTACGATCGGGTTCCAGAGATAGAGAACTGCGGCAGGCCAGCCGAAACGTCGGGCCAGACACCATCCGGCGAGGCAATCGGCGGCGGCAAAAACCGTCTTAAAAAAAATCACCCCAGGAGAAATTCCCGCCAGCAGCGCAAATATCCATTCGGCCAGCGGAGGATAAACGGCGGAAAAGGTCTTCAGTGAAACCGAGGCCCAAAGCGTGTCGCGCAGCGGCAGAAATTCCACTGCATCCGGTGCATGCAGGTAGGGGTTGCCATGATGTAGGAGGACCCGACCTTCCCAAATGTATCGGAAAATGTCATTGCCGGGATCTTGTCCCAGCAAAAGAATTCGCGCCGCAATCGCCACACCGAGAATGAGGGGAACAGACAGGTTCCGCTGTCCCCCCGCAAGGGCCCAAAAATATCCGGCAACCATCACGGCCGCTCCGAGGAGGAATGGCGGCACCATCCCCGGCAGAACAAGGTCGCCAAAAGGTCGCATCAGAGCGGCTCCGGCGAGCAGAGTCAACGCGGCCAGCCCCGCATGGCAGGCCCCCCGGCATGGAATAAATGTGGACATGAGGATTTCTTAGGCTCACAGAAGCACCGGATTCGGCGATGGGTTCAATCCTTCTTTTGTGATTCGGATGGATAGGGATGCCTCGGCCCATCGCAAGGTCATCAGGGTTGATCGTGGATACGAAAATACGAAAATATTTTGTTGACGACCCCGACGAAATATCGAAACTCGCGGTCTTCACCTGTAATGAGACTGTGTCTCACTCGCAATACCGGCCTATCAACAGATACAACACCATGAAGTTTCAAAAATTATCCGTAGTCATCGCAATTCTGGCGTCCTTCCTGATTCCGCAGCTGAACGCTGTGGCCGGCGAGCGGCGCTTCACCTTTGTTTATGAATCGACCACTGCGGCCCAGGGGGAGATTGAGATTGAGAACTGGGTGACCTGGAAGTCGAAGCGCGGGGGGGGCAATACCTTTGATTTCCGTCATGAGATTGAGTTTGGGATCACGGATCGTTTTCAGGCGGCCATTTATGTGGTGGACTGGAGGGTGAAAGACTCGCAGGCCGGGGGGGCTGACGGTGCCCAGGCGATCTATCAGGATACGGCTCTGGAGTTAATTTACAATCTCACCAATCCGGTGACAGACATTGTGGGGTCGGCTATTTATGGAGAGGTGAAGCTCGGTGACCAAAAATTCGAGTTGGAGGGCAAGGTGATCCTGCAGAAAAATTTCGGCCCGTTGGTGGTGGCCTACAACGCAACTTTTGAGGCCGAATGGGAAGGAGAACGTTTCGGGTATTTCAACGAACGAAAAGGGAAGTTCGAGCAATCTTTCGGTGCCAGTTGGCAGTTCACTCCGAATTTTCTTCTTGGTGGGGAAGTGCTCCACGAGATCGAATTCGAAAATTGGTCGGAAGTCAGTGACTCACTGGTTTATGTGGGACCGAATGCCTCCTTTCGTTACAAGAGTTTTTTTGTGACGACGACGGCCATGATTCAGGCCACCGCGTTGACGGGAGAGCCTGAGTTTCAGCTCCGCACCATCTTTGGCTACCATTTTTAAATGACGCGAAACTCTTGGAATGGCGTTCGAATCGTTTATGGCGGTCTTCTGGTTTTGATCGCTGTGGGATTCCTTGGATGTGAAGTTTTACAGTCTGGAGCCCCGGCAGTTACCCCCGCAATGACCCGGGTGGCCTCGGCCGATGGCGTTTCTGTGGAAGCGCTCGAGACAGGTCGCCGCTTGCTCGCCATGCGGTGTGCGGGATGTCATAGCCTGGAGCCGGTTGCGAATTACACCCCCCGCGAATGGAAAGACAACGTCCGCGACATGGCTGATCGTTCCGGGCTCAATCCAGAGGAAGAGCAGCAAATTGTTGAGTATCTGAGTGCGGCTCGCAAGAGCTTGGACCTTGAACTGGATCCGTCTTCGAGGTGAAATCGGCTGCCTAGAGGGCGTTGGGTTCGCCTTACTTTCCTTGGAATAAAATTTTCGAGGAATAAAGAACGGGGTACTGTCCTCTGGTCACGTATGGATCATTCTTCAACTGCTGGCCCGGTTCCCCGACGGGCTAGGAACTCCTTCCCCTGGGGAAAACTTTTGATGGCTTTGGCGGTCTTGGCCGCCCTCGTTGTGGCTGCCCGGATGCTTCCGGTCAGTGAATGGCTGAAAAGCTTTAATGATTGGGTGGGTGACTTGGGGCCGTGGGGGATCGTCATTTTCATCGCAGCCTATATTCTCGCAGCCGTTCTCCTCCTGCCGGGCTCCATCCTCACGTTGGGAGCCGGTTTCATCTTCGGCTTGGGCTGGGGGCTCGTTGCCGTTTCGATCGGAGCCACCATCGGTGCCTCCTGTGCATTTTTGATTTCCCGGTTTGTGGCTCGAAAGAAGATTGAGGCGATGGCGGGGGGAAATCCGAAATTTCGGAGCATCGACAAGGCGATTGGGAAACAGGGGGCAAAGTTGATCTTCCTGCTGCGCCTCAGTCCCCTCATTCCATTTAACATCAGCAATTATTTCTATGGTCTGACAGCGGTTCGGTTCTGGCCCTATGTTCTGGCCAGTTGGATCGGGATGCTGCCGGGGACCTTCCTTTACGTTTACCTGGGCACGGCTGGAAAAGCTGGATTGCAGGCCGTCAGCGGAGCCGACGCCGGTCGTTCTCCGGTCGAGTGGACCTTCCTCGGTGTCGGGCTCCTCGCCACGATCGTGGTGACGATTTGGGTGACAAAGATTGCCCGTGCTGCACTCAGCAAAACCGATTTCGATCCGACCGCGGATGCCCCTGATCCCTTGAACCCCAATTCCTAAATTTTTCTAATGAAAGCTCAATATCTCTTCCTGCCCCTGATTTTAGGCCTTCTCTCGGCCTATTCCCTGATCGCGGCCAATCCCGTGACTGTTCCGGCGGGCGTCTCTCACGATGATTGGGGCGCTCTGTTGCAAAAGTACGTCGATGACCAGGGATTGGTGGCTTATGGGGACTGGAAAAGCCAGCCGACGGATCTTCAGCGCTTGAATGATTACCTGGCCCAGTTTGCCACTGCCTCGAATTCTCCGGCGACAGGCGATGAAGCCGCCGCCTCGCTGATTAACTTGTATAACGCTCTAACGGTTCGCACCATTTTGGAGAATTATCCCCTCAACAGTATTCAATCGCTCGCAAAACCGTTTGAAACCAAGCGACTCACGGTCAGCGGCGAAGAAATCTCTCTCAACGATATCGAACACAATACCCTGCGACCATCGATTGGGTATCGAGCGCATGCCGTATTGGTTTGCGCTGCTCGAAGCTGCCCACCGCTGCAGCGCTTTGCATACGAGAACGAAACCCTCAATCCTCAAATCGCCTCCGTCTATCGGACCTGGTTGGGCCGGAAGGATCTTAATCTATTCGTCCCCGATGAGAAAACGGCGGAGATTTCGAGCATCTTCAGTTGGTTTGAGGTGGATTTCATTCAGGCCGGAGGCACCCGCAAGATTCTGGCGGAATATGGACCGGACAATGTGAAAGAATTCCTTTCCGGGAAGGATTATGAAATCACCTATATGTCCTACAATTGGGGACTCAACGATCAAGGGGCTCAAGGTCGGAGCTACAGCCGGATTCGCATGCTGTGGGATCGGATCCTCGATATCCTTACATTTTGGAAATAAATTATGTCTGAAATTAAATCCCTCCAACCTCATGACGAGTTCAACCGCGCCCTCGAATCCCATGTTCATCCTCCGGATTGGGTGAATCCGAAACCCTCGGGTCCCTATAATCTTGTCGTCATTGGCGGCGGCACTGCGGGCTTGGTCGCCGCCGCCGGGGCTGCGGGTCTGGGGGCCAAAGTTGCGCTTATCGAGCGCGAGTTGCTGGGTGGGGACTGTTTAAATGTCGGCTGCGTGCCTTCGAAGGCACTTTTATCGGCCGCGAAATACGCTGCGGCGGTGCGGGGAGCGGGCGAGTTTGGCGTCAGAGTGCCGGAAGGTGTCACTGTGGATTTTCCAGCAGTGATGGAGCGGATGCGAAAGCTCCGCGCCGGGATCAGCCCCCATGATTCCGCCGAGCGCTTTCGCAAACTTGGGATCGACGTCTTTCTGGGCCAGGGGGTTTTCAAGGACGCCCATCATGTCGAGGTGGCGGGCCATACTCTGGAGTTTCGGAAGGCGGTGATCGCCACCGGTGCGCGGGCGGCGGCCCCACCGATCCGCGGATTAGATGACCTGGACTATCTCACGAATGAGACCCTGTTTTCTCTCACCGAATTACCTCGTCGCCTCGCGGTCATCGGGACCGGGCCGATCGGGTGCGAAATGGCGCAGGCCTTTGCTCGATTTGGTTCCGAAGTCCTCCTGATCGAGGCTGGCAATGGCATTCTTCCCAAGGAGGAGCCTGATGCGGCTCGCATCGTTTTAAAATCCCTGCAACAGGATGGCGTTCGACTGCTCGGCGGGGGCAAGGATTTGGAGCTGGCAAAGTCCGCTTCGGGAGGAATCTGTTTGCGGGTCCAATCGCCGCAGCTGAACTATGAGGAAACCGTGGATCAGGTGTTGATCGGGGTCGGTCGGGCCCCCAACGTCGATGGTCTGGGACTCGAAAACGCTGGAGTGGAGTTTTCCAAAAAAGGTGTGGTGGTGAATGACCATCTGCAAACCACCTGCCCACATATCTATGCCGCCGGGGATATATGTTCCCCATTTCAATTCACCCACGCGGCGGATTTCATGGCTCGCATTGTGATTCAAAATGCCTTGTTCATGGGACGTTCCCGGGTGAGCGCCTTGGTCATTCCCTGGTGTACCTACACCGAGCCGGAAATTGCCCATGTCGGGCTCTACGAAAATGAAGCTGCTGATCAGGGAATTGCCATTGAGACCTACACCCAGCCATTGGACGGGGTGGACCGCGCCATTCTGGAAGGGGAAACGGAGGGCTTTGTCCGCGTTCATGTTAAAAAGGGCACCGACGAGATCGTGGGGGCCACCATCGTCGCCGGGCACGCCGGCGACCTAATTTCCCAATACACTCTGGCAATGACCCATGGGCTTGGGCTGAAGAAGATCGCCGGAACGATCTATCCCTATCCGACGCAGGCTGAGGCCATTCGCAAGACCGGCGATGCGTACAATCGTACCCGACTCACCCCGTTCGTGAAAAAACTATTTAATTGGTGGTTGGCGCGGAGTCGCTGAGCCTGCGCGAGGGGGGCCTTCGGGGCTCCTACATTCGTTTTTTGGTCGAACCGGAAATTCCGAGATACCGACAGGTCAACCAGAGATCCGCCAGAGTCGTGCGGATCGGACCCTCGTTGGTAAATCGCCGCGGTGACGAGATTACGGGTGGTCGCAACGTCACCACCCGACCGGCCTTTTTCATTTGGCGGGAAAAATCAAGATCCTCAAAGGTATCCATTTTTTGGAAACCGCCTAGAGCGTCAAAGACAGGCGTGGTGACAAAAATTGCCTGATCCCCGAGAAACCAGCCAAGCCATCGGCTGCGGAGTTCTGCTAGCCGACAGGTCATCCAGAGAAAGCGGGAAGAGGAGCTGTAACGGCGGGCAAATCCGCCACCCACCACGGAAGGAGACCTCAGGGCGAGGGTCAGACTTTGGAGCGCGGTCGGGGCGACCAAGGTGTCGGCGTGGAGGAAAAGCAGGATCTCACCATGGGCCTGTGTCCGTCCTTCGTTCATTTGTTGTCCTCGCTGTCGGTAGGCACTGGTGAAAACCCGGGCCCCGTGTTTGCGTGCCAATTCGGGCGTGCCGTCCGAACTGCCTCCGTCCACCACCAGGACTTCATGGGGCGTTTGATTGCAGGCCAGGGCGAGGAGGGTGGCTTCCAGAGAATCTGCTTCATTCAGGGT
>CALBXK010000054.1 GCA_937890535.1 uncultured Spartobacteria bacterium
GGGTGTATGATTCGGCATCATCCAGACAGGCCCGGGCCCAATGAATAGTCGCATCCCTTGCGCCGGGAGCGATATAGACCCGTCCAAAACCGGCATCCTCCTCGCGATCCCGAAGAATATTGACCAGTTGCAATCCCTGCCCGAAGTGGATTCCCAACATGGTCATTTCCCCCTGGGGACGTCGGGTGAATTTTCGAAACCGCTTCAGACAAATCCTGGTCCAAAACTCTCCAACACATCCCGCAACCAGATAGGTATAGCTCTCCAGTTCCTCACCGGACAAGGGATCGGACGGTGCTCCGCTTCCACCCACAAACCTCTTCCCATCATACCGCTGGCCCTCGCGGATAATGGTCCATACCGCCTCGATCTCGCTCCGGTCCGGAGACCGGGTCAGCCAGCTCAGAATCTCTTCTTTGCGGGCGAGCAATTCTTTCTCCCCCTCGGTTTGCACCCCATCCGCCTCGGTATCCGACAGGCGTGCCAACAGATAGGCGAGGGAAATCGATCCGCGCACCGACGGCGGCAGAAGACGCAGAGTGAGATAAAACGAACGCGAGACCTTTTTCAGTAGCAACCAATCCACACTCTCGTCTTTAGGGACGACCACACCCACCTGCGATCCAAAAAATCCAGAAAGGACGGGCCCAAAGCCGTTGGTGTCTTTCAGCGCAATCCTTCGACCCCGACCCGGACCGTTTCGATGCGGGCCTCGGAGTATTCGCCCAGTCCAAGTTGCGTGCCCGCCTCAACATAACTGGTCATGCGCCGGATGGAGGGCAACTTGCTGGCCAGACGGATCTCATCGATCAAGCGAATCGCGGTGGCGTCGATGGCCACCGGATCTTTGCTGGCGAAAATGGCCAGGTTGTCCGCCAGATAATTGGGGTTCGGAAAGGGGCCGCCAGCGTATTGCAAAACCAGCGCGTCCAGAATGGTCAAAATAACTTTCTTTTGAATCAGAGGATCCGCATAAATCTCCGCAATATAGGAATCCCCCGCCGCCGCCGATTTCGCAAACCGCCTCCAGTTGTCGAGGTTGGAGATGGTCATGTTGGCGATGGCACCGTTGATCCCAGTGAGAAAACTATCGGTCAGGGAGGGTACATTGATCACCTTCGTCACTTCTTTGCTCAAGACGCTCGCAAAATAGCTCTTGCTGCTGAGCTGTTCCGCGTCCGCCAAGCGCTCGAAAAAACTTTTCTCGCTGGTATCTCCGAATTTGCGATCACCCCAGATCAGCTTGCCCAGGACCGGCGCACTGACTTGAGCTTTTAAATCGTAACCGGTGGCGGGATCCACCCCAAGGAGTTGATATCCCCCCCCGGAGGCTCGAAATCCCGCAGCCAGTAGGTCCTCCATATTGCGGTCCCAGACGATAATTCTGTCTGCCGGCACGCCCGCATCACGCAATCCCAATACGATGGCATCCACCACCTCGGGATGGGTCCCGCTCACTCGTCGGCCGGCAGCCGAGACCTTGATCCCCACCGTATCGGAGGGTGCCACGAGAGTCAGCCAGGCTTCGCCCGCAGTTGTCTTGCCGGTCAGGTTGCAGACAAGGCTGTCCACCATTCGCTGCACGACACTGGACCGAACCACCCGTTGGGGACCGAGAACCCCGGTGTCTATGGCATAATAAATTTTGCTTTTTTCCTGCCCTCCCGCTGTCGTAACGACAATTAGGCAGGCAACCAAGCCAATCCACATTCTCAGAAATCTCATCACCTGTTTTTCAATCCTCTGCTAGCTTCCCTTTTCGAATGATCGCCCATCTCTACGCCCACATTCCGTTTTGTCCCAAGGTGTGTCCGTATTGCAGTTTTTACAAGGAGGCAAGCGACCGCAACAAAACCCAGGCCTTCCTTGAAGCCATGTTGACTGAGGCGGAAGGTTGTGCGCAAGACCTGCTTCCCGAAACCATCTTCTTTGGCGGGGGAACACCCACCGCCCTCTCGACCCGCCAGCTTGAATTCCTCATCAATGGACTCCGCCAGCGGGTGGACTTTTCCGCCGTCAAAGAATTCACCATGGAAATGAATCCGGCCACAGTTTCGCTGGAGAAAGCCTCCGCCCTGCGCGAGCTCGGGGTCAATCGGGTCAGCATGGGAGTCCAGAGTTGGGATGCGACACTGCTGCAAACCCTCGGCCGCGTGCACACCGCCGATCAGGCCCGGCGCAGCTATGAAATTCTTCGCGAGGCGGGGTTCGCCAACATCAACCTCGACCTCATGTTTGGCATTCCCGGCCAAACAAGCACCCAATGGCAGGAGAGCCTGCGCGTCACCCTGGCCCTGAACCCCGATCACATCTCTGCCTATTGCCTCACTTACGAGGAGGATACGGAATATTTTCTCCGCCTGAGCCGGGGGGAATTTCGCCCCGATGAATCCCTCGATGCCGATCTTTTTGAAATGACGATGGACACCCTTGCTGAGGCAGGCTTCGAGAGCTACGAGATCTCAAACCATACCCGACCGGGACGCGAATGCCTCCACAACCTGGCCTATTGGTTTGGTCACGATTCCCTGGGACTCGGACCCAGCGCCTTCTCGACCGTGAAAAACGAGCGTTGGAAAAATGTCAGCGACACCTCCGCCTACATCGCCCATATCCAAGACGGCACGGATCCCGTGGATTTCCGTGAAACCATCGACTCCGCCACACGCCGCGTCGAACAAATCGCCTTCTCCCTGCGGACGAACCGGGGAGTTCCTTCCCATCTCCTTCCCGTCGAAAAGGCCGCCGCCTTGGTAGCCAATGGTCTCCTGCGCCAGGAGAGCGACCGTTCCCACCTCACCCGCGCTGGCCAGATGTTGGCCGACGAAGTGGCAGCGAGCGTCATTTGAAGCCACTTCGCACCAATCTTCCATCGCCTATCACCTATCGCTTGTAGCCACCCCGGTCCCCCGGGGTGCAGGTGAGCACCAAAACGCCGGAGGACCGGCGTGGCTACAGCGACGATAGGCCTGACACCCGCCAGGGAATCAACACCAGGTGATCTTGGCCGACTCTCCGGCTGGAAGGATTCCATGACGCCGGGCCAACGACTCAAACCTCGCGATGGCGGCCTTTTCCGCATCGCCAAGCCCATAGCGAATATCCTCCGTGAGATAGCGGCGAACCGCCTCCGGATCTTTCAAGCCATTTGCGATCTGATTCCTCGCCGCCATGCCGTCCACCTTTGCCGCCCGAAGGAAATCCCCCACCCCGGGATCGACACCTGATGCAAGCGCCCAAACTGCAAAAACAAAAGGCAACCCAGTGTGCATACGCCAAAGCGCCCCGAGATCATGATATTGCCAGTCCGTGCCA
The DNA here is from genome assembly GCA_937890535.1 of uncultured Spartobacteria bacterium. GTDB lineage: Bacteria > Verrucomicrobiota > Verrucomicrobiia > Chthoniobacterales > Terrimicrobiaceae > CAMASH01. Next base: position 3,316 of record CALBXK010000054.1, read on the forward strand.
TGCGCCCGGCGAAAAGCAATCGCAGGATCACCGATGAGCAATCGCGAGGCTCCGTCCGGAACGGATTCGTTCGAAAGCAATCGATGCTGGCCCTGATAAAATTCCGCCAGCAACACTTTCAACAATGCCGAGGAACTCCGCGAGGAGGGATCCAAATGGATTTCCCCGCAGGATGCGAATTCACTCTGGCTCGCCACCAGAACGCTAAAGACCTCCCCCACGCACGAAATCCCCACGTCATCAACCAGGCAACCTCCCCCAGCCTCCAGAACAGAAAATAGAGGCAACAATGCCACATCCAATTCGCCAGCCAAAAACCGCTCTGTCAGCCTCGCCGGGACGTCGAGAGTCAATCTATCCGAATCCAACCCGTGGATTAACGGTCTCGTGTTCAGATAGGACACGGCCCCGACCCGCAGGTCCGCCAACGAGGCCCCCACCATCACGCCTCCGCCAAGCAGTTCCCGGCCGTCACAGGTGGCGCGATCCGCTCGTAAAAACTATTGCGCTGCATCGGCGTCCGCCCCGCCTCCCGGATTGCTTTTTCCATGGTCTCAATTGTCAGTTGCTGCGGCGTCTTGGCTCCCGCCATGTGGAAGATTTTTTCCTCCATGATGGTTCCATGCAAATCATCCACTCCGTAGTTCAAGGCGACCTGGGCCACGGGCAGCCCCAGACTCACCCAGTAGGCGGTGATATGGGGGATGTTATCGAGATAGATCCGGCTGATCGCCAAATTGCGGAGTTCCTCAAACCCGGTGGCATGCGGAATCCCCTGCAAGCCGGGCCGGGCCCCTTCCGGCTCAAAGGCGAACGGGATAAACCCGGTGAACCCTCCGGTGTCGTCCTGGATCGCACGCAGCCTCCGCAAATGGTCCACCCGATGATGTGCCTTCTCGATATGCCCATAGAGCATCGTGCAGGTACTCTTTTCCCCCATCGCATGCCAGAGGCGATGCACTTCGGCCCACTCCTCGGCGCTCTCCTTGCCCCGGCAAATCTTGTCGCGAATCTCCTGATCAAAAATTTCCGCCCCGCCGCCAGTGATCGCACCCAGGCCATTTTCGCGGAGCAACTCCAGGGTTTCACCCAAGGGCTTCTTAAACACCCGTTGCGACAAATGCCGGATTTCAACCGCAGTAAAGGCCTTGATGATCAATTGCTCGTCGAGACCGCGCAGGCTCCGCAGCAAATCCAAATACCAATCCCCCGGCAGGCTGGGATGCAACCCGCCCACCATGTGAATTTCGGTGATACCGAGCTTCAACGCATCCCGCACCATGGTGACCACCTCGTCGATCGTTTGCTCGAAGGCATGTGCCTCGCGCTTCTTGGCCCCGAAAGCGCAAAACTGGCAGGACAACAAACAGACGTTCGAGTAATTGATGTACCGATTGTGGATGAAGGTGGCGACATCGCCGTTGATCCGCTCCCGGACGATGTTGGCCATGGCCCCGAGGCCGTTGATGTCATGGCTGGCATAAAGCGTGAGTCCGTCCTCGTCGGAAATTCGCTCCCTGGCCTCCACTTTTTCGCAAATGGGGCGCAGTTCGGGTGCCAGAAGTCGCGGATTCACAGCCATATCGTTCCCCCACTGTATCATAAAATTGGCCGAGGGAGAGCAAGAAGGATCCGCTTCCGTCCGTCACCGCAGTTTGGGAATTGCGAGAGGGGGTGGGATTATCCCGACTTCGTCGGGCTTTGCACTTTGGGCTCCGCCTCTTTTCTTGGCGCTCCGCGCTGGGCAATCGAACTTCGTTCTCATCCCACGGTTTTTCTTTTGATCTGCTTCGCAGTTTGGCGGAGGGGGTGGGATTATCCCGACTTCGTCGGGCTTTGCACTTTGGGCTCCGCCTCT
>CALBXK010000055.1 GCA_937890535.1 uncultured Spartobacteria bacterium
ACATCCTCGAGGGCATCGCCGGAGCGTGCATCAAACTGCCCGATGAGATACAGATCGGGGTTGAGAAAATCCCGGATGACCGTGCCCAAAGCAATGAACTCCGGACTGTAGCAAAGACCGAAGTCAGGCCCGCACTTTTTCCCGGAGGCCTGCTCGAGGACCGGAAGCAGTCCGTTTCTGGTCGCCCCCGGCAGCACGGTGCTAGTCAGAACAACGACATGATACCCTTCCTTCTTGGCCAAAGCCTCCCCGATGCTTTTGAAGGCATACTTGGCGTATTGCAGCTCGAACGCCCCCCGGCGATCACTTGGGGTGGGCACGATAACAAAGCTAATGTCCGATGCCTTGACCGCCTCGACGGCGTCCGTGGTCGCCCGGAGGCGTTCGCAGTTTGCCTTAATAAGGGCATCGAGGCCGGTTTCCTGCACCGGAGCGCAGCCGTTGTTCAGGGCATCGACCGCCGCTTGGGAGATGTCAACTCCAGTGACTCGGAGCCCGCGTGAAGCCATGCCCGCGGCCATACTGGCACCGAGTTTTCCCAGTCCGAAGACGGATACGTTTTTGATCATGTTATTTTGCGTGTCATTGGGTGAGTGTTTTTTACTATTTTTTAATCCTACCGAAACAGTGAAATAAGCTGCGAGCGGAGCCTTCGGTTGAGTGCTTGGCATTGGCAGTAATATGAGCGCCAGCACTCTTTTCGTAGAATCTTTTGTTCCAAGGGTATCTTACGCTGGCGAGGTAGATAAGGAGACGGAAAAAAGCGTTGAGAGCAGGCAGGACCTATGCGGCTGGCGTGTCGGTGGAGGCTTTAGGCCGGATGGTCTAGTTTCGGTTGGTAAATAGGATTGTATTCGAAATCAGAGTTAGTGTGACTCCTTATCCTATTCTGTGGTTGAGTAAAAGTTACGAATTTTTTGCGCAACATAGTCAATTTGCTCCTCTGACATTTCCGGATAAATCGGCAGCGATAAAATCCGTGATTGGTTGGCGAACGCATGGGGAAAGTCCCCGGGCTTGTGTCCTAGGTAATCGTAGGCCGGATAAAAAGGCAGGGCTTTTGGATAGTTGAGCACGGTAGGCACGCCGTGGCTGGCGAGGTGGGATTTCAGCTCATCGCGACGGTCGCAGCGGATGACGTACAGATGGTAGACATGGGTGCGTCCTTCGGCGACCTGCGGTGTCCGCACCTGCGGGATGTCCGCCAGAGCACTATCATAAAGCGCGGCGACCCGACGGCGTTCCTCGGTCCACTTGCGCAGGTGGGGCAGTTTGACCGACAAAATCGCCGCCTGCAAGCCGTCGAGCCGGCTGTTGATGCCTTCGATCTGGTGGTCACCCTTGCCTCCGTGTCGCGCATACATGGCGCACCACGCGGCGAGCTGATCGTCGCCCGTGACAAGGCACCCAGCGTCGCCCATGGCGCCGAGGTTTTTCCCGGGGTAGAAGGAAAACGTGGCGGCGTTACCCCAGGTGCCCACTTGGCGTCCTTTGAATTCGGCCAAATGGGCCTGTGCGCAATCTTCGATGACCCAAAGCTTGTGCTTGGCAGCAATCGCCATGATCGGATCCATGGCCGCCGGTTGGCCGTAAAGATGCACAGGAATAATCCCAACCGTGCGAGGGGTGATAGCGGCCTCGATCCGCTCTGGGTCGATTGTAAAGGTTTCTACGTCCGTATCGCAAAAGACGACTTTACCTCCCGCTTGGGTGATGGTTTCCGAAGTTGAAATCCAGGAATGGGCCGTGGTAATGATCTCGTCGTCAGGTTTTACACCCAAGCCACGCATGGCGATATAAAGGGCATCGGTTCCGTTCGCGCAGGAGACGCAGTTCTTTACCCCGACAACTGCGGCGAATTCTTGCTCGAATTGGTCTACTTGGTGCCCGCGGATGAATGAGGACTCGGCAATAACCCCTGCAATAGCAGTGTCGATCTCCGTCTTGATGGACAGGTATTGTGCGTGCAGGTCAACGAAGGGGATTTTCATGGTTTACAAATAGGAGGGAGGATTCGGGATTGAGGATGGAGAAGGCGTCGAGGGCTGGGTGTCAAAGGACGAGGGTGGGAGGGCCCGGAGGTTAGAGGCCAGAGGTCGACTTTCAGATTTTAAGCGTTTCGGCTTTCAGCATTTTGCCTGCTGGTGCAGGGAGTTACGGGATTTTTCGCAGCAATCGCGCCGGGTTGCCGACGTAGATGCCGGGCTCGGTGATATTTTTTGTCACGACGCTTCCTGCCCCGATGACCACGTCGTTGCAGATTTCGACCGGTAGGATGGTGGCGTTGGTGCCGATGGAAACGCGATCCGCGACCTTGGTCGGCTTCCACAGCGCGCGGTTGCCGCGGGCCGGGCCACCGGTTTGGAACAGGTCGTTCACGAACATGGCCCCGTGGGAAATGAAGCAATCGTCGCCGATATCGACCAGTTCGCAGATGAAGGCGTGTGACTGGATTTTGGTTCGATTGCCAATGCGGCAGTCTTTCTGGATTTCAACGAAGGGGCCGATAAAGCAGCCATCTCCGATCTGGCAACCGTACAGGTTCACCGGCTCTATCACGGTGACGCCGGTCCCGAAATTCACATCTGTGATGCCGCTTGGAATCAATCTTGCTGGATGCGCACTCATCTCAGTCAGTCTTTGCACTGGCGAGGATGCGGACCACTTCTCGAGCATGAGCTGGGCCGGTGAGACACGTCACGCCCCCCTCAATGCAGTCGAAAAAGTGATCGATTTCTGCTTTGAGCGGCTCCTTCCAAACAATGGCTGGACAATGAATATCCCCCGAACGATGGACAAATGAAGGGGGTTGGACTTGATCGTAGTCCATACTTTGGCCGAGCACGGCCTTTGGATCGATGCCCTTGTCGTAAACGGCGATCTTGTGCTCGGCCATATCGTCGTAAATAGCCATTTTTTTGGATCCGACAACCGTGAGGCTTCGCACTTTGTGCGGATCGAGCCAACTAACGTGGACGTGGGCAAGAACCTTTCCTGGGTATTCGATGTTAAGAAAGACCACATCGTCGATGCCTTTTTGGACGAAGTCCATTCCGGTTCGGCGGATCGCAAGCGGAGCACGATTGTCTAACAAGTATTGGATGATACTAATGTCGTGAGGCGCGAGGTTCCACAGTGCATCGACATCAGAGCGGATCCGCCCGAGATTTAACCGCTGGCTGTAGATGTAGCGAATCTCGCCCAAATCGCCGGAATCCATGAGTTGCTTGAGGTAGCGGACGGCAGGGTTGAAAAGGAAGGTATGGCCGACCATGGCGACGAGCCCTTTCTCGGCAGCAAGGCGGCCGATTTCTTCGACCTCCGTGACCGAGGTCGCCATTGGCTTTTCGACCAGGATGTGTTTGCCGGCAGAAAGCGCGGCCATGGCCAGCGCGTGGTGACTGTGGGCGGGAGTGGAAATTACTACCGCGTCAACTTCGGGTGAGGCGAAAATTTCGGCGCTATCATTGACAATCTTAATTGCAGGGTAGGATGAACTGACGAACGTCCGCCGGTCGGCAGACTTCTCCGCCACGTGGGTCAGACTGCACCGTGAGGATGAGGCCAAATTACGTAAAAGATTGGGACCCCAGTAACCCACGCCGATTTGTGCGATTTTAATCATGGTTGCAAACGGAAGGATGAATATGGCCGGTCAAGACACGGCGAGCAAGTCGCGGTAGATACCGACGATTGCGCGGGCATGCGCGGCCGGGTCATGCCGTGCGCCGATGATTTTTTTGGCTTCGCGCCCCAGTTTCGACCGCCGGTCTGCGCGGGTCGCGAGGTCGAGAATGGCGTGGGCTACGCCCGCCAGATCGTGCGGTTCAA
>CALBXK010000056.1 GCA_937890535.1 uncultured Spartobacteria bacterium
GGAAGCTGTCCCAACAATTGAGCGCATTGAACAGATCTGGCACTCCAGATGAGGACTGTAATGCCCAGGGCCAGCCTGAAAAATGGCGTTGCCCTGGAGACATGCTCCCCAAGTCGAATCGAGCGGAAAAATTCGACAGCCCCAATATTCCGGATTCCTCCGATCCTTGCCGCCAGACGTTACGTGTCGCCCAGGTTGCGCCCGATCACGGCAGAGGAAGCCGAAACCCGCCGGATTGCCTACGCGCTCAAGCGCGGGGAAGAGCTGGAGCTTGCAGCCAAGGAAATGGTGTTTTTGCTGCCGACAGAATTGCCAGCCCTCACGCTTGTTCCACTCCCGTCAAGCACCGGCAGTATTGCTGCCAACCGCAGCCTCTGCAACGCCATTGCGGCGGAATATGGCCCGACGGCCCGAGTGATGTCCGCCATCAAACGAATAATACCGGTGGAATCCTCGTGTTTCCGTCGTCGTCACGGAATGCTTGGGCTCACCGCAGCAGATCACAAATTCGTGCGGGCTGGCAGGTGGGTTGATATGCCTCTATTCCTCGTGGACAACGTGGCGACCACCGGTGCCACTCTCGCCGCCGCCCGTCAGGTCTTCGGTTTTGGAACCGGGCTCGTCTTTGCGGACGCCTCGCCCGCTCACTTGCCACTCGTCCGGAGTTAGAAAAGTTACGTGGAGCCACAATTTTTCCGAGCAGGGAAAAAACCGGGCATGGACGGAATTGGCCTTTCGGCCAATTGCCCTGTGCTTTCCGCTACCAAGAAACCGGTGACACAGGACCACCGAGAATTTTCCAGAGATAATTAGGTCCTGCCTCCAGAGAGAGCCTCATTGAGTATTCGAGTTGCCCCCCGGCGCACAGGTTCGGCCCGGAGCAATTCCGAAGTCCTTCCCGAATCCAATGACCATTGCAGCGGATGAGGTCGACCGGACCGGAGATATTCAGGACGAAAGCGGAGTCTTCGATGCCCGCAAGAAACTCACCAGACGACCCGGCAGGTTAAACCCCTGCCGGGTTTTTCCATGCCCTGGGGAAAGGCGAATAGAGCCTTTTTGCATGGCACGAAAGCCCCCCACGGGGTCACGGGCGGGCGGCAGGAGCGCGAAAAGGGCAAAAGCCCGCAGGTGGTCGCTGCCGCCCGCCCACAACTCAAGAAACACAAATCCATGAATACCAATATCGAACGCTACGGCTCCCGGTTCTGGGGGCTTTACAGCGAGGGCGAACTCCTCGCCGTCACAGTTTACAAGCGAGGAGCAATGCGTTTGCAGCAAATCCTCCAAAACCATCCGGGGGCGAAGAAAGAAACTTCCGCCAACACAGTAAGAGAGGAGGCGGAATGAAAGCGTGTCTGCCGTTAAAAGTTGTATTGAACCGCGTGGGGGAGGCAACGCTTGAAGAATACGGGGCCTCCCAAACAGCCCTTGATACACCGCAGGCGATCTTTAATTTCTGGCAAGCAATAGTCATTCCTAAGCCGGAATATGAAGCCGAGAAGGAAAACCTCATTGTCATCCTTCTCAACACAAAGTTGCGACCCAAAGGATATCATCTCGTTGCTTTGGGATCGCTCAACGAATGCGTGGCACATCCAAGGGAAATTTTTCGCCCTGTGATTGTGTCCGGTGCCTATGGGTTCGTTTTGAGTCACAACCACCCATCCGGTGATCCCTCGCCATCTTCCGCGGACCGGCAACTAACGGCGAAGCTTCGCGAGGGAGCGGCACTTCTCCAAATCAGTTTTTTAGATCACGTCGTTATCGGCGGAATCGATCCGTCCCGTCTGCCCTTTTTCAGCTTTCGTGATGCTGGATTGCTCTGAATCGCCACCTGATATGAAAAGCACTAAACCGATTATTGTCACAAGAATCTCCAGCACCTGCTTCGCTTGTCCGTCGCAATGGGAAGGTCGCACGTCTGATTGCCGCGCAATTTACGTTCGCTATCGGTGGGGACACCTTTCCATTCGACTCAGTGAGCCTAAGGACCGAAGAACGCATGCTGCGGTCATGGGGCAGCGTGTCTTTGAGATGGACCATGGCGGCCGATATGACGGCTCGCTGGACTATGAAGAACTCAAAATGTTCACCGAGGGACTTATTGTCTGGCCGAAGAGTGAAACGCCTGCAAAACCAAAAAGAAGTCGGGAATCTTCACTCTGACACAATGCACTGGATTGGAGCGGCGATCCTCAATCGTTTTTGCCTCACGCTTGCAGATGCCATGCTGCTATTGGCATGAATTTGTTTTAGGAATCCGACCTCACCGTATCGCGCCAGCGGCATGATAGCCGTGCTATTGGAAGAGAAGGCGCATTCGTTTCAATCTTTGGGAGGTTTTCCGATCAGGAAAAAGTTGTGACGCGATACGTGGCTGTCGCCACTCCTCTCTCTGTCACTGGAAACTGGAAAGGGAGGGGAAATGAACACTATCCTTGCAATATTCGTAATCATCGTTTTTGTGGCTTTTTGGGCTTGGGTTTTCTGGGGATTCCTCAGCGTGATTTACCACACAATCATGCTTTCCTTTTACGCTGTCGGCTGGACGGTCATCAGTGTTTTTGAAATCGTGGCTCGCATCAGCAAAGCCATCCACCGCATGGTTTCCAGATAGCTCTCAATGCACCCGAGGAAATCAAATCCAGGAACTCCCCGGAAAATGTCGAGCGAAGCTATTTCCAATGCTGGGGCCAAATCACTGATTGAAAATAGCCCCTTCGCCAACGACCAGGAACTGTTCCTGCGAGCATTCAAAGAGAGCGCGCAAGCCACCCAAAAGGAAATCGAAGAAGACTGGGAAATGAAACGCAAGTCCCTGGAGCAATAATGATGCAACCCGGATTCTCCGGATGGCTCAACAAAACATCAAAACCCTCACGTCATGGACGGCGGAAACGCTCTCCTCGCCGCATTCACCATCGAACTCATTGGAAAAAATATGGACACCACCGCGCAGGCCATTGCCGATCTCTTAACGCAGCTGCCCCCGGAACCTGAAACAGAACCCGCCACCGCAGAAACTGCTCCAACGCCGTCGAAGCCTGAAAACCCAGGCCTCGTTTTCCCTCACCAACAAGAAATATTCCGCGAACTCATCACCACAGCTCGTGCTTTCGGAAAAGAAAATTGGTTCTCCCTTCCCGTTTTGCCGCGATGGCACACTCTACTCGTGGGGCCCACGGGCAACGGGAAGAGCCACTTGGTCCGGGCTTTGGGGAAATTTCTGGGTTGGCCCCTCCTCACCGTATGGTCAACCAGGTGGATTGTGGCGGGCGGGCGAGGAAAAGAGACCTGTCACGAAATCGCCAGATGGCTCTCAAAACAAGACGGCAAATGTCTGATCTTCGTGGATGAAGCCGACAAATTACTCAATGAAACTAATGATACGAGCCTTTGGGGGACACACATGCGAGCCGAAATGTTTCAGTTTTTGGACCGAGATTTGCCAGCAGAAATCGAAATCAGTGATCCCGAGAGTGAGGTTTCATCTCTAGCACTTTGGGCAAAGGCTCAAATGAACCTTCGCTGCAATGCGCTCATCGTAGCCGCTGGCGCATTCCAGGGCCTCTGGGACTACCGGCCAAGAAGTTTGGGATTTTCCGCAGAAACAACCTTCGCAGAAAACACCCCGAGCCCTCATGAAATGAAAACTGTCCTTCCTCCAGAATTGATAAATCGATTCGGAAAGATTCTCAGTTTGCCCCCGCTGCGGGAACAGGATTATGTGACGATGATCCGCCGCACGGCACAGGCGCTGCCAGGAGAACTTCGCGAAAAATTCATCAAAAATGCGGAAAAAAATCTTCCCGAGGCCATCCGCGACGGACGTGGAGTCCGTTACGTGGAAGAATGCGTTACCCAAGCCCTTCTCGATGAGGCCGCAGCAAAGCCCATGCAAACCAGTGTGTCCACAAAATCGGTCTCACCTTGAAACTCCATGATCCCGCCGCACCCGAGAACAAATGAACTTCAAAAAGCCTCGACAGGTTCACCCCCGACGGGTTCGATTTTGCCGGGGGGGTATGTCCTGGAACGAGTAAAGGATCGCCTGAATGCCACAAAACCGGCGGGGAGCCCTGTTGGGCGGTTGACTACGCCAAGGAATGACTGCGGGAAAGCCGCCCCTTTAAAATGAACACAGAAAATCAACCCCGCACTCAGCCTATGGGTATTTCGCAATCAGCCGACAAATGGGCTACAATATCAAATAGAGCTGTAGCCACATGAAGCATCGACGGCCACTGATTCTTCGCATTGTCTGCGGTGTGCTCTGGAGCCTCGCGTGGCTCGTCGCGTTCGGCTGTGTCGCCTGGACATTCGGCGCCCTGCATTTCGATTTCCCAATATTAAGCCGCTTCGTGGCCTGGGGATTCGCGGTCGCCATGTTGGCGGCGGTCATTTTCGTTCCTGGGGCGTGGCGAAAACTCGGAGCTGTCTTCCTGGCCTGTGCCCTTGTCCTTGTTTGGTGGCGCACGCTCGAGCCGACCAACGAAGCCGACTGGCAGCCGGATGTGGAGCAACTCGCCTGGGCGGATATCAATGGCGATGAAGTGACCTTCCACAATGTCCGCAACTGCGACTACCGCTCGAATACTGACTACACTCCGCGTTGGGAGACACGCACTGTGCGCCTCTCGCAGCTCACCGGAGTCGATATCGCCATCGACTATTGGGGATCGTCCTGGATTGCCCACCCCATTATCAGCTTTCAATTTGCCGACGCCCTGCCGGTCTGCTTTTCCATCGAAACCCGCGTAAAAAAGGGCCAGACGTACTCGGCGATCGCCGGCCTCTACCGGCGCTACGAAATCGTCTACACCGTGGCCGACGAACGTGACCCCATCCGTCTTCGGACGAATATTCGCAACGAAGATATCTACCTTTACCACCTCACATTGACGCCCGACCAGGCCCGCGTGCGTTTTTTGGAATACATCAACGAGATCAATGGCCTGCGCGATCACCCGCGCTGGTATAACGAAATCACCGGCAACTGCACGACGAGCATTCGCGCCCAGGAACCCAGTCACCAGCGCCCGCCATGGGACTGGCGCATCCTGCTCAACGGCAAAGGCGACGAACTCCTGTATGAGCGCGGCAATATCGTCACCGACGGGTTGCCCTTCGCGGAACTTAAAAAGCGAGCCCTCATTGACGTCGCCGCAAAAGCCGCCGGCGACTCGCCGGAATTTTCGCGGTTGATCCGGGTTGATCGCCCCGGATTTGGCGCCCATTCCGAAACGGAACCGAAGCCGCCAAATTCGAATTAGCTACCCAAAAATCATTCCAATGAATTCGCTTGGGTTATTTACCTCCCTCCCCGTAAAATTCTGACCAGCGTAGCTCCTCCCTATTCGTGTGGAACTTCACACCCTATGAAAATAAATATGCTCCCAATAATTGCCAAGTTTCTCAAAGCACCGCCAGAGTTGGCCGTGGCCCTCCTCTTGGTCGTTTCTCTCGGGGGGTGTGCTTCCCATGAATCAGCGACCTCCGCCGCAATCCAACAGCGCGAATCCGAGGTGGCTCGGTTTCTATCTCGCAGCCGGAGCCTCTCCAACACCTATGAAACCAGGCTCGGACTCGCGGTTGCCGCGGCCGATCTTGTTTCGAAAGACATTGCGGAAGGTGGTAAAGACAAAGACCGCGTCCTCTACAATGCCGCCTGCACCGAAATTGCCATATTGTCCAGGCACGTGACCCTGCCGATCACTCTGACCACCCCTGGGGGAGTTTATGAGTTCGCGCTCGATCCGGCGAGGGCGTCGAACCGTTGGGATCCGGCCACCTTCACCAAGTTGATCCCGACATCGAAAATCAAGAACAAGGCGCTCCCTTACAAGCCGTCAAAGGCTGGCTATGGAGGCGTATTGGTCGGTGTCTATCTTCCCCCGAATCCCCGGGCCCTGTATTTGCCGAGTATAGGGGTTTCTGCCCCTGTGACTGCTGTGCTGAACACCACGCCTCCCGCGCAGCCTGGCCAACCGACTCGCGCGACGCTCGCCCTGTATAATTCCGCGAAGGTGGAATCCGCAAGCATCGCTGGCGCGAAAAGGAAGTTGGCAGCCGACCTTACCGCCCCGTTTGCGTATTATCGCCCACCATCCGATATGGGTATTCTTGGCATGCTCCGGCCCGATCATTCTATCAATCAGGAAGGGCTGTTCCTCACCCAGCCCTACGATCCGAAGAAGATTCCTCTGGTTCTCATTCACGGTCTGATGTCCGACCCCTCGATGTGGTTTCCGGTGATGGCGGCTCTCGAAGCGGACCCCGCCCTTCGTAGCAAATACCAGTTTTGGATCTTTGCCTATCCCTCTGGAAATTTGATCGGATATTCGGCGTTACAGCTCCGTGAAGCGCTTGCCGGAATGTATAAGGTGTACCCTCAGACGCGGGATATGGTGATCGTCAATCACAGCCTTGGCGGGGTAATTTCCCATCTTCAGGTGATCTCCCCCGGAGAGACTCTCGTTAACGCCATCTTCAAGGACAATGCTCCCGAGATCATGGCCATGCCTGACGATTCGCTGGTCAAACGCGGATTACTATTTGAGGCCAATCCCCGCATCGCCCGGATTGTCTTTGTCGCGGCTCCCCACCGCGGCGCGCCGCTTGCGATCAACCCGATCGGCAATTTTGGAGCTTCGCTTATTCGCATTCCGGGTCAGCTGATCAACGGAATCGGCCAAGGTGTGATTCAGGCTGCTGCCCTCGCAGATGGCAAAAAGGCAAACTTCATTCCCAACAGCATCAATGGGCTGAGTCCCAAGAGCCCGCTCCTCGTGGCCATGAACACGGTGCCGATGAACCCCCCGTTCCATTCGATCATCGGAGTCGCCGGTCCGATCAAGGGTCCGTTGAAAAAAACCAACGATACGGTCGTCCCCTACTGGAGTGCGCACCAAGATGCGGCTGTTTCTGAGAAAATCGTGCCCTATCCGCACACCGCAATGTTCGTCAAACCCAAAGCCACCGATGAAATTAAGCGCATCTTGCGCCTCCATCTCAGGAGTGTGGGGGACGGGACGTAGGCCGATTAATATCCGGCGATTGATCCCTCAATTTCCATCAGCTCGAATAGGAAACGAAACAAAGTTTTCGCTATTTCCAGTGGGTGAAGGAAATAAAGTAGAATCGCACAGGGACGCAGAGAAGATGGCAGGAAGAGCAGAGTCGCCCCATGCCACAACGGAATGGGAACGGTGGGAACCGCGGACAGAGCCTGCTGCATGGCACCCGAAGGGGGCGAGTTTCAAGAGGAATGAGCCGCCTCAGCTGCACCGACCGGTTTTTCAGCCAACGGCCAAACTTTCGACCTCAAGGCGGCAATCGAAAATAGAAAAAACTCTGCGGCTCTGCGGGATGGCCGCCGAAGGCTCCAAGCTTTCAAATGATCCACCGAAAACCCCTTTCCGTCCCGGCAATGACACTTTTCCCGCAAGGATCTCATGATTCGCTTTCTGCTCGCACTTCTTATATCGCCAAACAGCGTCCATCCTCTGGGCCTTGCCCGTTCCCCTGCCTCCCGCTCCGCCGCGACCGGGAGTGGCAGAGGGTCCAACAGTGGTTCGCGTAAGCTCCTGGTTTGCCGATATTCTAAAGTTACGAGTGAGATCGCTTTGCGCGGTCGGGTGGAAACGGCCCGGGCCATCGACCGTCATGCGCGCTGGGTGTTTCCGGTCGTTTTTGTGATTTTGACAACGCTTTGCTTTTTCCGGTGACCATTTAACTTCGATGTATGACTGATCAATCGACTCAACCCTTGACGAATCCACGGGCTGCTGGCTGGCGTTATTCTCCGGTTCACCTCCTTATTGCCATTGCGCTGCTGTTGATATCGTCACCGTTTATTCAGGAACTTTCTTTCGCCCAGATCGTCGAAGCGATTTTGTTCACGCTCGTCGTTCTCTCCGGTTTATTTGCGGTACCTTCACGAGGGGCGCTTTTGCCGGGGTTCCTGCTGGCGGGAGTGACCCTGCTGGCCCAGTGGTCGAGTTTCTTTTTTCCTCAAATTGGCCCGGTATCGCTGATTGCTGCGATGGTCTTTATCACTCTCGTGATTGTGCGCCTTATGCTTTATGTGCTGAGTGCGAGGGAAGTGAATCACGAAACTCTCTGTGCAAGCGTGGCGGGATTTTTGATGATCGGTTTGTTGTGGACACTCACCTACACTCTGGTCGCTCAGCTTGACCCGAAGGCGTTTGCTATTTCCACGGAGGGCCAGACCATGGATGGCTTTGAGGCATTCTATTTCAGTTTTGTCACGCTAACCACGATTGGCTTTGGCGATATTACCCCGGTTTCCCGCGTGGCCCGCATGCTCTCGGTCATGGAGGCCATTACCGGAATGTTTTATGTTGCGGTGCTGGTCGCCCGCCTGGTTTCGATCTATTCCACGCCTTTGTCGAAAGACTCGTCTGTAGCCGGGCCGGATAAGTAAGGCGCTATTTTCCTTGGCTGGTTGTCCCGCCGAAACGTGGAGCAGCCGTCAATCGAGGGATCAAACCCGCTTGTTCTTTGGGCCGCTGGCGGTGTTGATCTTTATCCTAAAAATGGGAATAAAACCACTGATTTACACTAATAGACACCTGCAACGGCTGCAAAGCAACGGCCAGGCTTTCAAATGGAGAGTGGCTTACATGAGACGAAACATTCATCTTGTGGAGGATGGATCCACTTCGAGTATCCTCTTTGAAATCCGTGTTTTATCCGTGGCTCATTTTCCTTTCTCGGTTTCTTTGTGAGAGGTAGAATTTTTCGAACAATTTTCGATTGGTGGAAATGGAGGCTTGTGTTCCGACGGGTTCCGACGGTTTGCTGCCGGGGTTGTGCGTGTCTTCATTCTCAAGCCAGACGGAATCGGCGATTTCGTGCTCGCGACGGGAGCGATTCGTCTCCTGGCCCGGGAATTCGGTGAAGAAAATGTCATCCTCTGCGTCAAGTCGCTTCTGGTGCCTTTGGCAAAATCCCAATTTCCCCACGCCATCGTGATCGACCTCCCGGTGGCAGCGCAGCGCAAGGTGTTGAATCTCTTTCTTCGCAATTTTTTGGCCTGTCTTCCGACTTGGTGGCGCTTGCGGACTACGCCAGTCGATATCGCGATTTGTTTGCGGAGCATGCGAAACTATCTTGAGACCCTGCTTTTCCTCTCCTCGCGGGCCCGGCGGCATGTTGCCAACGAAAACATTCTCCTTCGCGGGAAACGCCGGGTACGCATGCTGGTGGAAAATTCTTCTCACCGGATATTTGGCTCCGAATTGACACCTTATCCGGATCCGGGTGGCGATGTCCCGATGGAGATCGAGGCCCATCGCCGCGTCATCGAGCAGACTTTGCAAAGGCCCGTGGCCCTCGCCGAGATCCTGCCAGTCATCACTCCGACAAAACAACCCGTCGAATCCTCCTCGTATTGGATCTGTGCCCCCATCACCAATTTGGGATCCAAACTCTACCCGCTTCCCAAATGGCGGGATGCCTTTCAGGCGTTGCAGCCAGAATCTGCCAACAAAAGGATTCTTCTCGTCGGTTCGGAGGATCAGCGAACGCCTCTCAGCGAGCTGCAATCCCTACTGTGCGAGGCGGGTTGCGGCGGCGCGGAGGTGTGTTTCCCCGGAGATTTAGTCGATTTTGTGAACCTCATTGCCGGCGCGGAAATGCTCTTTACGGTGGATACGGCCGCGGCCCACTTTGCCATCGCCCTCGATCGGCGAACCTTAATCCTTTTTTCCGGATTGCACCGCGGCATGTTCGGGCCCTGGCATCGGAGCGCCCGTCAATCGTGGCTGGAACCCTTGCCCTCTGCAAAAAAGCGAAAATGGCATGCTGGGATCGAACCGGCACGGGTTGCCGCCGAGGCGCGGCGGTTGCTTGTCGGCCTGGCAACGGAGTTGCCACCCCCCCCGGTCAGGCCGTAGCCTCTTCGGCATCACGCCTATGCCCGACGCTCTCGACCACACTCACACCCATGGCGAACATCGACTTCGCTATGGTCACGCCCTGCCCTTCGGAGCCAGTCACGTGCCGGGGGGGGTCAATTTTTCAATTTTTTCCACTCACGCCACTGCCTGCACGCTGGTGTTGTTCGAGCAGGGAGCCTCCAAACCCTATGCGGAGATCCCGTTTCCTCCGGAATGCCGGTTGGGCAACGTTTGGACCATAATCGTCTTCGATCTCAACTACGAGCAAGTCGAATATGGCTTCCGATTTGACGGGTCCCATGATCCGCGGGAGGGTTTTCATTTCAATTTTAAGAACATTCTCCTCGATCCCTATGCCAGGGAGATCGGAGGTCGCGACACCTGGAAACAACCGACCCCGGCCAAGGAGGTTTTTCCGTTTCGCGGCCGCCTCCCGTTCGAGCAATTCGACTGGGTCCATTCCCGGCCTCTTGAGCGCTGCGAAAGCGAGTTGGTCATCTACGAGATGCACCTGCGGGGCTTCACCGCCAACGCCAACTCTGAAGTGAAACATCCGGGAACCTATGCCGGGATGCATGAGAAAATCCCCTACCTCAAGGACCTGGGGGTGAATTGCGTGGAATTGATGCCGATCTTCGAGTTCGACGAACTGGAGAACTCCCGCACCAATCCGCTGACCGGTGAAAACCTCTGCAACTATTGGGGGTACAGCACCCTGGGGTTTTTTGCGCCGAAAGCCGGGTTCGCCGCGACCGGGCAGCACGGCACCCAGGTTCAGGAGCTCAAGGAACTCATTAAGGCCCTGCACGAAGCCGAAATCGAAGTGATTTTGGATGTCGTTTTTAACCACACCGCCGAGGGCGGCGAGAATGGCCCGGTGATCTCCTTCCGCGGCATCGACAACAAGACCTACTACATGCTCGATGAAAATGGCCACTACGCCAACTACACGGGGTGTGGAAATACGGTGAATTGCAACCATCCTGCCGTGCGGGGGTTTGTCATCGCCAGCCTGCGCTACTGGGCGGCGGAATACCATATTGACGGTTTTCGCTTTGATCTGGCCTCCGTGCTGGGCCGCGATTCCTCCGGAGCCCCCCTGGCGAATCCACCCCTGTTGGAGTCACTCGCCTATGATCCGGTTCTGGCCCGCTGCGAACTCATCGCCGAGGCCTGGGATGCCGGGGGACTCTATCAAGTCGGGAATTTCCCCGCCTACGGCCGGTGGATGGAGTGGAATGGAAAATACCGCGACGAGGTCCGAAAATTCCTCAAAGGAGACGTGTGCGTCGTGGGAGAGGTGGTCCAACGCATTATGGGGTCGCCGGATCTCTACGCCGCCTCAGGGCGCAAACCCTCCGCCTCAATCAATTTTATCACCTGCCATGATGGATTCACTTTGCGCGATCTCGTTTCCTACAACGAGAAGCACAATCTCGCCAACGGTGAGAACAATGGCGATGGCACCAACGACAATCTCAGTTCGAATTGGGGTCACGAGGGCGAGACCGACGACCCGGACATCAATGCCGTCCGGCTGCGCCAGCAAAAGAATGCCCTTACTATTTTGTTTGTCAGTCAAGGCGTTCCGATGTTGTCGATGGGCGACGAATGCGGACGCACCCAGCTCGGGAACAACAACGCGTACTGCCAGGACGAGGAGTGGAACTGGTTCGACTGGTCCCTGCCGTCGACGAATCAGGGATTGATCCGATTCACCAAAGCCCTGATCGCCTTCCGCAAAGTCAACCCCGCCTTGCGGCAGCCGGAGTTTTTGACCAGTCAGGACTGCCTGGGAAGCGGCTATCCGGACATCTCCTGGCATGGCACTCAGCCTTGGAAGCCGGATTGGGGGTCCTCCAGCCGCACGATCGCTTTTATGCTGTGTGGACGTCACGGGGCCGCTGCGGGTGGCCCCCCCCATTTCATATATTGTGCGTTTAATATGTTTGATCAACCCCTTGCCTTCATTCCTCCCGTTCTTCCCAAAGGCATGAAGTGGTTCCGCTTCGCCGATACCGCCCGGGACACTCCGGACGATATTGTCGAGCCTGGGAGTGAGATCCCCCTCGATCATTCGAAGGAACTTACCCTCCGGGATCGCTCCGCTGTCATCCTCTTGGGGAAATAGATCGGTTTTCACCGGAAAGGGTTGCCGAAAACGAATGTGAGAATCCGCTTGCACTTGTCTATGGGAGACGCTACATATTCGCCCCTTTTCAACGGATCGAAAGAATGCCTAACAAGAATCAGAAATCTCCTGCCCGCAAGGGAACCTCATCGGCGGCCAAGAAACCTGCCGCCAAAAAGACCGCAGCTAAAAAAGCTGCTGCCAAGGCTCCTGCCCCCAAGAAACCAGTGGCCAAGAAGGTGGTCGCCAAGGCTCCTGTTGCTAAAAAGCCAGTTGCCAAGAAAGTGATTGCCAAGGCTCCTGCCGCCAAAAAGCCAGTTGCCAAGAAGCCAGTCGCTAAAAGAGCTGCCTCCAAGAAGTCTGAGCCCGTTCCTCCGCCCCCAAAGCCGTTGTCCGCCAAAGCGCTTGCCTTTATGAAACGCCAGGAAGGCAACTTGCTGGCGCTGAAGGACACTCTTCTCGATTCGATGACCGGCGTGGCCAAGGACAGTCTCCGTTCCCGGGCTGACGGTGGCGAAGCCAGTGCCTTCGGCATGCACCAAGCCGATGCCGGCAGCGATGCTTACGACCGGGACTTTGCCCTCAGCCTCCTTTCCCAAGAACAAGATTCTCTTTACGAGATTGACGCGGCGCTCAGGCGAATTAAGACCTGCACTTACGGTGTTTGCGAGATGTCGAACAAGCCCATCCCGCATCCGCGGCTTGAAGCGCTTCCATTTACCCGTTATACTGTAGAGTGTCAGTCTGAAATCGAGAAAAGCAACCATCACCAACGCAATCGGCAAGCCGTCGGAGCCCTCTTTGGATCCACCGACGACGACCGCGACGACGACGACAGCAGCTCCGACTCAAAGGACTAACATATTATGGCACAAGAAATT
>CALBXK010000057.1 GCA_937890535.1 uncultured Spartobacteria bacterium
TCTCCTCGTCGAAGGCGTGAGCGAGGATCGCCAGGGCAAGACGGTCGAGACCAGCCGAGGGCTCAATGACGTGAGGGAGGTACATTCCCTGGAAGAGCTTCTCACACGAGGCGGCAATTTCTTCGCGGGTCGTATCCGCCTTGGCCCGATCGTCAAAACACTCATCAATGAAGGTGCCTCTTTGGTCCGCGTCGAGTTTTTCGGCAGCAACTTTGAGTTCTTCATCGAAGACTTCGAGGGATTTTCCGGAGTGGTGTTGGTGTTGGGCGAGGTCGAAATTGCCGCGGGCGGCGATGCCTTCAAGTTCTTCGGTGCCAAAGGGAAATTTGAATAAGATGTCCACCGTGGCCCGGGCGTAGTGGGCGAGTTCCTCAGGCGTTTGCCATTGATAGGCGAGGGCGTCCTCGCCCAAGCCGATGGAGGCGTAGTATTGGGTGCGTTGATCCACCCAGTAGCGATGCCACATTTCCCAGCCCCAATGGGCCTGGGGGGTGCTGAGGTCGGCTCCTTCCTGCCAGCGGACGACAGAGCCGTGCAGGAGTTGGATGGCTTCATCGGGTTTGAGAAAATACTCCAACTCCATCTGCTCGAACTCGCGGGAACGAAAGGTGAAATTACGGGGAGTGATCTCGTTGCGAAAGGCTTTGCCGATTTGTCCGATGCCAAAGGGGACTTTGACCCGGGAGGAATCCATGACGTTCTTAAACTGCACGAAGATGGCTTGGGCGGTTTCGGGACGCAGGTAGGCGATATTTTCCTCGCTCGCGATGGGCCCGGTGTGGGTGCGGAGCATGAGGTTGAAGGGGCGGGGGGCGGTGAGTTCCCCTCCGCAATGGGGGCAGGGCGTGATCAAGCCGGTGACGGCGAATTGTTCCGTGGCGACGTATTGGGTGAATTCCTGAGCGGAGAGGGGCGTCTCGGCCGTGGTTTCGGAACGTTGCGCCAGCCAGGAAAGGGTGATCTGCGGCTCGCGCACCAAGGCCAGGTTGGGAGCGAGTTCCTTGCCCTTGCGCTCCGCCCAGCGCAGGAGCTTGTCGGCGTGAAAAGTGTGGGTGACGGGATCGAGTTGCTCCGCCAGGGATTGTACCCAGCGTTGTTCGGCGAGTATGGACCAGACCTGATCGGCGCGGATGAGCTTCTGACAATGTTTGCAGGTGCTCATGGGATCGCTGAAGGTGTCCACATGTCCGCTGGCCTTCCAGACGGCGGGGTGCATGATGATGCTGGCATCAAGGGGGACGATGTCCTCGCGGTCGCGCATCATCGCCTTCCACCAGGAGTCACGCAGGTTGCGCTTCAATTCGGCGCCGAGAGGACCGTAGTCCCAGAAACCATTGAGACCGCCGTAGATTTCGGAGGATTGAAAAATAAAACCCCGGCGTTTGCAGAGGCTGACAATTTTTTCCATGCGATGGAATTGGGAGTCTTTGGACATAAGGTAAGGAGGCAGAAAAGCGTTGGACACTTCCGGGCGTCAAAGCTTTTCTGGTCCCCTCGGCGGGAGTCGTCACAAAAGGACGCAAGAAAGACCTCACGCAAAGGGCGCAACGGTTGAAATGAGAAGGACTTCGGAGGCTTCGTTTTACGCCGCAGTGATGGCTTTGCGCCCGGCGGGAAGTGCGGCGATAACTTTTTTGACAGCGGCTCCGGCCGTCAGTCCATGTTTTTCGCGGAGGACGGGAATCGAGCCATGCTCGATGAAGGCGTCCGGCCAACCGATCCGAACCACCGGGGTGGCGATCCGTTCTTCGGCGAGGTGTTCCATCACGGCGCAGCCGAAACCGTTGGTGAGAACGTGATCCTCCAGAGTGCAAACGATTTCGCAACCTCGGGCAAAGAACTCGATCATGGCCGTGTCGAGCGGCTTGATCCAACGGGCGTTGATGACGGCGGTGGAGATCCCCTGCTCTTCAAGGAGAACGGCGGCTTGTTCCGCGACTTCGACCATGTTGCCGAGGGCAATGAGCGCAACGCGGGAGCCGTGGCGGAGCACCTCCGCCTTACCGATCTCGAGCAGTTTGGGCTTGGCCTTGGGCTGCGCACCGGTACCGACGCCCCGCGGATAGCGAATGGCGATGGGGCCGTCGTGGTGATTGGCCATGGTCCAAAGCATATCGACGAACTCTTCTTCATCCTTGGGCTGCATGTGAATGAGGCCGGGGACGGGACGCAGGTAGCCGATATCGAAGAGGCCGTGGTGGGTGGGACCGTCGTCCCCAGAGAGACCGGCACGATCCATACACAAGGCGACGTTGAGGTTTTGCAGAGCGATGTCATGAATGATCATGTCGTAGGCCCGCTGCATAAACGTGGAATAGATGGTCAGGAAGGGCTTCATGCCCTGCACCGCGAGGCCGCAGGAAAAAAGGGCGGCATGTTCCTCGGCGATTCCCACATCAAAGCAACGCTTGGGATGGCGCTTGGCAAAATGGACGAGTCCGGTGCCGGTGGGCATCGCGGCCGTAATGGTGACGATCTTGGTGTTATGATCGGCGAAGTCCGCCAGGCTCTTCCCCAGAATTTCAGAGTAGGTGGGCGTTGTTCCGGGAGCAGTGTCGCCGGTATCGGCGTGGAACTTGCCCAGGCCATGAAATTTGTCGGGCTTGGCCAGGGCGGGCGCGAAGCCCTTCCCCTTCTTGGTGAGAATGTGGAGGATGACCGGTTCGTTCTGAGTCTTGAGAAACTCGAAGGTATTGACCAGAAGTTCGATGTCATGCCCGTCAATCGGCCCGTAATAACGCAGCCCGAGATCTTCAAAAATCACACTTGGCGCCAGCAGGTTCTTGACCCCGGCCTCGACTTTTCCGGCCAGTTTTCGGGCACTCTTGCCGCCCAGCCACTCGACAAATCGGGCGGCCTTGTCATGGAGATGGGCATAGGCGGGGTTGGCGACGATGCGGTTGAGGTACTCGGCGACGGCCCCCACGTTCTTGGCGATCGACCATTCGTTGTCATTGAGGACGACAATGAGTTTTTTGGTGGAGCAAGAGATGTTGTTGAGCGCCTCGAAGCTAACTCCACAGGTGAAGGCGGCATCACCCGCCACGCAGACGACATGCTCGTCACCGCCCTGCATGTCGCGGGCCGCCGCCATGCCAAGGGCGGCGGAGAGGGCGGTGCCAGCGTGGCCTGCCCCATAGCAATCGTGTTCGCTTTCCGTCCGAAGTAAAAACCCATTGAGCCCCTCGTACTGCCGAATGGTGGAGAGGCGATCCGCCCGTCCGGTCAGCATCTTGTGGACATAGCCCTGATGGCTGACATCGAAGACGAACTTATCCTTCGGCGTATCGAAGACGCGGTGGAGGGCGATGGTAAGCTCGACCACCCCGAGATTTGGTCCCAGATGTCCCCCGGTACGAGAAAGGCAGCCAATCAGGTCGTCGCGGATCTCCTGGGCGAGAACGGGAAGGGCGTCTTCAGAAAGTTTTTTGACATCCGCAGGAGAGTGGATTCCAGGGAGGAAGGGCTTAGGATTCGTCGGTGCCATTTGGAAAATTCTTCAGGCCGTCCGGACCGGTGGCCTTTCGGGTGATAAGTTGAATTTTTTGCTCTGCCGCGTCGAGTTTTTCCTGACAAAGCCGAACCAAGCTTACTCCCTCTTCATAACGCGTGATCAACTTCTCCAAAGGGATGGCCTCCCCTTCCATCTCCTCAATCAGCTTCTCCAAGCGCTCCATGGCGGATTCAATGGAGGGCGATTCCTGGGCCCGGGACATTTTTTTTTCGCTCACAGTTCCGAATCGGCACGTTCCGTCCAGCGAGGGCGATCAGCAAAGATAATGCATTCTCCAGCGATGGGAAGCGGAGTGACGGATGTGAAGGGGAATCCCTTGGTCTGCGGCGGACGGGTAATGAGGCTGGCCCATTCCCGGTAGGGGCCCTTGTAGATATCGGCAAAAAGTCTGGAATTGCCTGTAATGGGGGTGAGGTACAGCCCCCGCACAGGCGGGCTGGTGATGCCATAATCGTGAATCCGATTAAATTCCCCAACCGACCGGGGCAAAAGGAGCGACACGCGCCCGGCATACCATGAAACCGCCCAGGGCATGTCGGAACAGATCATTTCGTCCTCGGTGAACCATTCCCCCAGAGCTCCAATGACAGGGGGGACATAAGGTGGCCAGTTCAGACGCTGACCGGGACCGCCAAAGAGCCGGAGCAACATGGGAATCGCGCAGGCAAAGAGCAGAAAGGATATAAAGACCACCCGGAGGACGGGAGCACCCAGTTCCAGTCGATTCCAAAGCACCAAAAGAAAGGCCATTCCGTAAGCGACAAAAAGCGGAATGAAGAGGACATACATTTGATTCTCCGAAACCGGTCCCGTGGCCTGATAAAACGCCATACCGAGGACAGCCCCAAGCCACATTGCAAGGAGACACCATTTAAACATGGCTGTCTTTCGGCTCCGGAAGGGATGGAGGAGGGCAAAAAAGAACGCTGCGGCGACCACATTCACGCCCAGATAAGGCCCGATGTTTCCCACCTGGCGGAGGAGATTCGCACGGGCCTTGCCTTGAAGGCTGGTTCCGGAACCGCCGAGTTCAACCGAGGGTTCACGCAGATAACTGATCTCGGGAGCGGTATCGAAGAACGCCCCGTACACGGCCAATCCAAAGGGATTCCCGCAGACCTGATAATTTCGCACCATCCAAGGCGCAACGAGAAGGGCAAAGGCGGCAAGGCCGGCAAGGACGGCGATCCCCCGAGGTTTAAAATAGAGCCCGGAAAAGACCAACCACCCCAGAAAAATCCAGAACGCCAGACCGTGCGCGAGGGTCATCAGCCCCAGGATGGCACCGGCGGCGATCAACCAGCCGATGGTCAATCCAGGCGATTCATTCGCTTGCGCCTCCATCGCCAATAGAGTGATGAGACACACCAGAGAAAAAAGCAGCAGCATCAACATTTGCGGTAATCCGGAGAGTGAAAACAACCACATCAAGTCGGTAAGCAAAATGGCGGCGCAGGCGTAGAGCGCCAGTTTTTCGTCAAAAAGGCGCTTGATGACCAGAAACCAAACTCCGATGGAGAGCAAAAAGAAGAGAGTCGAAACCATGGCCACGGTGCGATCCCCGGCATAGACGATTTCCGAAGCCTTCATTTTCCACTGGTCTTTGATGAGACTCAATGCCCAGGAATTCACCCAGGGGCTGAGCGGTGCCTGGTAAATATCGGGGAAATGACTCACGTCCACGGTATCGTCAGTCCCGTAGAGCTCCTGGATGACGCCCAGGGCCAGAGGGCTGATATTCCCCGTGGTGAATCCGTCGCCTGCCGCAAGGTTGCGGGCGATCTGGGCTTGATCCATCGCGCTGGGATTATCCAGCCCGCGAAAATGCACAAAAAGATACAATAGCGTCAGCGCAATGATGAGCACGCCGATCATGCCCGACTTAATATAAAATGCGAATGGTCCCTGATCGAGGGAATGTACTGCGGATTGAACTTGAGTGTCTCCAGCTGCCATAATGTTGTCCGGGGTCTAAATATTGAGTTTCAATTCCTTGAGGCGTCGATGGAGGGTGCGGCGGCTGATGCCCAATCGCTGGGCGGCAGCAGTTCGATTCCCTCCACTTTCTTCCAAGGCGCGAAAAATAAAGGTTCTCTCCGATTGGTGCAAATTTAATCCGTCAATAATTTCAGCCGGATCATCCGAATTCGGGGTGGAGGGAGCGAGGCGGACGGAGGGCGGAAGGTCCCGAACCCCAATCCGGGACGTGCTGCACATGACGACCGCATGTTCGACGGCACCCCGCAGCTCACGGACATTGCCGGGCCAGTCGTAGTCGAGGATACAGGCCATGGCCTCAGCGGCAAATTCGCGAAGCGGCTTGCCATTTTCCTTGGAGGATTCCTTCAAAAATGCCTGCACCAGCAGAGGCAGATCCTCCTTGCGGATGCGGAGCGGCGGCATGGTGACCTGCACCACATTGAGGCGAAAATAGAGATCGTCGCGAAATTTTCCTTCGGCCACCAGGCTGGCGAGGTCCTTGTTGGTGGCGGCGACGAGGCGGACATCGGCCTGGAGGGTCTGATTGCCGCCGACCCGCTCGTAGGTCCGTTCGCCGAGGACCCGAAGAATTTTGACCTGAGTATTTTCGTCGATCTCTCCAATTTCATCGAGGAAGAGGGTGCCACCGGCGGCCTGTTCAAAGCGCCCGGCCCGCCGCTCGAAGGCGCCGGTAAACGCTCCCCGCTCGTGTCCGAAGAGTTCGCTTTCCAACAACTGGGACGAAAACGCCTTGCAATGCACGGGGACAAACTTCTTGGCGGCCCGGGTACTGAGGGCGTGGATGGCCCGGGCGGCGAGTTCCTTACCGGTGCCGGTCTCTCCCTGAATCAAAACCGTGGCCCGGGAAGGGGCGACCTGCTGAATGGTCTCAAAGACCTCCGTCATTACCGGAGAGTGTCCGATCATGGCCTCCAGGCCATTGCGTTGACCAACCTGTTTGCGTAGATCTTCATTCTCCTTGCGGGTCTCACGATCCCGCAGAGCCCGCTGAATAAGAATCTCCAGGCGGTCAATATTCACCGGCTTGGTCACAAAATCGTAGGCTCCCCGCTTCATCGCCTGCACCGCAGTGTCCACCGATCCATAGGCAGTCATCATGATGCAGATCGGTGGTCGGGGCAGTTTGAGGACCGTCTCGATCAAATCCATGCCGTCCTCAGAAGCGAGCCGCAGGTCGGTGATCATCACGTCGGCGGGATCGGCTTCCAAGGCAGCAAGAGCGCCCGCTGTGTCCGCGGCCACATAAACTTCGAAATGGTCTTCCAGGGCATCCCGCAATCCGTCGCGGGTGTTTTTCTCGTCATCGACGATGAGAAGAGTTTTAGAATCCGAACGCGCCATTTTGTCGCAGATAAGACGAGTCGGAACGTCAATGCAAGAAATGCCTCCCGGCGATACATTTAGTTTCCCGCAAGAGGATGCGCTATCGCGCTGGGT
>CALBXK010000058.1 GCA_937890535.1 uncultured Spartobacteria bacterium
CGGAATCTTTTCTGCAGCCGATGGGACCTGTGGCGACGGAACAGTTGCGACATCTTAAACTGGTAACCCTTCTGACTATGATCGCGGTGGTTCCCGTCCTCGTGGCTACGCCGTGCATCCTGTGGAGTTATCGTCGAAGCAAGCCGAAGGGCAAATATCGCCCGAATTGGGAGTCAAACCCGGTGCTTGAATTGTTGATGTGGGGCGTGCCCATTCTCGTCGTTACTTTGATGGGAGTCGGCCTTTGGAACACAACCTTCCGCCTCGACCCCTACAAGGAACTGGGCAAAGACCCGCTGCAGATCCATGTCATCGGACTCGATTGGAAATGGATCTTTATCTATCCGGACGAGGGAGTTGCGCTGGTGGACGAGTTGGTGGTGCCCGAGGGGCGTGCGGTCGAGTTGACCTTGACGACCGATACGGTGATGCAGAGCCTTCGTATTTCGGCCATTGTGGGTCAGATTTATGCCATGCCGGCAATGACCACGAAGTTGAATTTCATTGCCGCTAGGCAGGGTGAGGCCACCGGGATGAATACGCAGTTCAGCGGGAACGGATTTTGGAAGCAGAAATTCCAAGTTTTTTCGGTTTCCCAGCAGGAATACGAGGCCCGGATGAAGAAGGCGCAATCGAGCGACCTCGCGCTCACCGCCGACACTTACGCCCTCCTGGCCGTGCAGGGGACTGCGGAAGAG
The DNA here is from genome assembly GCA_937890535.1 of uncultured Spartobacteria bacterium. GTDB lineage: Bacteria > Verrucomicrobiota > Verrucomicrobiia > Chthoniobacterales > Terrimicrobiaceae > CAMASH01. Next base: position 699 of record CALBXK010000058.1, read on the forward strand.
GCGAAAAAATCTCTCAACATCGAGGATCGAAAAGGTCCGATCGAAATGGTACTCGGGGACTCGAAAATTTTTCAGCGTGTGCTGGCTCGCTACATGGTTGAGGATATGACCCCGGAAAGCCAACCGGGCAGCCCCTCCTACGACCCCGCGAAATCCCCCCTTCCGGCCGCCCCAGAGAAACCCATGATGGAAATGTAGAATGCTCGAGGCTCTTTTTGGCAGATTGACATGGGATTCGATCATCCTCGTCCAGGAGTTTGAAGATCCCAATTTGAACACCTTCATCACCGCCGGTGCGGCGGCCATGATGCCGGTGGGAGGGGCGTTGGTGGTGGCGCTTCTTTTTTGGATGAAGTGGTGGAAGCCCCTTTTCGAATGGCTGACGAGTGTCGATCACAAAAAAATCGGCACGATGTATATCATCTTCGCGGTGATCATGTTCTTCCGCGGGGTGGTTGAGGGGGTCTTGATGCGGGTCAACCAAGCGGTCGCCCTCGATGGAGGGTTTCTCTCCTCCGATCATTTCAACCAACTCTTCACGACCCACGGCACCAACATGATCTTCTTCGTGGCGATGCCGTTTCTCATCGGTCTGATCAATATTGTGGTCCCTTTGCAGATCGGTGCCAGGGATGTTGCCTTTCCGAAGCTCAATCAAATCAGCCTCGGTCTCACGGCGGTCGGCGGATTTCTCATCATGATCTCACTGCTGGTCGGGGAGTTTTCGACGGGCGGGTGGACCGGGTATCCTTCTTTCACCGGTCGTTTGATCAATCCCGGAGTCGGACCAGATTATTACATTTTGTCCATCGGGATTTCCGGAATCGGCTCCACCCTCACCGGGGTCAACTTTGCGGTGACCATTTACAAGATGCGCACGGCGGGAATGAGTTTCATGAGGATGCCGCTCTTCACTTGGACGGCCCTTTGCACCTCCATCCTGCTGATCTTTGCAATGCCGCCCCTCACGGCCTGCTGCCTCATGCTCGGGCTCGACCGCTACCTCGGCTTCCACTTTTTCACCAACGACATGGGTGGGAATCTGATGAACTTCATCAACCTTTTTTGGATGTTCGGCCACCCGGAGGTTTACATCCTCATCCTTCCGGCCTTCGGGGTGATGTCGGAAATCGCGGCCACATTCTCCGGGAAGCGCCTTTACGGCTACACCGGGCTGGTTGCGGCAACGATGTGCATTGCGGTTATTTCCTTCATGGTCTGGCTGCATCACTTCTTCACCATGGGGCAATCGGCCACGGTGAACGCTGCTTTTGGCATCGCGACGCTGCTGGTTGCCATCCCGACGGGGGTGAAAATCTATGATTGGTTGGCGACCTTGTGGGGCGGGCGGATCCGTTTTACCACGCCGATGCTTTACCTGTGCGGATTTTTCGTCCTCTTTGCCATTGGTGGTCTCAGCGGAGTGATTCTGGCCAACCCCACGCTCGACTACCAGCTGCACAACAGCCTTTTTCTGGTCGCCCATTTCCACAATGTGATCATTCCCGGAGTTCTGTTTGGCGTCCTCGCGGGCATCTACTTCTGGTTCCCGAAAATTTACGGGTTCCGGCTGCTCGACGGTTACAGCCGGATCACGGCATTCCTCTGGGCCTTCGGCTTCATTCTGGCCTTCCTGCCTCTCTACCAAGTCGGGATGATGGGATTGACCCGGCGAACGGTAAACTACGATGATCCGGCACTGGTCCCCTGGTTGGTTGTCTCGGCCACTGGCGCGCTCTTTCTTGGTCTGGCCTTTCTTTTCGTGCTCCTGACCCTCTGGCGAAGCGTTGTCAACCGGAAGAAATTGGCGGTTCCCTTTGGTGATCCTTGGGACGGGCGAACCCTCGAGTGGTGGACCCCCGCGCCGACTCCCGAATGGAATTTTGCCGTTCTGCCCAAGGTGGATGGCCGGGATCCCTTTACGGAGGCAAAGGCCAAGGGCACGGCCTACCAGCCGATCGAGAAATACGAAGACA
>CALBXK010000059.1 GCA_937890535.1 uncultured Spartobacteria bacterium
CTCCGACCGTCCTGGGCCAAGCCGGACGCCAAGCTGCCGATGATGATCAACGCACGGGCCGAGACGGTGGCCAGCAAGCCGTCCTACAGATCAGCCTTCAAGTCCCGTCGCTGTATTGTTCCGGCCAGCGGATACTTCGAGTGGCAGAAGCTGCCGGAAGGCGGGAAGCAGCCGTATTATTTTGAGCGGGCAGACGGCAACCCAATGGCCTTCGCCGGGATATGGGATGGGGAGACGGTTGCCACCATCACGACCGCACCCAATGCCGAAGCGGCTCTCATCCATGACCGTATGCCTGTGATCGTCGAACCGGCAAACCTGACCTGCTTCTTGGACCCAGAACCATTGAGTGAGGACGAACGGGCTGTCCTTCTGGCCCCATCACCGGACGGGTTACTGAAGGCTTGGCCTGTTTCCAAACTGGTAGGAAATGTGCGGAACAATGACCCTAGATTGATTGAGCCGATGGAAGGGTAGCGCTCTAGTATTTTTTTGCCGGCATGATGCCGAACCATTTTTTCGCGTCCTCTGGCAATGCAATTTCAGCGTAGTGCTCCCGCAGTTGGGTTGGAGAGTTCCCCATCTCGGAGGAGACCTTTTGTTCGTCCTGGAGGAGGGCAAATCGGTACGTTCCGTAGGAGTGACGTAACGCGTTTTTGCGCTTCTTCACCAGTTGCTTGCCGTGCGAATCTTTGGGCCAGGCTTGGGTCAGGCGGTATTCCGCGTGATCCAAGGTGCAATCGTAAATCCTACCCTCCCCAGCCATCGGTGCAAGCCATGCAATCGCGGCCTCACACAAGGGAATCACTCTCCGCCTTTTTGTCTTCGTAAATGCCTTGTCGAGGATCAGGACTTTGGCTGGGAGTCGAATCATTTCCCACGACAGGCGATGAACTTCCGATGAACGCAAGCCCACCATCCCAGACAGGATGACCCACGGAATCATGGATTCATCAATCCTACTCAAGACGGCTTCGATTTCCGCCGGGGTATAAATCTGAATCAAACCGGCGGCAGGATTATTCTCGTTCGGGACCTCCACCTTGTCGGCTTCGTGCTGCCTGTCGGCTCTCAACCATCCCTCCCCTTGTGCGTAGGAAAATAATGCGCTCAGGGTTCCTTTCAGATTTTTGAAGCGTCGGACACTACGTCCACGAGCAACCGCCTGCAATGCTGCGGTGAGTTCGGGCTTTTTCAGGTCGCGGATATACGCTTTCCCTAGGCTTTTGCTAAAAAGCTTGAGGTGTTGGCGACAGTCAGCCTGATACGATGCGGAATAATTCTGGTCGGCGTTTCGTATGGTGAATTTTTGAACCGCATCCGAAAATTTTATATTGGTCTGCTCTTCTGATTTTTCAGCGGCGTAGAACGTGGCCGCGTCAACAATAGTCCCCTTCCCTCCTAGGATCTTGTGGGCCTCCGCAAATTGCCGAGCTGCCTCAGAGAGCGAAACCCCTACCCCACGAAGAATCTCCACCGCATCGGAAACCACGGCAGTCTGCCTGGGCGTGAGAGTGCCGACATGGGCGGCTCCGGTGCTCAAGGATTTAATTTTTGCACGGGCCTGTTGTCGGGCCGCGTCAATTGACGGGGCACGTTCCATCTTGCGTTTGCCATCCGCATAATAGGCCAGGAGAAAGCTTTCTTTTCCATGATGCGTCACGGCGTAAATGGGGATTTTTGTACCATTTCCTTCGACGAATTCGAAGGGGCCTTTTTTGGTTGATTTTGTGGGCTTTTTCACCCCTGACTTGTTACCATTTTGTTACCGCAAGTCAAATTCGATCTCCATCTATGGTAAAACCTAAGGGTTCGAATCCCTGCCCATCCGCCAGTTAACAATGCGGAATGTTAATTTCGAACGTCTTTCCTGCGACCACGTCTCCCAAAGGCAGGGATGAGAACCCGAGAGGGTTTGACCACCCGGCGCGGTAGCGCTTCCCAACAAGCAAAGCTCATTATGTTGAGCCTTGCCGAAGGCATGGCAATCCCTGCCCATCCGCCAGTTTGAAGTCGGAACTTAGATCTCGGAAGTTGGAAGCGGCTCTCGCCGGTACCTCGCGGCGGGGATGAGAACCCGTCAGAGGGTTCGACCACCACGCGCGATAGCGCTTCCCTACTACCAATTTGCCGTCGCTGCGTTTGAGCTCCTGTTTGCAAGTGGCGCATTTATCACCGTGCCCACACCGAAACACTCGGTGAAGAAGGCGACGGTGGCGTTGATTTCCAGAGGGTCGAAAGTCTCTACCGTTCAGGCGCTCAAGGGTTACGATTATCTGAAATCCCAAAGCTCCCGGAAAGCCTCCGCGAACTGAGCCGCCTCGTGAACACAGGTTTCAATCGATGACACCTGCTTCCCCAGATCTTCAAACGAACGAAACCGAGAAGCCCCAGCGCTTCTCCTCGAAGGAATTGTCGAAGGCTTTTTCCGAACTGAGTAATCGTTTGGCCGCATCGAGGACGGCAGGTGCCTTGGAACGCCAAAACTCTGCCTCAGGTTTCAGTGTCTTCGATTTCATTGCTCCAAGTGAGAATGTCCTCTCGGATATCGATGCGTTGCGTCCCCGGGGCATTCCAGCCCCGGAGCCAGTCGCACCTGAAGCAGGCCGATTGGGCCATCTTGATCATCGATTGGTCTGGGTCGTCGGAACAATTCTTGTCTTGCTGGGAATTTTGGCTCTGATCCTCTTCGCATGGCTGAATTGGACCTGAGGGTCCGAAGAGCACTGGCTCAAATTTCATGACAGACCTTCCTGAAATCACCGAAATTCTTCGGCACTGGCCATGGTCGAAAGAGGCAGTTCAGGCGGGCTATGTGCCCGTCCTAGCCAAGATGGGCATCGACCCAGTCCAAAGAGCAAAGATCCTCGTGGAGGATCTGGCTCTTATTGGCTGCGACTGGCCGATACGATCAACTTTCGCAAGTGAAACGGTTGTTCTGGCGCATTACGAGATTCCCGGAACAGACTTCGGAAAAATGGATGATGACGATGCCTCGGAAGTAACGAAAGCGCACGGCTCCGGTCTGAACTGGGGAAGTGTGGTCCGTCTTTCAAAAGTCTGCGAGGTCGGACGCAAGTATTTCGGCTCCGAATGGCCAAGCAAATTCAAAACGCAACTCCTAAACCCACCCTTGATGGGATCGTCATATGGTCCCGGGCATCATCAGGTGAATCGCCATTCGAGATCCATGCCCTCAAACACCGCGATTTGATGCAGACCTTCTTTAATGGAGGCGATTTGGAAGATGCCGCCCACATTGGGATTGTCCGGCACCCTTGGCGCAAGCGGGATGAACGAAGAGCCTATCGGGCGGATGAAGTGCCCGCGCTACTCCAAGAACTGGCAGGGAAGGCGCAGGATCGATCTCTGGATACTTCTCCATAAGGTCCGAAGGACACTGCACGTTTTTTCATTGTAATCGCTTCACAGGCGGTATACGGATTCATTCATGCAGACGACTGGATGGAGACTTGGCCCCCAGGAGAGCAAGCTATTCGCCTGGACTCAGCTTCGTGGTCTGGAGCGGGTGCGCAGGGAAGATGTTGCGCAGTCTCTTCGATTGACCGAGACCCAGACCACGCACCTGCTTTCCCGAATGAAACGGCGGGGATTGCTCGTCCAGTTGCAACGGGGATTGTATCTGGTCCCGCGCACACTGCCCCCGGGTGGAAAATGGATGCCGTCCGCAGCGGTTGTGATCCGTCACTTGATGGAGGCACTGGGCGGGCAATGGCAGATGGCCGGGCCGGTAGCGTTTCATCATTACGGCCTCACGGAGCAGGTTCCAAACATCACTGCCGTCTATAACGACCGGCTGTCGGGCCGGAAGAAAATCGGATCTCTGGAAGTCACGTTCATCAAGGTGTCCGCAAAAAGACTCGGAGCCCTGGCAACCGGCGATCAGAAAACTCCCGAAAACATGCCCACCCTGGCGCGGACGATCATGGACGGCGTATATGACTATTCGCGTTTCGGAAGTCTGCCAGCGGCCTTTGGTTGGATTGCAGAACGGAAGGGCAATTCTGATCTGTTTCTTGATCTGGCGAAGACGGCGAAGAAATTTGGCAACGTGGCGACCTGCCGACGCATCGGCTACTGCTTGAAAGAGCTGGGGGCACCGGAGCGGATGACCGAGCTTCTACGGAAAAATTTAAGAGACACGGAGTCCGTGATTCCTTTGCTGCCTGCGCTTTCGAGAAAAGGAAAAATCGACTCTGTGTGGGGGATCATTCAAAATACGCCATTTCCTCCGAATGAATGACTTTCTCCACACCCGTCCCGCCGAGTTCCAGGCTGCCTTGGAATACACGACCGCAGACACGGGCTTCCAGCCGGCGCTGATTGAGAAGGATTACTTCTGCTCGCTGGTTTTGAGGCAGGTGGCAATGCACGAGGAAGTTCCCTTGGTGTTCAAAGGGGGAACGTTGCTCAACAAGGCCTATGCCGGGTTTTACCGCTTGAGCGAGGATCTGGATTTTACGATTTCAACGGAGGAGGGAACTCCCCGGTCGATGCGAAGCCGGATTGCCAAAGAAATCGAAAATTTGTTGGCCGAAATTATCAGGAGCATTCCGGGCCTCACGATGGTCGAACCACTCCGGGGACACAATAGCTCGACCCAGTACCAGGCGGTTCTCGGATACCAAACCGTCACAGGAACGACGGGCACGATCCAGTTTGAAGTCAGCCAGCGCGAATTGGTGTTACTGCCGGTGGAACACCCCGAGCTTCGCACGATTCTGATCGATGCCATCTCGATGGAGCCAGCCGTTTCCGCCTTTCCAAAGCGTTCTCTGGCCATGGTGGAGGCTTACGCGGAGAAAGTGCGAGCGGCATTGACTCGCAGGGATCCGGCCATCCGTGACATTTTCGATATCGACTACGCCACCAGCGCCAAAACCCTCGACCTGTCCAACCTGGAACTACAGAACCTCATCGTCCAGAAGATCAGACAGCCCGGCAACCAACTGCAATCCACGGAGGGTCTGCGTCTGGAAGCACTCAGACAGCAGATCGAAACTGGCCTCAGGCCTGTATTGAGGGCCCGTGACTTCACTGCGTTTGACTTCGAACGCGCTGTCGTCAACCTCCGTTCGCTGGAAAATGTGGTCGCCAAAATCCTGCGCGATCAACTTAACTGAACCGAATCGGCATGCCAAAGATCACCAATTTCATCACCGAACTCCTGGAAACCCGACTTCGGGAAAAATCCTGCCTAGACCCAAAATAAGCGAATGGCGGTTCCCTTCTCGCGACGGCACGACTCGGGTCGGTGCAAGAGCGGGATTCTCCGGAGCTTATCGTTCTGGCAAGCTTCACAGAGTGACTGACCGACATTTTTTCCGCTTTTGTCTGGGTTTTTCGTCTCGTCAGTCTCGATTCTTTTATGTCGGGGCGTAGTGCTCTCGTAGCGCCTTATGATGCGACTCACTTTTTGGCAGTTTCAAGCGACCTGCAATCTTCGCAGGCTTTCCCAAGCCCGAAAGAGATCCGGAACCCAACTGTTGTAGCACAGCAATCGGAAAATGATGCGCCGCCCGGCTCGCACGATTTGTGCCGGGATCAGGATCAAGCAATGCAGGAAGCGGCGGAACTCCATTTTTAGGATTTCCTCTCCGCGTTTAACCTCGGGTAAGAGTAGCGCAAACCACGCTTTGAGATTCCAAGCCAGCGCGGTCATAACCATGTAGGCCCAATTGCTCAGCAGATCATTGACAGGCATTCGCATTGCGTTGACTCCGTTCTTGAGCTGCTCAATCACATTCTCCTGATTGCATCGTCCATTGGCCAGGCCCACGATTTTCTCCGCCGCATCCTTTCGGCGGTTGGTGATCTCGTATCGCGGCAACCGCTCCAGCGGCTTCCACACTTGCTCGGCAAGGGCTTCGGCCAGTCCGACAACCTTCGGGTGCGCGTCCATCCCGAAAATAAATTGATGACCGTTTTTATGCCAGCGATCCAGTTCCCCGGTCACCGTGAAGTCTGTGTCCCCGCGCAGGGTGATCTGCCCGGCATGAGGTGCCACCACC
>CALBXK010000060.1 GCA_937890535.1 uncultured Spartobacteria bacterium
GCATCGAGCGTCGCCGCACGAGGGTCTTCCTCTCGGAGGCCGAGGTGGATCTTGATACCTCGCGCAACACGATCGAAATCTCCCGCTCCAACGGGGAGCACGAGACCCTTACCCCGGCTGTGGGTGCGGGATCCCATAGCGGAGGAGATCACGCTATTATGGAAAACTTCGTGGATGCCATTCTCACGGGACGCGAGGAGTTCGTTCTCACCTCGGCGGCGGAATCGCTTGACAGTCACCTATTGTCATTCGCTGCAGAGGCCTCCCGACACAGTGGACGGATTGTGAACTTGGCAGACTTCGAGCAGGAAGTCAGGCTTTCTGAACACGCGTTACCTGAGGAAAGTTGCGATATCGAAGATCCGACATCTTCCGTCCCCGATGGTTGCGCGTCTGGTTCAACAGCCGAAAACAAGCCGATTGAAGGAGTTTTGGGTCGGGAATAAGTCTCACTGAGGTCATTCCCAATTTCCCATAGCCGATTGCCGTAATCCCCAAGGTTTCGTTGGCAAATGCTGATCAGATGGACTTGGTCCCTATTTTTCCCGGGAACCGAAAAATTTTTATGAAAATCACGGCCATTGAAACCCATGTCTGCCATGCGCGGATGCGGAATTGGATATTTGTCAAAGTTGTCACCGATCAGCCCGGGTTATGGGGATGGGGAGAGGCAACGCTGGAGTGGCATACGCGCTCGGTTGTCGGCGCGATCGAGGATATTTCCCAACTGCTGATCGGCGAAGATCCCCGGCGCATTGAGCATCTTTGGCAGATGATGTACCGCCAACATTTCTGGCATGGGAACGGTATCGTCCGCGGCACCGCTATCAGTGGGATCGACATTGCCTTGTGGGATATCGCGGGGAAGATTCACGGGGTGCCTTGTCATGAGTTGTGGGGCGGTGCGGTGCGCGACTACGTGCGGCTGTATTGTCATCTGGGCGGCGGCAAGATGGAGGATTTTTACAAGACGCGTCCAGATGACGCGCTGCGGTTTTCCGATCTGGCGGTGCAGGCGGTGGCCGAGGGATTCACCGCTTTCAAATGTATGGCGGTGCCGGAGACAGCATCGTTGGAGGGGATGCAGCCGGTGCTGTATGCCGAAGCCTGCGTGAAGGCGATCCGTGAGGCGGTCGGGCCGAGCATTGACATCATGGTGGATTGCCATGCCCGCCCGTCCCCACGCATGGGGATGCGTTTCGCCAAAGCTCTGGAACCCTACGGACTCTATTTTTTTGAGGAACCGTGCTGGCCGGAGACGATTGAAGACATCGCCAACATTCAGCGGGCGGTGACGACGCCGATTGCTACTGGCGAACGTCTGGTGACGTCGCACGCATTTCGCGAGGTTTTTGAGAAGCGGGCGGCCAGTGTGATTCAGCCGGATATCACCCATTGCGGCGGGCTGAGCGAGGCCCGGCGCATCGCCGGAATGGCTGAAGCGTACCGGGTGTCGCTGGCTCCGCACAATCCGCAGGGTCCGGTCAGTACCGCGGCATCGCTGGAACTGGGCTTTGCCACGCCATCGTATATCATTTGCGAATCGGTCCACAACGATGTGCCCTGGCGTCATGAGGTGGTGACCGAGTCGTATACCATTGAAAAGGTCGGACGCTTGGTTCGTCCGAGTAAGAAGCCCGGATTGGGCATCGAGATTAATGAGAAGGAATTGAAAAAACACCCTTTCCAGCAGGAGACGTTATTGCGATCCTTTACCGCCGATGGAGCGGTGACCGATTGGTGAGCTTATGGAACTGGCAAAGGACTTGAAACCGGCCTTAGCTGCGATCAGCGGCGGGCTGGGGGATATTGGCTTGGCCATGGCGGGGGTGCTGGCCCGGGCTGGAGCGGGGGTTGCAGTGGGGGATTTGCACGGCCAGGCGGAGGGCGCTGCCATTTTACAGGCGGCGGGCGGTTTGGAAGGTCAGGGTTATTTTCAGCCCTTGGATGTGACGGATGGCGCGGGCACCGGGGTCTGGTTCGACGCAGTGGAGACACATTTTGGGCGGGTTCCGAATATCCTCGTGGCCAATGCGGCGGTGGTGACGTTAAAGCCGCTTTTAAGCATGACGGCGGAGGAATGGAGCCGCGAGATCCAGGTGAACCTGACTGGGGCCTACCTTTTTGCCAAAGTCGGGGCAGAACGTTTGCGGCGGGAGGGTCGGCCGGGGAGAATTGTTTTGGTGGGCAGTTGGGCAGGTCACGCGCCGCATCCGGATTTACCGGCCTATAGCGTGGCCAAGGCAGGCTTGCGTATGCTGACGAAATGCCTGGCGCTTGAGCTGGCTCCGGCAGGAATTTTGGTGAATGAACTGGCACCGGGATACGTGGATGCTGGATTGAGCGGCCGGATTTACGAAAAGGATTCGGCGATGAAGGCACGGGCGCTCGAGGGGGTCCCGATTGGGAAGCTGCTCAGCGTGGAGGGGATTGCGGCTCAGCTTTTGTATTTGTGTAGTGACTTGGCTTCGCACATGACGGGGAGCACGTTGTTGGTGGATGGAGGATTATCGCTTTTGCAGGGGCCGCAGCGTGTTCATGAATAAGGTGCCATTTCACTCTCCTTCCTTCGCAGGGCAATTTGGAGTGGCCCGGCGAGACATCACTCCGCCGTTGGAGATTTATGCCCGCAACTGGGGCGCGGCGGTGCATGACACGGCCCAGTTCGTCCACCGGCCCCTGACACTCACGGTTCTCACCGTGCAGGAAGGTGACGGCGCAGGGGAGCCGCTGGCCTTAGTTTCGTTGGACCTGGGTTGGTGGCGTTCAGCTGAAGAGGAACAGATTCTGCAGAGGGCTTTGCGGGAAGCAGGAATTGGAGAAGGCCGGGGCGTTCTGGCGCTTTCCCATACCCATTCAGGGCCTGGGTTTTCCCCGGCGCTGGCCGGGCAGCCGGGCGGAGAACGCATCGAAGAGTATTTGCAAACGGTGTGTCGTCAAATCCGGGAAGCCGTGGCAGAGGCCTTGCGGACGGCCGTGGTAGGAATCTGGGAAAGCGCGGCGGGGACGTGTCCACTGGCGCAAAACCGGGACCTGCCGGATCCGCAAGGGGCTCGCTATTTGGTGGGCTGGAATCCTGATACGGCGGCTGATCAGACCTTGATGCTGGGCCGAGTCAGCGGTGCCGACGGCGGCTGCCTCGCCACGTTGGTCAACTACGCCTGTCATCCCACGATTCTGGCTTGGGAAAATACCGCAGTTTCACCGGATTTTGTCGGTTCCATGCGGGAGATTGTGGAAAAGGCTACGGGGGCGCCGTGCCTATTTTTGCAGGGCGCTTCCGGCGAATTGGCTCCACGGTATCAATATGTGGGCGATCCGATTGTGGCTGACCGGGCGGGATGCTGCCTGGGGCACGCGGCCCTGTCGGTGTTTTACCATATGCCGTCGCCGGGCTGCGAACTGGCGTTTGAGGGCGCGGTGGAATCCGGCGCCCCATTGGCCATCTGGAGGGAGCACGCTCGCGCGGAGGTGCCGGGTCCGGTTCGGGTGCGGCAGCGTAGGCTGGAGCTTTTGATTCGGCCAGATCTGCCGTCTGCGGAAGAATTGGAAACGGACTTGGCCGCTTGCGCTGATCGCGCTTTGAGGGAGCGTTTGCAACGAAAACTCCTGGTCCGCCGCTCGGTGGGCGGGCAGGCGACGTATTCGGTGGATCTGTTGTTGTGGAGCCTGGGTGAAATTCTTGTGGTGGCGATTCCCAATGAAGTCTATTCCGCAATGCAGGCGGATGTGCGAGAATGGGCGGGTGGACGTCCGGTTTTCTTCATCACGCTGGCCAACGGAGGCCGGGGCTATCTTGTGCCCGGGAAAGCATACGATGAAGATCTTTATGCCATGTGGCAGAGTCCGTTTGCCAGGGGATCGTGGGAAAACTGTCGCGAGGCGCTGGAGGAGGAAATCAAGCAACTCGTCCGAGAGCAGGCGGGCGGCTGAGGCGAGGGGAGAGATTGAATGAAAACCGTC
>CALBXK010000061.1 GCA_937890535.1 uncultured Spartobacteria bacterium
CAGGTGCCTCACTTTTCGACCGGCACCCGCCGCACTTTTCGTCCGCCCTTTACACCTCCTCCAACCCGGCTTTGACGATGTCTGTGAGTTGTTTTGCCGAGGGAAGTTTTCCCTTCAATTCTCCCGGGAGCTTCGATTGTAGTTGATACGTGGCCACACCAATGGGGTTGCTTTTCGAGCGTAGTGCATACTCGACTTCGATGTCGTCTTTTTCTGCACAAAGAATGATGCCTATGGAAGGCTGATCATCGGGGCTTCGTTCCTTGTCGTTGAGGACATTGAGGTAGAAATCCATCTTGCCAGAAAATTCGGGTTCGAAAGGACCGATCTTGAGGTCGAAGGCGACCAAAGCCTTGAGGAACCGGTGGTAGAAAAGAAGATCGATGAAGTATTCTTTCTTTCCGGCGGCGATGCGGTATTGGCGGCCGACAAAACAAAATCCGTATCCGAGTTCCAAAAGAAACGTCTGCAGACGGCTGATGAGGCGGTCTTCCAGTTCCCTTTCCCGCACGGCACGGCGGATCCCAAGAAATTCCAGGCTGTAGGAACTTTTGAGCATTTCGTCAGCCTGTTCAGCAAGGTGCTCAGGCAGGGCGAGGCCGAAGTTGTGGGATTTTTTGTCGGTAACGGATCGTTCGTAGGCTTCGGCCTTGATTTGGTTCAGCAGAACGTTGCGCGACCAACCAAGGCCGGAAGTTGCCTGGAGATACCAAAGGCGGGCAGCAGGGTCGGAAACCTTGTTGAGAATAACGAGATTCTGACCCCATGGAACTTCTGCGACGACCTGTCGCAGAAATCCAATGAGCTTTGCACGCTCGGTTGTTGAGAGAACTTTCGCCAATTTCCCCTTTTTTAATTCTGCGGCAGCTTGTCGCAGAACTGCCTTGGTCCCAGGCATCGGTGCCTCACGCATTGCTTGGCCAAGGAAGGCGGCTTCTGTGCAGGCAACGTAAAGCCTGCGCATGTCCCAGACGTTACGGGATGAAAAGCCGGTGACTCCCGGAAATTCTCCACGCAAGTCCGCCGCGACAAGTTCGACGACCGACTCCCCCCACCCAAGCGCGAGTTGCTTTTCAACAATCCCCTGTCCGATATCCCAGTAGAGCAAGATCAGTTCGGAGTTCATCGCCCGAGCGGCGGAAATTCGAGCGGCTACGACGCGAGATTTGAGACCCTCAATGAATTGTCGATATTCTGGAGTCGTCGAAACGATTGAGCCTGGAGGCGCAGGCTTTTTCCGGGAACGTGCACTCATGTTTACATCTGTCCGAGGGAGGCTTTAAAGCGGGCGGAAATACGTTTTTTAAATTCCGCCGGACCCAGGACCCGGACATGCTCGCCCCAGCTGAGGACCCAAGGTTCGATTTCGTGGAGGGAGGAAAGCTGAAGGGTCAGTTCCAGGCCACCGTCTGAGGTTTCCTGAATCTTCTGGCTTGGGTGCCAGACCCGCTCCCGGACAAGTTGGCCGGCGAAGGCGTCGAATTTGAGGCGGACGGTGTGGCTGCCTTTGGCAGTGAAGACGCCGAAACTGTGTTTCAGATGTTTTTCGATGGAGAATTTTTGCGGACGCTCAAAGACCGATTCGCTCAGGGTGGCATTTTTCATCCGGGCCAGGACGAAGGTGCGAAGCGCCTTACGCTTGAGACAGTGGCCGATGACATACCATTGGTCCTGCACACAGGCGAGGTGGTAGGGCTGGAGGCTGCGCTTTTGGTATTTTTTGGCTTCGAGCTTTTTGTATTCGAACTGCAGCTCCTGGCTCTTGCGCACGGCCTCGCTAGCAGTTTGGAAGGTTGTGAGGTCTACGGGGGAGATTTCGAAACTCTTGAAGGACACCAACGCATCAAGATCGCTCCATTCCATGGTAAGGCGGCCGGAGAGGTTGGATGTCAGTTTGTCGAAAGCGCTGCGCAGGGGCGCCTCAAATGGTGTTCCCTTGTACTGAGTGAGGGCTTTTTGCCCGATGAAAACAGAGACAAGTTCGGCTTCGGTCAACTCGACCATGGGAAAACTGGAAATGGGCTGGGTAAAGCGATATCCCCCACCCTCATTGTCGAAGGCAATGGGGAGCTTGAGCCGATCCCGCATGAAATCGAGGTCCCGCTGGATGGTTTTTGTTGTGACCTCTATGTCGGCGGCCAAGCGGTGGCGGTTGGGAAATTCCCCCGATTTGATGGACTGAAATATCTGCTGCATCCGATCCAAAGGGGGACGGGTATGAAGTTGCCGCTTGGGGAGAACGGTGCGACGATCACTCAATCGGGGACGCGACATGTCCGTCTGTTTTACTCGACCAGTTGCAAAAGAGAAGTTCTCGTTTCCAGTCCGCACCCGGAGGACATTTAGGAGATTCAACAAGCGGATTTGCAATAGCCTTGTATTCAGTGGTTTTTGCAGGTTGATGGAGCGCACTAGAGAGGTCGGGAATCTTTTCGGGCTGTCAGTTTTCTGGCTGATCGGCTGATCATGTTTTGGGCTGGTTGGTGGCAACGTTCCGTTCTGAAGACGGCTTTCATACGAATCCTTCTCCTTGCACCGGTTGATAATCGTCGTGCGTTCAAGGGGAGCTCCCATTGTCCAGTAGAGGAGTCCGTCCTCGGCAAAGTAGGTTATGGCCATCTGGTAGAATCGTCCTTCGAATCCGTGAGCACTGATGTGTCGGACCAGATCCTCGAAGTCATTCTCGTCAACCCGGTCCCTAACCAGATATTCGTGGGGCCAGACCGACATGGTCTTCGCAAAAGTCCATTGGGAGGACTCGACGAACTTGCTCACGGAAACAGGGAATGGAGTTGGATCGCTCACCGCGACTCCTTCGTCGTTTGGTAGGTCAGCATCTCTGACCAGAGGCATGAATACGCTGGGAGTTTGTCCTCCTGGTCGGGCGTTTCATGGATGCGGTCCTTGAAGTTCCGGTAGTCGATGGATGTCGCAAGCACGGCCATGATCGTGCTGACATCCTTCTGTCCGACGACAATGCGCCAGGCATAATCACCATCGCTTGTGTGATGCAGAGGCGACCCAATGTCTGCGAGGGTGATCAGGTTCTCTAGATCCTCCCTGCACCGGGCCCGAACATGGAACTGTCCGATGGGCTTTTGGACGATGGAATAGAATCCGTGTTGAGTAGCTAGCCACATAAGCCGTTTACTGCGCGAGGATGCTGAGGTGAATCGGATCGGCGACGGAGGTATCGTGAGTCTCAAAACGAAGCTGCGAGTTGGCTCTGCGGGTCGACAACCGGGTCCGAGGGGGGAGATGTTCCTCCTCGGAAGGAGCTGGGGCGCTCTCTTCGAGCCAGGCCGAAACCTTGGCGATGTCACTTGGCAACGCGGATTCGGAACCTGAACGCTCACCGATGGCCTCGTAGGCGGCCGCCTGAAGTAGTTTTTTCCACACTTTGCGGAACAGTGCCGGGCCACCGTAGATGTCAGCATGGCTGAGTTTGCCATTAATCGCCCAGATGACCCCTACGGATTCTGGGGTTGGAGCGGACTCCAAGTTGTCGAGATAGTCATTCAAAGCAGATGTTACTTCCGTATTCTCGTAAGAAAGCTGGAGGCTAGACGGGGACACGCAGGCCTTGATACTGCACCCAAGCGAAGCGCTCATTTTGGTTTGCTCCTCCTCGACCGAGGCCCAGACCTCGCCCTGGCTTTTGCTCTGCTGGATCGCCGCCCGCATTTTCTTTGAGGCAGTGAAATTGGTGGACTTTGAAAACTGCGCGTCCGATTCCTTTTCGCGCTTGTGCCAACGGGCAGCTTCCACGCAAAAGACGGGAATGGGCACTTTCCCGGACTTTGCCGGGACGATAAAGTCCGCTCCCAAGGTGCGATCCTGCCGTCCGCCTTTGACGATGTCTCCTGCCTGGATGAAGAGATCGAGATCACCAGAGTTCTCGATCAGGAGTTCGTTGACATCGCCGGTTTCGTGCAGAAAACCGGTCTGGGCTTCCATGGCCTCTTCTAGGACGGTGTAGTCCGGGATTTTCTCCCCGGGAGGAATGGAAACAAACCATGCGGTGAGGTTGCTGGCAGTGACGGGTGCGGTGAGAGTTTTCATATCACCCGGAATGATACTGTGCCAGGAGGGACAAATACGGTCCCTGACGAAATATATTTATGCCCTCGATCGAATCGCTTGGCGGGAGGTGACACCCGGTGAGTACATCAAATTAATGTACAAAACCTGCGTTTTAGGAATCATCTGGCTCTTCCTCCACCTTTTCCTCCCCATCGTCCCATAGAGCGGTGATGGCAGCCTCAGCCTGATCGGCGGCAAATTCTGCCGTCATTCTCCCAGAGAGTACGCTGGTCAAGTAGGGAAAAACGGCATCAGCAGTGACAAATAGATAATGGAGCAGCGATTTGAGTATCCCCCCGGTCAACGGTCCTGCGATGGTGTCGTAATAGGCAGCCAAACGAACCTCCCCGTCATCGTAGTCCATCTCCCAAAGTTTTCGTCTGGTACCAAAATTAAGCCGATGAAGAAATTCGCCGCATTGGGCCCGAAAATCCGTTTTGGCGCGAACTTGGAGTCGGACGATGACCTGCGCCACATCACGAAGTTGCCCCCAAGTGATGACTTGTACGTCCATGCTATCAAGAGCGACCCTGAACTTCAGAACCCCGTTTTCCTCTTCATAGGGGAATTCCATCTCTCGACAAACCGCCTCCATAATGGAGAGCGGATCCTGCTGAGGCTGCTCGGCGTTGCTTCCCAGGCTCTTACCCGGCAAATCACTCCCCTTGGGGGACTCTTCTGGTTAGCATCAGCCTAGTTGCCATCCTTCCCTACATGGGCTATCCCGCCACGCTTGCCGACGCTGAGTGGGCCAACGTCTTCGAAGAGCTGTATCGATGCCCTGCCGACAATCAGACAAGCATTGAGAGTTCCCTCCGATGTTGAACCCCTTGAATTCGCCCGCTTCATCGGCGTGAGAAATAATCAGCCCTATCGGATTCGTCACACAATATATCTTTCGGTGCGATAATCGCTCCGGCATGATCTCCACTCCGACCCGACCTGATGCCCTCCCCGCGCTTTCCCAAGATATCGATTTCCAGCTACGGCTGCGTCAGTCCTTTGGGCATAGGCCGCGAGGAAACCCGGGAAGGCCTGCGCTCAGGAAGGGACGCAATCTCACCAGTGCGTCTCTTTCCCGTATCCAGCTTTCGGTCCCAAACGGCTGGCCAGGTCGCAGCGGATCTTGGGGACCATGCGAAGGCGGTTGCCCCGCGGTCACGCCATTGGTCACGCAGCGCTCAAATGGTTCTGGTGGCGATGAATGAAGCCCGAGAGGCCCGTCCGGATTTTATTCCTGATTGCGTGGTTATGGGTACGACCAGCGGCGGGATGACCCTCGGTGAGGAGTTTTTCCGCTCGGTCTCCTCCCCCCGTCCGTCGCATACCGCCACCCGGCGCCTCCAGGGATATTTTCCCCAGCAACCGGTTCAGCAGGCGATGCGGGTTTTCCGTTGGGACGCTCCTGTTCATATCGTTTCCAATGCCTGCGCCTCGGGGACCAATGCGCTTGGCCTCGCTTGCCAATTGATTCGCAGCGGGGCCGCCCGCCGGGTACTTGCCGGTGGATACGACGCCCTGGCAGAATTTGTTTTTGCCGGTTTCGATTCCCTTCACGCCTCCACCTCGGAAAAATGTCGCCCATTTGATGCCGCCCGCACCGGATTGATCCTCGGGGAAGGAGCCGCTGTCTTCTGCCTGGAATCCGGCGAAGACGGGCTCTGCTTTTCCGGCTATGGAAGCGCCGTGGACACCCATCATCTCACGCAACCGAATCCGTCCGGAAGCGGCCCCCTCCTTGCCATGCGTCGGGCTCTCGATGCCGCCGGACTGGCCCCCGAAGCCATCGACTACATCAACGCCCACGGAACAGGCACGCCATTCAATGACAGCAGCGAAGCCCGGGGCATCCTTCAAATTTGCCCGCAAACACCGGTCAGCAGCACCAAAGGAATGACCGGTCACGCCCTCGGCGCCGCCGGGGCGATCGAGGCGGCATTCTGCTGCGAAGCCCTCCTTGGTCACTTCCTGCCTCCAAACCTCAACTTCACCCGAACCGATGAGGAGTTCCCCCTCGATATCATCGCAAACAGAGCCCGTCCCTCCCACCCGCATCGAATGCTCTCGAATTCTTTTGGATTCGGCGGCGCCAATGCCACCCTCGTCCTCGAACGACACGATTCTTGAAGGCAGCGATCATTGGCATGGGCTGGGCCACTCCGGTCGGTAAGGATCTCCAGCGGGTCTGGCACCTCATCCGGGAGGGACACCGGCCCGATCCGACCCTGGAGTCGCTCCCGTCTGGGCCTCCCGCCTGCCCGGTGCTTCGCATTTCGGAAAACGATCTCAGCGAAGCCATCGCCCTTCCGCGCCTCCGGCGTTCCAGCCGAATCTCCCATCTCGCAGTGACCGCCGCAGTCGATGCCGTCACCGATGCCGGCCTCAACGCCGACCACCTCGCACGCACCGCGCTGATCTTTGTCACCTCCGATGGAGGCATCGCCTATACCCGTCGTTTTTATTCCGAAGTCGTCAAAGCGGGTTCCGGCAGCCCCCTCTTTTTTCCAGAGACAGTGTACAACGCGCCGACCAGCCATATCGCCGCCCGGTTGGGGCTTCAGGGTGAGGCGATCACCCTCGCGGGCGATTCCGCAGCGGGCCTCGCCGCGGTGCGCTTGGGATGTGTCTTGCTAGCCACTGGCGACGTGGATCATTGCCTGATCGTCTCTGCCCAGGAAGTGGACGAGATTACCTGCGAAGCCTATCGGCGTCTGGGTCTGATTCGAAGGGAGTTGGGACGGGACCCCTCGGGCGAAATCCTAGCCGAAGGAGCGACCGCCGTCGTTCTTGCCCGGCAGGGAGGCTGCCTCGTCCACTGCCCCCATCCGGGTCTTACCTATTCCTCCAATGCCGATGCGACAAAGCAGATGGACACCCTCCTGCAATCGGTCCTGAAATCCCATACGCCCCAGATCATCGTTTCCGGGCAATCAGGAATTTCCCTTGATGCCGCAGAACGCGATCCCATCAAGCGCCTCCTCCCCCAGGCAACCCGCATCACCCCCAAAGTGACCCTCGGAGAATCACTCGCCAACTCGGCGATCCAACAGGTCATCACCGCCGCCCTTGCCCTTCGCGAACGGGGCCCGGAAGCCGAAGCACTTGTTCCCGCAGTGGGTTTCAATGGCCAAATCGGAGTCCTACTCTTGACAGGTGCCCGCCTTGAGGAGTAATCGCGTCTATGGACCTTGCGCCCTCATTCCTCCGAACCCTCCCATTTTCCTTTCGCAAATGAATCTAGAAACCACCTCTTTTCATGGATGGGACAAAACCCTCCGCCTTTGGAACGACGCCATCGAGTTGATGGTCACCACCGATGTCGGTCCTCGGATTGTCTCCTACAAGACCCACACAGGGCAAAATGTTTTCAAGCTCTTTGAAGACCAGCTTGGATCAAAAAATGAGGATACGTGGTGCATTCGTGGGGGACATCGTTTCTGGCTTGCTCCCGAAGATGAAGCCATGAGCTATCATCTGGATAATAGCGCCGTCACTTGGGCTCAGGCCAATCCCGCCAGCGAGTTGGAAATCGAAAGCTCCCAGCAACGTCCCCAACGGCTCCGGAAAACCCTTGGCATCGCTGTGCCTCAAAGCGGGCCCAAGGTCACCATCCGTCATACGGTTACCAATGACAGCGACCTCCCCATATCGGTCGCCACTTGGGGTCTTTCAGTGATGGAAGCCGGTGGCATGGAAATCATTCCCCAGCCCGCCTTAGGGGAACATCCTCAAGACTTGGCCCCAAATCGAGGGATGGTTCTCTGGCCTTACACTGACATGTCCGATCTCCGCTGGACCTTCGGTAACAAATTCTGGATTCTGCGACAGGAGCCGGACTCCCTACCCACCAAGATCGGACTGGCCCATCGGGAAAAATGGATCGCCTACCTGCTGGGGGACAGTCTCTTCATCAAAACGCTCTCGTATGAACCCGGTGCCAACTACCCGGATGGCGGCTGTAATTTTGAAACTTTTTCCGATGCTGCCATGCTGGAGATCGAATCGCTGGGGCCGCTTGTGAATCTGGAACCCGGTGCCTCCACCAGCCACTTGGAAAATTGGTTTGTCTTCCCACTGAACGAACAGGTTCAGATCGAATCCGAAGACAGCCTGGCCGAATGGATTGCTCCCTTCGTCCGACAGACTCGGTTGGGATGAAGTTCCGATTTTTCGCCGCAGTCTTCTGCGGCTTATTCCTTGCCGGATGTACGTCCACGAATTCCGGAGGCGCCGCCCGTGCGGCCATGAATGCCGCGATTCGGAACGAGCCTCCCGGCAACTATTTTGTCGGCCGTCGAATGTACAAGCAGGACTACAAGGTGTGGGGTTGGGTACGGGAACCCGGGCGACTCTGGAATTCCTCCCGACTGGTGATGCTGAACGAACAACGCATGCTGGCGCCCGATCGGAGCCGGAACGCGATCGGCTCGGATCACAACACCGAATACAAACTCTTTGGATCCTTTTCCGGCGAGACCGTCTATGAGCCAGCCAGCGACCGATTCTATCCGGAGTTCGTTCTCACCGGGTCGGAAGTCCTCTCTCTGTCTCCGCCGGATATCTATCAGGTGAAACGGCAGAACGATCCGTCCGTCCGCATCCTCCAGCCTCCGCGCTAAAACGTCGCAATTAAGTGCAAAGTAAAGCCGGCCCCCCGGTTTCGGCTTTTGGGCTCCAGGGCGCACCGTATTTCAACTCACGCCGTTACGCCGTTGCTGGGAGCGTTGCGGGGATTGAGAAAACGCATATCCGATGGTGCTGATATGGCTGTTGATGCGGCGAAAACCGTTTAAGAGATCGAGGAAATAAGTGCTGGCGGCAAGCGTCCCAGCATTCGCTGCATGCAGGCGTTCGTAATGCGCTTTCTGCACTTCGCGACACCATTCATTGAGCGATTCCTTTCCACTGAGAAATTCCTCAACCTGCCCCCCCCCGCGACTGGCCAGCAGGCCCAGAGCCACGTCGAAACGCATCATGACCCGCTCATAGAGTTCACACAGCGCCTGGTAATCCGGTTCCGGGAGATACACCGCCTCACTGGTTTGCTTGCGCAGGGTGTCACAAAGATTCTTATCGATGATATCACCAACCGACTCGAGTTCATTGGCATAGGTGAGGAGGGCAAACTGCCAGCGGGCTTCCTCTCCACTTAACCCTTCATTGATCCGGCTCAGATAGTCCTTGATCTGGCGATTGTAGGCATCGACGCGATCGTCTTCATTCTGCACCCGCAGGGTCAAATTGAGATCGCGAGTGGAATACCCGGTCCAAAAATATTGCAACATGAGCTTCACGCCATCGGCCATGTTAAGAGTTTCCCGGGTGGCGTTGGCGAGAGCGAGCGAGGGACTGTCCAAGGCCTGTTCATCCAGATAAGACTCGATGACAGGGAGGCCAGAGGACGTTTGGACGGGAACAACCATCATCCTCACCAGATGGGTAATCGGTCCGAGCAGAGGCACCGCCACCAAACCCACCAGAAGATTGAACCCGGTGTGGAAAGTGGCAATGTCGCGCGACAAGCTGCCGGGAATCTGAGAAAGCCACTGGAGCGCCAGCGCCGGGGCGATAAGAAACGGAAGGGCGAATATGAGCTTAACCAACACGTTGGCGGTGGCGAGACGCCGACCTTCCAGCGTCCCCCAACCGGCTGCGAGCCCGGTCAGAGAAATTCCAATATTGGCTCCAAGAACCCAAGGAATCAAAAGCTCGGCGCTGAAAATCCCGCTCCCGCACAGGGCAATGGCAAATCCGATACTGGCGGTGGAGCTTTGGACGCAAACAGTGAAGCCTGCCACGAACAGGAACGTCAGCAGCGGATGCCCTTCAAACAGGCGCAACCATTCCCGGCTCTCTGGATTGGCGCTCATCGCGGTGGCTCCGGCACTGATGAGCCCCATCGCGACAAAAATAAATCCCAGGGAAAGTACGCACTGCCCAATCCCCCGCAAGACCTCGCGATTGAGAAACTGAAAGCCGATCACTCCGATCAAAACGAAGAACCCTGCGTAATCCTGAATGTGAAAGGCCAGCAATTGAATCGTGACGGTAATCCCCACGTTGGCCCCCAGGAGCACCGCCAGCATCGGCTTTGCAGTGAGTCGACTGGTGTTGAGCATCTGCAAGGTGATGAGCGAAAGGGCCGTCGAGGAGGGCACCAGGGTCCCCACCACAATTCCGGACGAAAATGCCCGCCACCGGCGCTCGGTCATTCGCGACAGCCAAGCCACCAATTTTCCACCGAAAAGGCGATCCAGGCCTTTGCGGAGGAAGCGAATCCCAAAAATGGTCAACGCCACCCCGCCGGCGATCTGAAAGAAAACCATCATGTCACTGTGAGGAAGTCCCAGAGTTTGTCTCAACCAATCTTTTAGACAATCAGCAACTTAGAAAAACCGGGAGTCTCACCCGCCATCCCGCAGCTTGCAGTCGAAGCCGACCCCGGTTAGATATTTTTTGATGAAGATACTGGCGCGTTTGATTTTGTGTTTCGCACTTGTCGGACTGGCCACCGCCAGTCAGGGCGCGGATCCCACCGTCCTTGCGGCCCAGAAGATTCTCAAACAAAGGGGATATTACCGGGGGACGGTGGACGGCCTCATCGGCAGCCGGACGGCGGCGGCCATCCGCCGCTATCAAGTTGCCGAAAATCTCCGGGTCACAGGTCAACTCACCCCGCAAACCTTGCGAAGCCTGGGTCTGCCGATGTCCTCACCCGCGCCGAAGTGAAAGTGAACGCCTCCCCTTGGTCGCTATGGCTTCGGGCTCTGACCGCTGACCGGCGCTTGCAGACCCTTCCCTTGATTCTTGGATGGATTGCCGTCGGCGGATTAATAGTCGCCGCTGCGGTGGTGCGCCTGCAGATCCCACCGGTGGCCCTGGCGGAACATGACAGTTGGGGCTGGCTGAGTCCGGCGCTGAACTGGATCGGTGGTCTTGGCTTTTATGAGAATTTTGAACGCGAGTGGCTCTATGGAGCCTTCATCGCCTTCTGCCTGCGGGTCACCGGATCTTTTGTCGGATATATCCTCATTCAACAAGTCCTTGGCCTGGCAGCGGCGGTTTTCATGTGGTTGACCTGGCGACGCTGGCTCTCCTTGTTCCCTCAAAATTTTTGGTGGGAGCTGATCTGCACTCCGGTCGGCCTGTTCCTCATTGCCCTCTTCCTTTTCAACCCCACCGTGCTGGTCCTCGAACTCGCCATCCGACCGGAGGCGATCATGGCCTTTGTCACGTTCCTCCAACTGTATTGCGTGGTCAGCTATTGCAAGTTTCGCTGGCATCGATTTCACCTCACCCGCTGCATCCTCTTTGGTGCCTTTTGCCTTCCCCTCGCGTGGGCCATGTTTGTCTTGAAACCGAATTGGGCGCTGGCCGTGCCAGCCACGATTTTTCCAGTCCTTCTGGGAACTTTCTTCGGAGCCGCTCCCCGCCTCGCCCGGTGGCTGCCCCTACTGGCGGGCCTTGCTCTCATCGGATTGACCCTGTGGTTACCCGGCAAGTTACTGTTTCATCGCTCCGCCGAGACCCGGGTGGTTTTGCCCATGACGTTGTTCACCATTCATGCGGATATCATCCGTGACAGCATGACCAGCGAAATCAATGATCCCACTCTCGCTCCGGACCGACGGGAATTCCTGGCAAAATTTCTCCCCGAACTCAGTCGGGAACTGCAGGTGGCCGTCGACACCAATAAATATTATCGCACCCTCGGCTTTGATCCCGACTACCTCATGTATCGCTCGTCAATTTTCCCCAAACTGGAAAATTATTGGAAAATGTCCCCGAAGGATCTAGCCGCATTCTGCCGGCAAAACTTTCTTTCCGCCATCCTCCACCATCCGTCCGCCTATGCCCGGAAAGTCATCACCCAATTGAAGATCTTCCTCTTCCCCGACGATAGGACTTTTTTTCGCAAACGGATTTCCCTCGACGGCCTCTGCCTGCACGCGGCATCAACGATACCCGCCGTCGCCAACCCAGCCTACAATCCAAAGACCCAATCCCTGGTGCAGATTTACCTCGATCGCGTCCGGCAGGAAGGCACCGTCCCACGAGATATCAAGGTGGTCCCACGCTTTAGAAAATTCCTCAAAGCTGCGGGACCGCTTAGTCCAGTCATCGGTTTCGCCTTCCTGTTTTCGCTGGCAGCCTCTCTGACCTGGACCCCTTTGGCCGCCTTAAGACTTCCCGGACTGGTGGCGCTCTTGATCTTTTCCGCTCCGGCGGGCAACGCCCTCACGGTGGCGATGGTGCATTCCCTGGATAATTCACGCTATCGAGGAAGCTACGGCCCCTTGTTGCTCTTCGCGCTCGGAGCCATGGTCTGCTTTGTGGTTGCGACCGCGGTCACCGCCGCAATCTCTCTCTGGAAGAACCGGCTCCGAAACGCCAACCCCCGCACGTCCGAATGATCCGCTCGCTTCTCCATGGAATCGAGAATGTCGAGGTCGCCGCCCTCCGGGCTCGTCCCACCGGGATTTACAGCGGGGCAATTTTGCTTCTCTGCCTGAGCGTTGTTATCATTGGATTCCGCATCACCTCGGACACCAACCACGACGCAGGGCCTTTTGACCAAAGCGCCTATATTCTCATGTCTGGAGAAATGTCGAATTCCGCCTATCCATGGTATTCGGACGGAACCCGCAATCCACTCTTTCCCTGGTTGGCCGCCCGGTTCCTCGACCCCGCCGCCCCGGAATTTTTTGAATCCGGAAAAAAATTCAATGTCCTGCTGGCTGGACTCGGCACGGCGCTGCTGGGAATCTTCTTCGGTTTCCGGATGGGACCGCTCGCCGGGTTCAAC
This sequence comes from uncultured Spartobacteria bacterium, assembly GCA_937890535.1. Lineage (GTDB taxonomy): Bacteria > Verrucomicrobiota > Verrucomicrobiia > Chthoniobacterales > Terrimicrobiaceae > CAMASH01. Next base: position 12,890 of record CALBXK010000061.1, read on the forward strand.
GCAACCGCCCTCGGCGCTCTAGCGGTTCTTCTTCCGCTCTCGACTTTTTTCGGCGCCGAAGTGCTGCTTCTTGTTCTCTTTCTCTTCCTTTGTGTTACCGCTATGCGGCTGCTGAGCACCAATCCGCTCTGGCTCTACGTCGTGCTGGGGGCCCTGGCCGGTCTGGCCTACCTGGCCAAATCCTCCGGGACCCTGTTTCTTGCCCTCTTTATCGGATTCAGCATCATTCGCCTCGCCTTAACCCTCTTTCCTTTCTCGCGATTGCCCTGGGCGTGGCGAGCCCCGGACTGGCGCATCAGAAACCTCTTCGTCGGTCTGGCCCTGTTCGGCGCCATCTATTTCGCCCTCATCGCCCCCCGCCTCGTCCACGCCCACCGGACCTGGGGAAGTTCATTCTACAGTCTTCCCGGATTTTGGTTTTGGGCCGACGACTGGGAGACCTGTGTGCAGAAATACACCGATTGTCGGGCCATCACTCTTGCCAAAATGACTCCCGAAGATCAACCCACCCTCGCGGGGTATTTTCGCCGCCATTCGATCGCGGATGCGATTGAACGCGCCACCGTCGGAGCAGGCGTCCGGATTCAGCAATTCTTCCATCCTGAAAAAAAATGGCGTTTCCCCTACGAAAAACGCGGCAAGCCCAGGCGCATCGTACTCCCGCATCGCGGTTTCTATATTCTTGGTCTGGCAGCTCTCGCCAGCGCCCTAGGGTGCATCGCCTTCGCCCGCGGCCACCTTCCGGCCATCGGTCCGGTCGCTCTTCCCATCCTTCTCGGTCTCGTCACCTGCCTCCTCTACACCCTCGCCATGGGCTGGTATCTACCCACCGGTCCCGGACACCGCTTCATCCTCACCCTCTATCTTCCCGTCCTCTGGATACTTGCCCAAGGTGGGGACCAACTCCGCCTGGCCGCCAACCACCGTCCCGCAAACATTCTCTTTCTGGGTGTTCATCTTGCCATTACCGTGTTGGTACTCACTCGCCTCGGCACCCTCCTCCTCGGCGTTTCTTTCGAAAAAGTTATCTACACATTTTGACACTTTCCCGTTCCAATTTTAAGCTCCTTCGTTCCTGGATATCCCCCATCAATGGACTCCGCCTGCTCTGCGGTGCGGGGGTGGTGACAGTGCTGATCCTTCTTCTAATGGCCAAAAAGCCCTGGGAAATTCTGGCGGAAATCGGCGCTCCGGAAAAGCCCCGCGACTTTGTCGGCATCTACTTCTGGTGGGCCGGTGCCATCAACGCCCTCCTTCTGACCGGCCTCGGATTAACCGTTCCCTGGTGGCTGCGAGCAGGCGCTCCCTCTCCGGTCCGACGCTGGCTTCCGGCCAGGCCCCGAGGCCGGGTTTTTTTCCTCCTCGTCCTTGCCGCCATGGGCCTGAGCGCATTTTTTGGTTGGCAGCGGCTCGACTTCAGCCTCTGGGATGACGAAGACAACAGCCTTCGACGAGTGATCTTGGGCCGCTATTCCCGCGGAGCAGAAAGACAGGACGACACCCCAAAGCTGAAGGAGCGGTCTTGGAACGACGCCTTGTGGAATTATACCCGCCCCAGCAATCACGTCCTCCAGACCCTCCTCTCCCGGGTCTCGCTCTCCGCCTGGCGAGCCGCAGCCCAACCCAAGGGCCTCCAGTTCAAGGAATCCGCTCTCCGATTTCCGGGCTACCTCGCCGCCATCCTCTCCGTCGGAGCAATTGCCATCCTCCTGCGGCGGCTCGGATTCGCCCGCGCCGGAGTCATGGCCGCCTTTCTTCTCGCCCTGCATCCCTGGCAGATTCGCTACGCCGCCGAAGCCCGGGGTTACATCTTCACTCTGCTTTTCGGTCCACTCATGCTCTATTGTCTGCTGATGGCCATGGAAAAAGGGCGCTGGCGCTGGTGGTTCGGCTTTGCGGCCAGCGAGTTCCTCCTCCTCTATGCCTATCCTGGCTGCCTGTACATGCTGGTGCTGGCCAACGTTTGCGGACTCCTTGCCTTAACCTTTCGTCTGGACGGGTTCTCGGAGCGCCTCGTTCACATCCCGAGGATGCTCGTAGCCAGCAGTCTTGCTGGAATGCTCTACCTCCAGCTCATGCTGCCCAATTTGCCTCAACTCACCCGCTACCTGTCCACCGAACGCGCCCTCGGAGTTCTCGATGCCCGCTGGCACCGCAACATGCTCGCCCACCTGGCGACAGGAATTCCCTGGAATAATTCCGACGATCCCGCATCCGGTTATCCCGAACTTTTGTGGATGATTGAGACCCGCCCCTGGTTACAGATCGCGCTTCTGGTGATTCCCGGGTTTCTCCTCCTCGCCGGAGTCCTCCGCCTCCTCGCTTCCCGTCCCGCCGGCTGGCTGGTGGTGGCCGTCCTGCTCCTCCCCGCCCTTGCCGTCTATGTCGTCTCGCGATCCAACAACAACTACCTCTACGAATGGTATGTGATCTTCGTTTTGCCGGGGCTTGTCGCCAGCGTCGCCCTGGGCGCTGAGTGGCCGATGCGCCTTCTCGATCGCTGGCGATGGGGACACCGCATCGCCATCCCAATCCTGATGTGTGCTGTCCTCATGGGTTATGCCGTGGCCAGCCAGCCAGCCAGAAAATGGATGCTCACCCATCCCCTGCAGCTCAGCAAAGACTCCATTCTCGCCGTACGGCCTTCGCTCGACCCTTACGATCCCCGCCAAAAGGATCTCATCACGGTGTCACTCGGAATGCATCTGGAGTCCTACGATCCGAATATTCTCAGCGCTCAGGATGTCGCCAACCTGACCCGCATCGCCCAGGAGGCCGATGCCCTGAACAAGCCGCTCTACGTCATCACCGGAAACGACCTGGCCGTCTCCCTTGACTACCCGGATCTCCGCACCTTCATCCGCAACCCTGCCTATTTCGATGCCGTCTCCGTCCTCCCGGGCTACGATCCCACCCTCACTCATTACCTCTGGCGGTATCGTCCGGGAACTCTCGCACCCCACGAAAATTGATTTTCTGAATTGCCTGGAGGCCTGGGCTCCCGCTAGGAATGGGGGGCATGCTTATCGATTATCTTCCGGTTCTGCTTCACATCATCGTCGCTGTCGGTTTTGCCACCGTCGCCCTGCTGGCCAATCTTGTCATCGGCCGCACTGGAACCCGCTCCGCAAACAAAGACGCCTCCTACGAGTGCGGCATCCTCCCGGAGCCCGGCCCGCAACCGCGTTTCAGCGTCAAATTCTACCTCGTGGCGATGCTCTTCATCCTCTTCGATATTGAGGTTGTATTCATGTATCCTTGGGCCGTCGTCTTCCGGGATTTTGTCGCAGCCCCTGCGGGCGGTACGGGAATCCTCTGGAGCATGCTCTCCTTCGTTGTCCTCCTCCTCTTCGGCTACGCTTACGCCATCAGGAAAGGCGCCCTCAGTTGGAAGGGTTGACCCACCTGTAGGCACCCCATGATCCATCACCTCGTCCTGTTTAAACTCAAACCTGGAACGGATGAGGAAAAGATCGAATTGATGATGCGCGAAACGCGCATGCGCTTGTTGAAAATTCCTGAAGTTTTGACGGTGCGCTGTGGCAAGCAACTCAACCCGAAACAGGAATGGCCATTTTTCTTTGCGCTGGATGTCGAGTCCACCGAGAAGCTTGCCCAGTACCTCGCGGATCCGAATTATCTCAGATACGAGGAGGAGGTCATCGCACCCCATGTGACCGAACGCCTCACCCTGGAACACGAGGTCGAACCCGGGCGTGACACCCGGTACTCATGACCTCTCGTCGCCGGGCATGGATCGGAAATTTCCCGACATCCCGAGTCGCAAAGACTTGGCGGCGGCCCATCCAATCTCTAGAATCCACGGATGCCACGTCGTGTCGTAAAAATTGGTCGCCAAACCTTGGGAGGAAAAAAGCTCCTTTTCATCCTTGGGCCGTGTGTGATGGAAAGCGCCGCGTTCACCCGCCGGATGGCCAAAAAGTTACACGCCATCTGCCACGATGAAGGGGCGACATTTGTCTTCAAGGCTTCCTACGACAAAGCCAACCGAACCTCCGGAGACTCCTTTCGCGGCACGGACGTACAGGACGGGTGTGCACTGCTGGCGGAAATCGGTGGCGAGTTTGGCGTGCCAGTCACCACCGATGTCCACTCTCCGGAGGAACTCGAAATCGCCGCCCAGACGATCGACCTCATCCAAATTCCCGCCTTCCTCTGCCGCCAGACCGATCTCATTCTCGCCGCCGGAGCGTGCGGGCGGGTCATTAATGTCAAAAAAGGCCAGTTCCTCGCCCCTTGGGATGTCAAAAACATCGCCAAAAAACTCGAAGTCACCGGAAAATGTTCCTATTTTTTTACCGAGCGTGGCACTTCGTTCGGATATAATAACCTCGTCGCCGACATGCGGTCAATTTTCTGGATGCAACAATTGAATTATCAGGTAGTTTTCGATGCCACCCACTCCGTGCAACGTCCGGGCGGTGCGGGCGACCGCACCGGCGGTGACGGAGAACTGGCCCCCGTCCTGGCCAGCGCAGCGGTGGCGGCGGGCTGTGACGGCGTATTTATCGAAACCCATGAAAATCCTGCCAAAGCCTTCTCTGATGGTCCCAACCAAGTCCCGATCCGTGCTCTGCCGAAGCTCCTCCGCCGCCTGGACCGCATTCGCCATGAAATTCTTCGCTAGACCATTCCTCCTTGCTGCCTTGCTGCCGCTGCCGGCCCC
>CALBXK010000062.1 GCA_937890535.1 uncultured Spartobacteria bacterium
GCTCTCCCGCCATATCACTACGACGGTCGATCACTACCAGCAGATCTATCCCAACCGGGCGAGCGAGCGGCAAATCCTCGACGTTCTCGGCCTGCGCAACCGCAGCATGAGGTTGCCCGGTTGCCTGCGATGCAACCCCCATGTGGTCAATCTGGCGGCCGCCTTGATCGACGATCCCGCCGAACGCCAGGCCTTCCTTGGCCATAGCCGGGCGGTTCCTCAAGACAGCGAAACCCCGGTCCTCTATTTTGCCCCCCCGTTTTCATATACGCCTCATCTCGCACAGACCATCCGGGACCGGCAACTCAAAGGAGACCGCATCGGGGTGATTGTCCCGACTCAGAGCTGCATACTCACCGTCGCTAAAAATTTGCGCCAGGAGGGCATTGATATTGAAACCAGAAGAGACCGGGATTTTGCCTCCTCGAAGCCCAAACTCTACAGCTACCACAATTGCAAAGGCCTCACCTTTGACACGGTGTGTCTCCCTTTCCTCGAAGATGGTCCCCTTTGGGATCCGCTCATGGACGATCTCCCGCGATTTCTCTTTCTCGCCATTACCCGCGCCACGCGGTGGGTCTACATGAGTTCTTTTTCCTACAACCCGCTGCCGGTTATTGAATCTCTCCTCCCGCTCGAAAAAGAAGGCATCATCTCGATTCGTGATTACCAAAACGAGGATTCCAAGGAAAAAATAGAACGAAAAAAAGAAGAACCGCTGGATTTCCTGTGATCCGGCAAACCAACCGATCAACGTGTCGGCGGGCATCTCTGCGGCCACAAGGGCATGGTTTTTGCAAACGTCCAGTGGCAGGAATTGATAAATATGCGCAGGGCCTCCGGGATTTGATTTTGCATTATTTCAGTTTGTTCGTTTATATCGAAAGGGCGAATTGACCGAGCCAGGACTCGACTGCAATACGGGTGATTGGGGAGACTTCCGTATTAGCGCCGCATTCAAGTTCGCCGATTTGCCAATCTCCGCTGTGGCTACGGACAATAGAGAGGGTGGCGCGTTCGGGATGGGTAACACGGTAAACAAAGGTGGTGCGTTTTCGGATTCGCTCCGCGTAGGTAGCCACGCAGTTCTGTTGCGCACGGCTCTCTTGCGATAGCTCGTCAAAGGTGAGAATTGGAATGATCGTTTTTGTGCCCCGTAGAGGTGGAGTCGGCAATGGTTCAGACCGAGAACGTGGTGGTAGATTCCGGAGATATTCTGCGCTTACTTCATCGTGCATGGAACGCAGCCTCGCGAGTGACTGAATTTTCGGTGTTCCAGCATTGGGCTTCACCTCTTGCAGCATTTTCAACGTGTCCACCAGCATCTCCACGATTGATGCCCGGTATTTTTCCGCAGGGATTTTGGCGACTTCGCTCAGGAAAGCGGGTGTAGCGCCATTCCGGAATCCTTCAACGAGCAAAATGGAAATTACCCCGGCATTGAGAACTGGCTGGTGGGAGAGGATTTTCGTGAAATCTGGATCGTGCATCGCACGGCTTAAGGGCTTGAGAAGTTCCAAACTGGCCGACTCCGGAGGAATTCTGGAAAGGATTTTCGCTGTGGATACGGTTCCCGGGAATCCCAGCCACTCGGAAATTTCGCGCTGACGTCGGCTCGCCAAGCAGGCGGCTCTCTCCAACGTCGTCGATCTGCATCCAAATTGATGATAATTGGCCAATGAGAAACACAGTGCTGGGTTTAAGCGGGCCAACTCCAAGGCTGATTCTACTTTTTGCATCAGCTTGAGCAAAACCCATTGTCGATTTTGGAATTTTTTCACCGCGGCTGCTATTGGTTTCGGCAACGAAAAACGAAAACTGTCAAAGGCCCGGCGGCGTTGCTCAGAGACGGAAGATTTTACCTGGACTGCGCCCAGACTAAGCTCAAGTTGGGGAGTCTGCTTTGGTTTACGAGGGCGATAGGGGTGCACGACCCGGAATCGAGGGTCGAATTCTTCCCAGTATGAATCATCCTCCTTCCGGAGAGCCTTCAAAGCCGGCCACGCTTCAAGGATCATTACGCTCCTCTTAGAAAATGCGTAGAGTTTTCCCTCCTTAAATCGGAATCCGGGTTCACTCATTTCTCGTAGGATGGAGAATCATTCCGCAATCAGAATCGGTAGCTCATATGCTTTTAGCCTGTTGAAATTCATGCATCTGTGACCAAAACTGCGAATAGATAGGCAGTTTGTCTTGTTGGTCGGGTTTTTCGTGAATTCGGGTTTTAAAGTTCGAGTAGTCTATCGAGGTTGCGAGCGCGGCCATCACGGTAAGGACCTCTGGCTGTCTGAGAACAATCCTCCAAGCGTAATCACCGTCTGGAGTATGATGTAGTTGGACATCAAGACCGGTTAGGGTGATCAGGCTTTCAAGGTCCGGTTTGCACCGGGCCCGGACATGGAACTGACCGGCTGGTTTTTGGACGATAGAGAAGAAGCCGTGTTGGGTAGCGAGCCACATGCCTATTTTCCACCCCGTTCTTTCTTGTCTTCTTCGGCGACGATATCTCTCATAGGTGCGGCGCAGACATGCAATTCCTCAGGTGTCAGGCATCCGCCCCTAGCCTTGGCACGAAGGGCGCTCGCCTTTCGGGAAAAAGCCTTGTTTGAAGCTCCGACTCCTGCTGCATCAGCGGCAAACCCCGAGGCATTGTCGGCGTGAATATTGAGGTTGGACGCCGTGGCGATGGCATCTTGATTGGCTCCGAGGAAGAGGAATTCCCATTGGTAGGTGTCAGTCTGGTGTTTGATCATCTTGGCGACATCCTTCCAGGTGAAATTTTTGGAGGAGTTTTCCAAGCCATCGGTGAGGATTGCAACGATGAGTTTTCCGGGGCGTTGACCTTCGGCGGTTTGCTCCAGACGTTTTCCAATCCGGTTGATGGTTTCCCCGATGGCATCAAGTAGGGCCGTGCAGCTGCGCGGGACATAGGTGTCCGAATTTAATGCCACAGCCTCCTGAACGGGAAGATTGTCGGCCGGCACAAGGTATTCATTATCGAAAAGGACGAGCGTGAGACGGGCCTGACCTTCCGCCGCCTGTTGTTCGCGGAGGAAGTTGTTGAATCCGGTGATGGCGGCGTGGGCCACGGATTGCATGGATCCGGAACGGTCGAGGACGAAGGCGATTTCAGTGAGGTTTTTATTCATGGCCTCAATCTAGTCAGAGGGGAGGGACATTTGTGGTGCCTGGATAAAAAATCCTTTCAGTGCAGCGTATGGCACGTATGGCGCAATGGTTGGTATGGTCAGTCTCGACGAGATTGTCCGCAGGAAAAGGCCTGCCGCATGAGAACCGACGGTAAATTTTGGTAGTCGCGAAGCATCGATCCAGACGGACGATTCTCGGAATATATTGCGCGGCTGGGGTTTGGCCGCATCGGCAAACAAGGCCGCGGATTCGATCTCCGGTACTATTTGCCAGACATGGGCGGCAAGGAACGATGTTCTTGCCGCGGGATAGCTGTCGCTTCCACCATCGGGCTGGGCTGTCTTACCATTTCGCCGATGTCGGGCTGGCCGTAGAAGGGAACCTTGTAGATTGCATCACCGTGTGCTTGAGACGAGCGGGTCATGACTCGGAGAGTGATGGTGCGGGCAACCCGGAGATGAAGTAGTGATGGAGGAGTGCGGGCAAGGATCCCCTTGGCGGAATGCCACTGTCCGCGTTTAGCGCAAAAGTTGACCAAATTGCCGTAAGCCGTCGGATCGGTTGGCCATTTGAGGATCACTTCCAGAAGAAATTGCAGGTGGCGCCGATCATCGCCCGCTCGGGATGCTTGTGCGGCAGAAATGATCTTCCACAGTGCACTCTTTTTCGCTCTCGGAGAGAATTCGGCCATGACTTTTTCAACCCAATCAGCCGGCTTTTGATGCACAGGCGTGAGAAGCTGGATGCGACGGCAAAATCGCGAGTCCGCCTCCATGGGTCCCCGGATGTCGTCAAAGAGATATTTCATCCCCAATGGCCCGGCAACTTCTGCATAGGGCTCCATCCAGTCCGGGCGTTGCGCGAGGGAAAAAACGATGTGGTAACGGGCTGCGAAAAAGTCACCCCGGCGGGCGGCCTGGGCGGCCCAGTCCAATTGAGAATTGAGCACGAATTCGCGGGAGCGTTCAATCGCTTGGGCGGCAAATCCTTCGATCCGGGTGCCAATGCTGGCCCGCCATGTTTGAAACAAGACCTTACCCTCAGCGGTGGCACTTGGAGGCAAAACGAGGAATTTGCTTTGAGGTTCCCTCACGAGGTGCGGGCGGAGAGAGGAGGGGAGCTGGCGTTCAAGCATGCCGTCGATCTCTTTGTTCTGGCCGGCGTATTGACTGAGGGCCCGTTTAAAGGCTGGATGCGCGAGAGCCAGTGCGGTCAGGCGATCGGGTCCGTTCTTTGCGACATGCTGGAAGAGGGATTCGAGATCTAGATCGAAGAATATGTGGGGATCGCCGCCTTTTCTGAGGCATTCAATGAGATGCCATGCGGCCTCCGCCCATTGCCCGACCCCGCAGGCATAGGTGGCCATGCCGTAGTGATCCTCCGCATTCCATTCAAACCACTTGACCGTGGAGCGGGTAAGGTCATAGGCCTCTCGTGTCCGACCGGCGAAGTGGAGGCATAAAGCGGTTTGTGCCACGACAATCGAGGTTGAGTAGCCAGCTTCGATCAGGGCCAGTCCTTCTTCGGCGATTTTGTCTTGTTCGCGAATTTGACAGCGGTTCGCTAGCCACCCCAGGCCATTCCATGCTTCAGGAAAGTCTGGGTCGGAGCGAGGGACGCTCGAAAATTCAGCTCGCGCTTCGTCATACAAGCCCAGCTCGCTGTACCCCTGACCGTATTCGAGACTCTTGTTCACCTAGACTCATACGAACCAGAAGGCGGATAGTCAGCGGGAAGTTTTCAGAAAATGGAGTTCCCGCTGTCTCTGGACAGCTGTTTCTTGGGCCAGGGCAGCCTGAGGCGGGGTTTTTAGTGTTCAGGCGTTGTCCTTCTTCAGTATTTGGCGTCGAGGCAGGTTCGGGAGCACGAAAATCTTCTTGGGAGTGCTCTTCTCATTCTCACCCCTTTAAGGGGTGATGAGAAATGAGAATCTCTCATTCTCTTCTCAGCAATTCTCATGAGAAAGCTGTGAAAAAGTGTCAGGGTGTCACGACATAGAGCTTGTCCGATTCGCGTCGAAATATTGCCTTTGCTTTTTCAGCTAATTCGATTTGCCGGTATGCTGTTGCTTTGCTGCATCCGGTTTCTTTCAGAATGGCCTTAACAATGTCTGCCTTGTTGATCCCTTTGGATTCCGTATCGCTTACCACCTGAACAACGTCAGTAATGGTTGCGACTGGGGCCTGTTTTTTCTCGCCTGCCACTGACTCGCGCCATTGCGCCATGCTAACTGTGTCGTCGGGCTCGTAGGTCATTGTCTTCGGATCAAGTCGAACGACGAAAGGTTCAAATTCAATTGCATCATTGGCCTTTCCCGAAGCAACGACGATTAGCTCATTCGAGTCCGGTGAGTAAGGCGCGAGATTGATTTGAGCTCGAACCCACCCTTGAAGGACTTTACTATTGCGTCCGAAGCTGCTCCGATCAAATCCGGTGGCGCGACCAGCGCCTGATTTTCCCGATAGGGCGTGATGAACCACGAGGGGAATACGGCTCGGATCGCCCTTGCGTGAAATTCGTCCAATGGCTCGACATGTTTCGCTCATGTCTTGGTCGGAGTTCAAATCGCCGATTCCAAAATCTCGGAGAACATCGTAAACAATCACATTTGCTGGAAAATCAGTGAGAATATCGCGAATTCTAGAATGAGTTTCAGAATTCCCGAGACTGACGAAGGTGTCATCGTCATTCTCAATGGTGTGAATACGTAGACATTCATCGAGTATTCTCGATTCGCTGGGATTGCATGAATCAGTCATCCGCCTCAGGTCCGCCTGTAGCCTACGGTTGCTATTCTCTGTTTGCAGGATCAACCATTTTTGTCCGCGGGCATTTGTTTCCCAGCCAAAGAAGGGTTTTCCAATGATGCAATGGATAGCTAACTGCATGACTACACGTGACTTGCCAATTCCGCCCATCCCTACGAGCGACAGCGGATTTCCTTTCATGAGATATCCGTTTGGGAGAAGCGAATCCGAAGGATCAAATTTAAACGACAGAATCTCACTTGGCGAACGCACACTCAGGGGCTTGAGCTTTACTTCGTCTTCTTCCTGAAATGACGAGTTCGGCGCAGAAGAATCGCCGGGCCAACGTGAAGCAAGGTTTGAGCTCATTTTTCGACCACTTCTGGGTTGAGGTAAAAGGCGGTTTGGCGACGCCCGTTTTCGCGAGTCCCCTCTGGGATTCTCACGAACTGACTGCGGCTCCATGTAGCTTTGTCGGCTCCAAGACTGACTGAGTAGGCCATAAACCGACGCAACATATTCTCGGAGCAGTTTTGACAATAAAACCAACCATGCAGGCTTTTGCTTCCACTGTGGAGCGCAAGAGCTAGTGGGGCGCGTTCTGCCAGATGAAGTAACACCGCGGCCTGCGAATCCGAATCGCCATTGTCCTGCTCAATGACCAAAAATCGTCGCTGCCCGGTATTTTTGAGGGTATGCTCCGATTCTTTTCCGTCCTGGGTGAGCCCTGTCATCGCCGACATTGGACTTGGCACGATTAATCGCATTTTATCCAAGTGACCTCGCAACGCCTCGCGAGGTCGAGTTACGAATTCCGAAGAAGATTTGCCTACGCATAAGAGCGAATTTGCCGGGAAGAGATCATCAATGATCCTCTCGCAAGTCGGACCGTCTTCGTCACACTTTGTAGGGGATGCTTCCCAAAGATCAGCAAGCACCCGGCCGGTACCAATAATCGCCTCACGCTGTTCTTTGTTCACTTTCGGCCACGGTCCAGGCCGTAGTTGCATTTTGTCCCCACCTGGCCTCCATCCACAACTTGCGGATCTATCGACGGCGCGTTCAATTTCGCCTGGCTTGATGATTTCTCCTGCAACGATTGCTCTGAGGAGTTCGATAATCTCTCCGGGTTGTCGCCGGTGATGGAGGACTCTAGCCGCTCGAAAGAGCCAAGTATTTAGCCCTTCCCCGCGGGTAGGTGGAGCAGAAAGAAGATCCAAAACGAACCTCGGGAGCTCTAGCTCCTTTGTGGCAATCTCAATTTTGCGATTTCGCATCACCCGACGCGGTAGGTATTGAGTTTTTCCAAAACCGCCGAGTATCTGAAGCGGACCGCCTTCCCACATTTTAAGTAGGGAATGCGGCCGGTCTTCATCCAGTTGTCAACGCTCCTCGCGGAGAGTTGAAGCCGGTTGGCCAGTTGTTGTTTCGTGAGGAGTGGTTCGGCGTAGTGCGAATCACCAGTTTGGATAACGCTGGTTGTAGGTAGTGGTTTCATGACTGCCCTTCCTGTCGCACAAATGAGCGCGGAAGGGAGTCGTCACCCAGTATTTCGGTGACTCTTGACTTTCTGGGCTTTAATTTTCCAGGCAGCGACAAGATCGCGAGCGGGTCGTACCCCGGGCAGTAACGCTAACGTTTCCCGCTTCCTGCTCGACGAAGACGTCGCCACTCGAAGTCCGTGATATGCGAGAAAGTTCTTAGGATCGCGCGAAAAACTGTCGTCGCAGGGAACACCCTCCTTAGAGAGAAAATTTACAAGGTCGTCGATGACCCATTGCCCGTGCAGTACCAATGGCCATAGAATAAATAACAAACCTTCAAATTGAGTGACTGGGTTGGCCGGCGCACCTTTGGCTTTGGTCAGAGTGCCGTCTACTTGTGGCGCTGACTCGATAAAATCGCGTTTGAAACTCACGCT
>CALBXK010000063.1 GCA_937890535.1 uncultured Spartobacteria bacterium
GTTGTCAGCATCAAACGCATACTTATTCTGAAAAATGGATCTGAAGAAGAAATCTTCGACGGACACTGAAACCGTACCGCGAGTTCCTGGAGAAACATGCAATTCGATTCTAAAGTCCGATGGCATGCCAAACTCGAGAAAATTCCCCCTGGCTTTGCTTCTGAGCTGTGCCACAACCGGAGGAGCCGAAAACTCGGTCATTTTTCCTCTTTCAATTTGGATGTCATCAATCCAAAGGAATCCTGGTTCCCCAGAGCCACCATTTTCTGTCGCCCGAAAATAGTATGAGGCGAATTTGTGTTTAGGAACAAAGGCCGAACTATATCGCTGCCACTCATTCCCTACCGGTACAAGCTCGGTCGGCGCAATGTCGGCCATTCCTGACCGCGAATCAAGCTGCAAAGAAATCCCGCTGCCTCGGGTCGCCTTCGCCCAATAACTGAGGGTATAAGTTTCTCCTGGAACGAACGGCAAACCCGAAGTCCCCAAAAGGATCATACTGCGAGAAGCCTGGATTCGTAATGACTGGCCGCCAGAATGGGAGGTTTCTCGGTCAATGTCATAAACCACCGCGTTCTTCAGAGGCTCGGCACCGTCGGCGAACCCTCGATAGCTCCAATAGCGAAAACCGGCCTCAAACGACGGATTCATCACCAAATTCTTTCCGGACCCATAATCGGGCAGCCGCAGCTTATCGATTTTGAGGAAATCAAGCCCATTGGGAGACAACTCACCTTCATTCTCTGCGATTTTTCCAGTCTGAATATCTATGAGGAAACTGATTCTCCCGCTAGGGTCCGCGGAGAAGACCATTTTTGACTTCAGGATTCGAATCTTGGAGACTGCCTCGGGAATAATAGTAAAACTTTTTTGTTCGGCGTCCGGGAAGCACTTGATCTCGGCGCCTTTCAATTGAGAACCAGACCATTCTGCAGACGAATCAAAGGACATCGTTTCATCGTCTTTGACGTACTCTCCTTGTAAGGTCATGAACCCAGGCAATTCGATTACTAAATAGCGATCTTTCAGTTTTGACGGATTTGTTGACTTATAAACACCTTCGAACTTGATGAGCCCAGATTCAAGGAGTTCCATGCTTATCGAATATTTTCCCAAAAGCTTTTTGTTGTTCGCGATACTTGCCACAGCATCGGCGGAGTATGTGAAGCTGTTTTCCCCGAAGGCGTCTTTTTTATTTGCGAAAAAATTTGTATTGATCCCCCCTTCTCCGAAATTGAATTGTTCACGGATGTGACCTTGTACGTCATTGTCCAATGTCACAATAAATCGCCCCATGTTGGCTTTTGGCGTAAGAGATTTTCCGCCAGACTCAATGGTCCCATCAGAAAAACTCAGAGATTCAGACTGCACTTCCGGCAGCCCGAATGCCAGCGCACTCAAAATGAAGATCATCATAATAGAAATATGGCGATCTTTTCGTGGTTGTGTTGTATTTCGTGTTGGTGTCATATACTTCGCGCTCGTTTTTTCTTTCTGATATTCGTTTCCTTATAGGTCGCTCACTCTGGATTATATTATTCCCAGCGGGCTTTGATCAGAAATTCACTAATTTTCCTTCCCGATCAAAGGCCACGTGCCATCCGACTTCTGGAAGGTCGGTTCCTGCCAAAGCGGAAACATGGCCGTCGGCAAAGAGAATGTTGGCCCTTTTTTGATGCCTCAAGTGCATCTCGTCATAGGGGCCTGTTCCCTGAATGATCGGGTATTGAGAGTTGTTACCAGAACGAATTGTATAACTATCGGCGAGAACAACGTATTTGGCTGGATTTTGAATTGCCATCAGATTGATCGTTGCCGCCAGAACATGGTAGTTCGGGGCCAGAGTTTGGTCGAGCACCCCTCTATTGTCGGGAGGGTTCGCCTCTCCTCGCCAAGTTACACCATACGTCCTCCAGGGCTCATAAGTTTTTGGCTTCCATGCCGGGCAAAACACGCTTTTTTTTGATGAAAGATACCCGCTATCAAGCAAGATCAAATACCAAATGGGTTGACCATTCGGTTCGTCGACGGTGCGCCATTTTCCGTGATGTTCAGCTGCATAGAGCTGTCCCGCTACTCCGATTTGCCTAAGATTGCCGATACATTGCGCCGAAAGAGCACCCTCCTTCATTTTTCCCAACGCCGGGAAAAGCAAGGCCACCAAGATGGCAATAATGGCAACCACAACCAAAAGTTCGATGAGGGTAAATCCGTTCTCGATCTTTTTTTCGCCCTTTCGGTTCGTCTGGAAAGATTCGGTTCCTTGCCAAAGGGAGTCTGGCCGGAAGATGGACGTGAACCAGGTTCGCCCTAGGGCATCGCCGTCGGGCCAAAGAAGTTCCTCGGATTTGATGCTTCTAGGCATGTCTTCGAGACGCGTGTGCATGTGTTTCCCTTGCCGCTTGGCCCTCGAATTTTCCAGTCGGCAGATGCGATCGAATTTCAGAGGGTAACGCGGATCTTTCGATATGGCAAAGATAGAACGATCAAACCCGCATAAGAAGATGTTACCGCTGGTTTTTTTTCTGAACCATAGAAAGCTTCCATTCCGCCCGAAGGAGACGGGTCTCAACGCAAAACGTCCAGGGAATCGGATGGAATTGTCGAGTTGGGTCGGACATTTTCTGTCGCGCACACCTCACGGCCAACGGGGCATTCAATCGGATATATGATCTCAAGCCTTCGGCTGCTCGCGGCCGGACAACAAGGCATGAAAAATCACGGTGGCAGGAAGCTGATGGCCCCGGGCATCCGGATGATTTAGCCCATTGGAGAGCCAAAGATCAGTATCCACGGCGGCTTTCTGAAGTCGTTTCCATTCTGCATGGACATCAGCCAGGGCAAGCTTTTCCCGGCTTGAAACCTGGCGAATGATCTCTGCATATGCCGCGAGGGTCCCATCATTCTGGCAACGGGCAATATCCCCCGCAAAGGGGGAGTGCTCAGGATGGACCCTTGAACCAGCCCGGGTGGCCATGAATGGCGGAGTCACCAATACGATGTCGGCTTCGGTCTCATTTTGGAGACGACCCACAATCTTCGTCAACGTTTTCCCGAACTCCCCCGTATTGGAAATCCCCTTCAGGCAGTCATTGAGGCCAAAGGCCAGAAGAACCAGATCCGGTTGGTGTTGGATCACATCGCGATCCAGTCGCTCCAACCCACCGGTAACCTGGTCGCCCGATACCCCGGCGTTTAAGGTATTGAAGGTGGTGGTGGGGAAGAACTCTTCGAGCGCGATTTGGAGGCGGCGGAGGTAGGTTGCCGAAGGATCCAGCCATCGATGTTCCATCACGCCCTGGGTGACGCTATCGCCCAGGGCGCAAATCACGACCGACGGCTGACGGGGGTCGAGCGCCTTTTTTGCAATCCGATCGAAAAACCGCTTCATGGTTCGATGAGTGGTTTCAGGCCCGATCAAACATCAGTGTTCGCATCCATCGCGTCGAAGCGGTGGCGTCCCCTTTGGCGATGAGTTCGCGCAATTCTTCGAAGCGTTGCGGCGTCAATAATTTCTCGACCGACTGGAGAAAGGCGACACTTTCCGAAACTGCGGCTGCGCCATCTTCACGATACGGATACTGATCCATGGAATACCAACCGGCATAGCCTGATTCCCGCAGCCAGAAGAGCAGTTCGAAATACTCAACCGTATGGAGCGAACCCACAATCATATCGTCGTCCCAGGTCCGATAGTTGTCGTTGAAGTGCATGTGGAAGAGTTTTTTGCCGTGGTGCTGAAGGAGTACGGCCGATTCCGCCACATTCTCCCCCGCCATGAGGGAATGTCCCACATCGATACAAACGCCTACGTTTTCCAGGCCGGTCTCAATGGCCATAAGGAGGGTGTCGGCCGCGCGGGCCTGGAAGGAATGGGTCCGTGGTTCTTTCGGTTTATATTCGAGAGCAAATCGGAGATCTGGAAATTCGCTCGCCACCACTCGAATGCCTTCCATGAGATCTGTGCGCTGCCGTCGATAGTCAGCCGTCAGGGGATAGTCGTATCCGTCTTGTCCCAGCCAGAGATTGATCAGTGGGCATCCCATACTTTGGGCGATTCTGGCCACAGAACGCGTTTCTTCCAGGGCCTGGGCTCGAATCTCCGGATCCTTGGCGCCAAAACTCCCGTTTCCCCAGCGCTTCTGTGAGAAAAGATCGGGAATGATGGAAACACAAGTCAGGCGATGTTCCTGCAACAAGCCGGCCACTTCTGCCACGTTGTCCTCTCGAATGTCCCATGATCCGACCAATTCGATTCCCTCGATGCCAGGGATGGCAGCCGCTTGACGGACCATTTCATTTTTTGGCAGAGCCTCCTTGTAACCGGACGAAAGAAATCGGTCGCAGGTATTGCCCAAGTTTCCAAGGATCACGGAGTAACGATTGTTAGTTGTGTTGTTCATAATAGGAGGTTCGCGAGGGTTTTATTTTGAGATTCGAAAGATCGAGGGGACGATCCCGCCATCCATTTTGTGGGTCTTGATCCGCAGAATCTGTTTGCCCGGTCCGATTTTCAGGCATTGGTCTCCATAAATAAACTCTCCCGAGAGACATTCAGGAAGCTCAATTTTTGCGACCAACACCGTTTTTTTCAATGAACAGTGAGTCCTGATCATGCCACGGGGATGCGGGCAGCACGCTTTAATTTCTTGCAGTGGTCCCAGCCGAGGCGCAATTCGCACCGTTTTAAAACCGAAGGCAGCGGGTTTGATTCCGGCAATATTTGCTACCAAATGAAACAGGGGATGCGCCCCCCAACCATGACAGTCGGATCGCGTATTCTGAAAATTTTCAGGAACCGTGGTGAATCCGCTCCCAATAAAATCGTTCCAAGGCTTCAGGCGTTGAAAAAAAAGGTCTTCACGATCTGCGAGGAAACAGGCCTCAAAGAGATAATGAGTGAAGAACAAGGAAGACTTGGCAATCTTCCTTTGAGAAAACGCCTTATCGAGCAGTGGGCTTCTTTGACTGGAAGGGACAAACCCGCTTAAGATCGCCATGATTTGGCAATGCTCCGAAAACCATTTCCCACTTTTATCATCCCTGAAAAGCTCCTTCTCCTGATCCCAAAATGTCGGCTGAATAATTTTCCCAATTTTCATGGCCGCCGATTCGTATCTCCGCGCCCGAAGGGGTTCGCCAGCATAGCCTTCAATCTCAGCCGCAATGGAAAGCGTATACACCAGAATCCAATTCACCAATACGTTAACTCCGCCTTCACTCGGTGGGGCACCTCCATTGGGATGGCTCTTCCATTCTGGAACCCAATCGACAAAATTCCACGTCGCTTTCGTCTCGGAATAGATCCCCCGGGAATCCAATCGGGTCAGAAAATACTCCAAAGTGGACCTGACGGCAGGTAAGACCGATCTAACGAAAGTGCGATCGTCACGCCACATGGAAAAATCATATACCATACCGATCCACCAAAGAGAGAAGGTGGGAATGTATTGAATCTCCCGGGAGGGCCATCGCGACATGCAGAGTCCGTTGGCGCTCGCCGACGAGGCAAATAGCTGAATCGCTTTGCGGGCCAGCAGGTCATCTCCGGAAATCGTATAGGCCGCCAAAGCCTCAAGGCGACCATCCCCCGAATACGTTAGACGTTCGTAGAATGGACAATCTACGAAATTGTCATGAGCACTCATTTGCAGCGATCTCACTGAAATTGGTATGATTTCGTTCACCGTGGGATCATCGCAAGAGAAGAAATCATGAATCGGAAGATCAAATCTTGTCTCCTGCAATTTTAGGCTCAATGTCAAAGCTTCGGAACCGCTTTCGACCGTCAGTTCGAGATAGCGACCAGCTCTCCAGGTCAACGTTTTGAACTCTCGTTCCAGATTTCCGTCGAGACGAAATTCATCCCAGATTCCGCGCATGGTTTTGTTCAAAACCGCGTTTCGGTCGCCCTTCTCCATGCTTTTCGCACCCTCAAACAGCGACTCGGCCCAAGTGAGCTTGACCCGCCCGGACTTTCCCCCCGAGATTGTGAGCGATGGATAAACGCAGTAGTAATTTTTTAGATCAAAAAGGATTTTTCTTTCCGTGGCGGCGGCCAACACGATCTCTTTGCCTGCAATCAACGCCTCGAAAAACGTATGTTCTTCCTTTAGGTCGTCGCAGGCCCTGAGTGGCCCGGTTCTCTCGACCTCCTCGGACACGAATACAACGCTTCCAAGCGAAACTTGCGCTGAAAATGGAGTTGGAAGCATCGCGGGAGTGAGATGGTGAGAGCGTTGTTTTTCGCCGGTGGGAATGGTTTTATTCGTGGGGAGCTGCGCGGGAATTTTCCATCCCTCGCCAGCCCCTAAAACCCAGCTCCAAGGAAAGCGTTTGGCGTCGAGCGTTTGGGACGGAGGGACGCCTGTCCAGCCATTGGGAAGATTGTAATGCTCGGTGAACTTGATTCCTTGCAATGCCTTTACTCTCCACGGCCCCTGACCGGTGCCCAACAGGGTTCGCGTCGTCTTTCTGGATGAGGACAGATAAAATCCGTGAAAAACCTCCATCTGCGCCATAGCGCTGTGGCGCCCGCCCCAGGACCAGACTTTTGCGGCCAGGACGTGGTTCCCTTTTGATAAGTTCAATCGGTAACTCTCGAAAAACCAATGCTCCGGTACTCCTGACTCGCCTCCTCGACCAATGAACTCCCCGTCGAGATACAGTTCATACTGCTGGTCGGCCGCAACCTTCACCAAAACGGCTTGGGATTTTGCCACCTCAAACTTTAAAACATACCCAGCCACGATGGACTCCCCTTGTTTCACCCCGGGAAGAGCAATCCACTGACACCTATTATCTGCGCTTTTACGAGAAACCATGAGCTGTTTCCAAGAGGATTTCATGGGGTTCGTCACTATCGTTGCCAATTCTAAAATTGTGGTTCCCCGGGCCAAAGGACCCGTTTTCCGGCGTCACGGCCAGACACCCTTTTGGAACTTGCAAAGAAACCGAAATCCCCTCCGGAACCCGTTTCCAGGCGACAGCAATATTTCCATGAGGCGTCGGAACCCGCCCCTCGGCAAACTGAAGATCAAAAGCATGAGGATCTAGCGAAAACTCCATAAAACCAGGCCGCAAGGGAATGACTCCGAGGATGACGGTTTGAAAAAAGTCCACCGGCGAAGTGGAAAAACCATGACAAAGACTTCCTTTGCCTTCGATCGCATCCTTCCCGGGCCGATAAACGCCAAATTCCCAGATCGTAGGGGACCCGGCCTCTATAATTTTGCCCCAATATTTTCGAATGCGTTCCAACCCATTTTTTGTACTTCCGACAATTTTCTGCGCCGCAAAGACAAAATAATGAAGATACAACTCCGGAATGAGAAGGTTGGAATCATTCAGCCCCGCGGAAAGGTCATTTTGAATCCCGGCGCGACATTCCCCCGCAATAAGTGCCAGGGCATGGGCCAGCTGGCTGGAGAGACGAGAGTGTTCTCCAGCTTCGATATAGTCACTGAGTCGACCCGTTTCGCGATTGAAAAACACCTCGTCGAGGGAGACGGCCAGCCGCAAGATTGTGGGCTGGAACCCGTCTTGGCCCTCTACATCACCTGCCTCAAGAGACAACTTTTCATAGGTTTTAAGCGCGATCAGATAGAGGAAATTCAAAGGGGCTGACGTCTTCCCACTCAAGGAATGTCCGTTGCGTTCATACGACCAGTCAAAGAAGCTCCAATATTCCATAGGAAAATTCACGAGTCCTCTTGCGTCCGCATAACGCGAAAATTCTTCCAAGATCCGACGAATCTTCGGAAGAAATTCCCTCAGAAGAGCAACGTCGCCCGTGTGCATAAAATAGTCTTTCAGTACAAGC
>CALBXK010000064.1 GCA_937890535.1 uncultured Spartobacteria bacterium
CCGTGATCCTGGCCGGACTTGGCTGGGCGCTGGTCTGGTTGAGTTGGCCGGCACTACTAGCTGCAGCGGCACTGCTGCCGTTCTTTTACGCAAAATCTTGCCGAGAGGAATCCTTTCTCCGCCAGAGGTTTTCGAGTTATCGAGAATACGAGTCACGCACCCACAGGTTTATCCCTGGGATCTTTTGACTCCTCTTGCGTGGGCCGAGACTGCATTTCCTGTTTCCAAAATTTAGAACTCGGATCGTGTGACACATAAAAATGAGAGCAACTATCCTCGTCCAGTTGACGCAATTCTTCCAGCGTCGTATTCGTATCCATGCAGAAAGCCATTGCGATCATCAGTGACATCCACTCGAATTTCGAGGCGCTGACGGCTGTCTTGGAAGATGTAAAGTCCCAGCAGGTTTCGAAGCTCGTCTGTTTGGGCGACATCGTGGGATATGCCGCTGGTGTTCGATCCTG
Source organism: uncultured Spartobacteria bacterium (assembly GCA_937890535.1). Lineage (GTDB taxonomy): Bacteria > Verrucomicrobiota > Verrucomicrobiia > Chthoniobacterales > Terrimicrobiaceae > CAMASH01. The sequence continues at coordinate 465 of CALBXK010000064.1, forward strand.
CCTCCGGGCGGTCCGGGATCTCGGGTGCCCGGTGGTGCTGGGAAACCATGACGAAGCTGCCTGCCTGCCAGAACCGCCAGAAGAGTTCAATGATACCGCCTATGCTGGCATCGAATTTGCCGCCTCGCGGCTCACAAAATCAGCCCGAGCCTGGATGACCTCCTTGCCTCGAAACCTCGAGTTTGAGGGCACCTCCTTCACTCACGCCTCACTGGCCGATCCTCGCGAGTGGGAATACATTCTCTCAAGCGAGGACGCTCGCAGACATTTCGCGGTTCAATCGCACCATCTTGCCTTCTGCGGACATACCCACAAGCCGATGGTATGGTGGGAAAAATCGCCCGTAGCGAAGATCACCTGCCGCAAAGGCAAGGACGTCATAACGCTGTCGGAAGGAGGAAAGGTCCTCGTCAACGTGGGAGCGGTCGGCCAACCCCGCGATGGCGACTGTCGCGCATGCTACGTCGTCCATCGTCCTCAGCAGAACACGGTCGAGTTCCGTCGCGTGCCCTACGACATCAAGCGGACCAAGAGAAAGATCGTCCGTGCCGGTCTCCCCCGTTTTACGGCCCAGAGACTGTCACTGGGCAGGTGATTGAATTGCATCTCGATTCCTGATATTTCTCCCGAAATGGACGATGAGATTGCGGAACTTCTGCCCCTTGCTAGGCATATCGCCCGCAGCTTTTCAAACATCCCTGGACTCGACCTCCCGGAAATTGAAATTCGAGCCCAAGAGGCTCTCGTCGCTGCTGGACGCCAGTTCGACCCTACCAAAGGGAATTTTACCGCCTACGCCTCCCAAGCCATCCGAAACGCTCTTCGCAGCCTCTACGAGAGGCAGGTTCGCCATCACCAGCACCACGAGTATGTTTTGGATCAACCGGCCGGCATGCAGTCCACCCGAACCGATTTGGCTCAAAATACCCCGGATCAGTCGCAGGAATCGGTCGGCACAAAAGTCAGCCGTGCCGAGTCTCAAGCCGCCCTCGGCCGGGTAATGGCAAAGATGCCAGAGCGACACCGGGTGGTTCTCACCGCCATAGGGCAGGGGCACAGCTATTCGGAAATCGGCACCCAACTCGGCATGACGAAGCAGGGAGTTCATAAAATCGCGGCTGCCGCTATGCAATCGCTCCGGGAGCACCTCGAATCTCTGGGATTCGGGGGTCTGGACTCCGTGGGCCTGCTGAAATCTTTCAGGAAGGAATAGAGATATTCCGAGGATCTGGTTGACGATTTCTCCCGTCAGCCGTCTTCTCTGATGAAGACTCCAGACCTCACCAAAAAACCGGCACCATGAAGACAATCATCCCCGCACAAACTCCTGAACAACTTTTAAAAGAAGCCAACGGATATTTTGGACTGGGACTCCTTGAGGAAGTTGAAAAGCGGGTCATCCAGTATGAGGAGAGTTCCGGGTTAGATTCTCACGTTATTTCCCTCAGGAAAGAGTTGATGAGTGCCCGTGGCGACTATCCCGCTTCGGCCAAGCTGGCCCGGGATGACTTCAAAAACTCTCGCTCCCAACTGGACGATCTTCATTTCGTCAACGCTGCTGGAGATCCTGCCTGGGCCTACGCCAAAAGTATCCAGATCCCTGGGATTGTACGGGAACCTCTCTACTGGTTCAACTTGGCGTGTTTCGCATCGCAAATTGGAAAATTTCGCGACGCGGTGGCTTCTCTGCTGGTTACCTTCAGGATTTCCGAGCGGTTCTTAAGCGATGCGTTTTTCGACCCGGACCTGGAATCTTTGTGGCCGTGGATGAAGGCCGTCGTACTCGACGACACCCTGGCTGAACGTTTGGCCCATTGGGCTTGGCCGGAGGTTGCTGAAGTTGCGGAATCGAGCAAAAATGAACTCACCCTCACGCCTCTCATGAGAGACCGCGTCCCGGAGGTGTTTCGCCAGTATATCCCCTGCGGATCACAAATGAACGGACTCTACGCCAATCCCTCCATGCCATCCGATCTCTTCCATGCCTACCTGGCATGGCAAAGAGAAACCATTGCTCCTCGTGTGCGCCTGCTGCGCGAGATGCACCAGCGGGCAACTCACCACCTTTGCAAGCGGCAGCTCCGCTTTGCCTTCTGGCAGGCAAGCCACGGGAACCTCACGGCCGCCCGTTACCATATCCTCCATTATCTCGCGAGATTTCCCGAACACCTGCCTCGTTTGGATTTCCTCAGAAAATACGGAATGGGATGCTTTCTCGACGATCTCGCCCCGGCGATCCACGAGGACAGCCAGTTCGCCGAAAAAATGAATTCCTTCGCCCACCAGGTGGAGAACACGGAACGCTCCCGGGAAATCCTCGATGAGATCGGGCCGGAGGGTTGTCGTTCCACGATTTTCAAGTTCCGGTTAGCCCACTGGCACCTTCGAACTGATCGGACCGATGATGGCATCCGCTTGCTCATTGACGTGATCAAAGCGTGGCCGGACGATGCGGCGGCCTATTCCAGGCTGACGGATGCATTTATCACCAGCGAGCGATGGGAAGAAGCCAGGCTTTCATTTCGCGCCGCCCCTGCCCATGGCCAGACATTTCGGCATTTCATGGACCAATGGCACCAAATCAAAGAAGAGGATAAGGCGATGAAAGCGCCGGAAGCTCCTTCGGGCGACTTTTTTTACGGGCAGCGCAGTCTCGGAGGCAATCTCCGCCGGGAACACTATTTCTCCGAGGGTCCAGCTCCGAAATCGACGCATCGGCGCGTTGACGCTTTCTCTCCTGAAACGTAGAAAAATGGTATGCCTGCCCAGGTCACCCTCTCCGTCATTAAAGGCCCCGCCAAGGGAAAGGTCTTTCCTTTCACTGAGCACGACACATTCCTCTTTGGGCGGATGCCTGATTGCCACGCCAGATTCCCGGACGACACTCAAGTCTCCCGGCACCATTTCATCCTGGAGGCCTGCCCGCCCAAGGCCTCCCTCCGCGACCTCGGTAGCCTGAACGGCACCTATGTTAACGGGAAGAAATGGGGCGGTCGCAAATCCGGCGAATCTCCGGAGCAAGGCGCCAGGATCCAGTATCCGGTGGTGGAACTGCAAGACGGGGACAAAATCACCGTCGGACAAACTGACATCATGGTGGCCATTGAGAAAGGAGCGGCCCAACCCGCAGTGAACGCTGGCATCCAGCCCGGCGAACTCTCCGAGATTTCTCCGGAGAATCTCTTTGCCCTCGTCTTCGGCGGAGAAAAAGAAACGGGGCTGCTCGAAATTCCAGGATTCGTTGCAGAAAAAGAACTCGGGCGAGGCGGCTTTGGGGCGGTCTACATGGCCCGCAGGCAAAAAGACGATACCAAGGTCGCAATCAAAGTCATGCTCTCTCAGGTGGCAGCCACGGAAGATGCTGTTCAGCGGTTCAAGCGGGAAATGGAGGTCAACCGACAGCTCGACCACCCAAATATCGTCCGGTTCATCGAAAGCGGGTCGCACAAAGGAGCGTTCTATTTCGTCATGGAACTCTGCGACGGAGGTTCGCTCATGGACCTCTACGCCAAAAATCGCGGTCCGCTCACGCCCGAGCAACTGATGCCGCATGCCCTCCAGGCCCTGGAAGGGCTGGCATTTGCCCACAGCAAGGGATTTGTCCACCGCGACCTCAAGCCGGGGAACATCCTTATCGACAGAGGCGTTGCCCGAGTCGCGGATTTCGGAATGTCAAAGAGCTTCCAGATGGCAGGACTCAGCGGAATGAGCATGACCGGCAGCACCGCAGGAACACCGGTCTTCATGCCCCCGGAACAAATCATCAACTTCAAATACGTCAAACCCGTCAGCGACGTCTTCAGCATGGGGGCGACGATCTACTACCTGCTCACCGGCGCGTTTCCCTTCGACTTCCCCGCCAAGCGCGACCCGATGGATGTGATTCTCAACGACGACGTGGTGCCGATTCGGAAGCGGCTTCCCACCATTCCCAAGCCTCTCGCCACCGTCATCGACCGGGCCGTCACTAAGAAGCACAAAGACCGCTACCCGGATGCGGCGGAGCTGCTGCGTGCACTGGCATGAACAAGCTCGTCATGAATTCCTACTTATGATCTCCAAAGGCGTTGTGGTGAATGAACGATTCTCTATCCACTCTCTGCTGGGTGAAGGTGGTTTTGGTCACGTCTACCTAGCGTTTGATCGCGATTTAGGTCGCACTTGCGCTCTCAAAATGCTTCGTCCTGAGCTTTCATCCGACACCCACACTCGAGACAGTTTTACCAACGAAGCTAAAATCTGGCTAAATTTCGGCAAGCATCCAAACGTCGTATCTGCGCTCGCAGTAGACCTATTCAACGAAAAACTATATATTGCCCTGGAATTCGTTCCGCCTGATGAACTGGGCGTGAATACTTTGGATCAGGCAATGTCCAAACGGAGCATTGGACTGCCATTGACATTGCAATGGGCAATCGAAATCACATCGGGTCTGTTACACGGATACAATCACGGCCTCATCGCACACCGCGACCTCAAACCAAGCAATATTATGGTTGACGCAAGCGATCATGCACAGATTACCGACTTCGGTTTAGCAAACTACCATATTGCGCAGACTCGCTCTCGGATTGATACCTCCATCTCTGGAACTCCGCTCTACATGGCGCCGGAGCAGTTCGTTGATGGCGGACGTTGCAATCAACAGAGTGATATCTACAGCTTCGGTATTATTCTTTACCAAATGCTTCATAAAGGAGAGCTGCCTTTTGATCTGCCCGATCCAGATCCGCAGGCTTATTTTGCTGTTCTCCGTTACGTTCACAACTCTTATCAATTAGCTCGATTTGATTCGCCGCTTTATCTTGTGATCAAAAAATGTCTCGAAAAAAATCCAGAATGCAGGTATTCGCGAGTCGATGATCTGTTGCGAGACCTTGAGCAAATTTATTGCGATGTATTTCGCCGCAAATTCAATCTGCCGAGTGAAGCGGAAACAACTGCACGTGATCTAAACAATCGAGCGGTTAGCTTTTTTATGCTAGGCGAGGTGCCGCACGCCTTGAATCTTATTGACGAGGCGCTTATCATCGATCCGAATCTCCACCTAGCAATCAATAACAAAGCTTCGTTTCTTGCGAGCTTCGGTCGGGTTTCTGATGCCGTTTCACTCTGGACTACGCTGACACAAGTCGCCCCCAATTTTGGGCGGTCATTCTACAATCTCGGAAATGTATTGATGGGAAAAGGAAGGCTCGAAGCCGCAATTGGACGGTTCCGGGAATGTATATCCGTCGAGCCGGGATACCTTCCTGCTTTGGCAAACCTTGCCATTTGCTACCAACGGTTAGGTAACAATGCGGCAGCATCAATGATGTATGACGAAGCGATAGGCGTTGCGCCAAACGATGCTCAATTGCACTATAATAAGGGAGTTTTTCTCGTTGAAAATGAACAATTCACCGGTGCTTTGCACCACCTTACGTTTGCTGTTTCACTTAATCCTTCTCATGTCTCCACATTGAATTATCTCGGTCTTTGCTATCGAGGTATTGGGGAGCATCAGAAGGCCATCACATGTTTCGACAAGGCGCTTTCTATCAACCCCTCATATGAGCACGCAATTCGCAACCGAGCGGCAGCGATTGTATTACTGCGAACGCACGAAGAACTTTAATGGGGTTAAGGCGATACTCGGAACCAGCAAAACCGTGGTGCGCACATGCGGGCGAGGCTTGCCGTAATCCCGGCCGACATGGTGGCCATCGACTCATGGGGGAAAGGCTATACTGGGCTGGGAAAGACGACCAGATTACGACCAGTTCAAGAGCGCAAGACCTTCCACGTTTCCAAAGTGGCCGTCGCGGGCGGCCAGTGGTATGGAGCTTTCCATGGCCACCGCAGCGATCCAAATGTCATTTCTCGGAATGGGTGTTCCCTTGCGCTCCAGAGCGGCGGCGATTTGGGCGTAATACAGCGCAGTGGCGGTGTCGGGATGCAACACGGCCACGATTTGAAGGAACGCGTCGAGCTTGGCGAGGTTCTTTCCTGGGAGATGAGCCGGTTGACGATTTTCGACATGAAGCGTAGAGGATGATATGATCGACCAACTCCCCCCTCGCTCCTTCTGCGACTTCACGTATCCGCATCGCGGAGACAGCAGCGACCTATCCTCATGCCGGGAACCCGGCGATTACGAACTCTATGTCCGGTGGCTGAGCGATTACCTACATACGGCGGAAATCCCGCTATCCGCCGATCAAGCGGCTTGGCTGCAGGGACGCAACCCGGATTCTGCTATCTTCGCCTGCTCCGATGTCTTTGGTTACACCGTCGATGCCCTGGAGGGCTTGAACCCCGAGTTCGACTTCGGCGAAACCTATTCATCCCACCGCGCATCCATGCAGGCGCACTGGGACGACCTGGAAGAGGACGTTCGTGAGGAGGAATCCTTTGAAGACTGGCTTGGGTTGAGTGAAGCCACCTTCGACCGCCTTCGCCGCGAACGCTCCCAGGAAAACGAGGCCGGTCAACGCTGGTCCCATGCAGACATCCCCTTCCGCCCGCTCCTCGCCTGGGCCTTCCGCAAAATCCCCAACTCGGAGGAACGATTCCGCCAAATGGATTGGTTCTTCAGAAACTTCAGCGAAAATGCCAGCAAATGAGGAAAGCGTTTAACGTCGAAAATGTCGCAGACCCGTCCGGATCCGTTCGGTGTTGGTTGACGATTTTCGGCGGGAAACGTAGAGGATGCGATGAAGGCAAAACCAGCGATTCTCCACTCCCCGAAAGCCCATTCCGCCTTGCGGCAACAATCAGCCAATCGAAAATGTGCCGAGACACGGGATGGGTTCCGCTATTTTCGAGCCTAGTTTCGCCCACGACTTTCTTTGACAGGTGTTTTTCCGTTTCAATTTTATCTCTTTTTGTCAAAAATAAGACCCATTGATGGAAGATGCATCATCAGAAATCGAACAGACGATAGCTTTGACGTCCGAACTCGCCCAAGATTTGCTGACGGCTATAACAGGAAATATGCCAAAGAACCCGGCCATCGCAAAGGCCGATGCCACTAGCTATTCCTCGCCGCGTTTCGGAAGCGTATACTTTGGCCCACTGGATCGATTTGCGGATGGAGCGCCGCATTTTGGAATGGTCAGAGGCGGTTTACGAGCCCGACAACACAAAACACCTGAAGTGCCATTTTCACCTATCACGACAAGAAAGCAGACCGGGAAGAAGAAACGACAGACAGTTTTGTTGCCGCCGGGAACTTTGCCAAGTCGCGAGCGCAACGGTCTAAGACTGCTCAAGGAGTCGCGCATCCTGCTGTTTATCCGGATTCCGATTTCTCTCCGCCGAATGCGCGAACTTCTCGACACTGATCGAATGCACCTCGTCAAGACACTCGATGAAACC
>CALBXK010000065.1 GCA_937890535.1 uncultured Spartobacteria bacterium
CGGCTTCTCCGATTCAACCAACTCCCGAACCGAGTCGTAAAAAGAAACCTTGGTGCGAGTTTCTTCCGGAAGTCTGTCCCGGGCCTTCTCGGGATCAGCATCAACAACGCCGACGATCTCCAACTCCGGGTCAGCCTCTCGAAATTGCGCCAACATACTATTCATCCGATGGCCGAGGCCGATGATTCCAAGTTTCATAAATAAGTTACCTAAAAGACTGTTGAATCAACATTCTCTGGTTTTGCCAAGCCGCCAAGTAACTCTCCTACTTTTTGTTCAAAAATCTCCTGCCATTCAGGAGCTAAAAAACATTCAACCACCTCGTATCCGCCCTTGGCATAATTCCCCACCGGCGGCCCATAGTGCATGTAGCCATTTGAAAAGGCCGCGAGAAAGGTTTGTTCGAAAGGCGAGGCCCTCTTCACATTGAGAGACACCTCGGTCAGAACTTCGAGCGGAGCTCCGATGATGACACACTCCGCAAGACGGAGAATTTGGATCTCCGCCTCGATGGTCGATTCGCCGCTTTCCTCATTGATGACCTGATGCCGTTTGTAGGTCTCAATCTCATCCTGAATCCGGGCGAGGCGTTCCATCGTTCGCACATTCTCCAAATACCTTCTGATATTCTCCCGGTTAAGGTCATCCATCGCCTGGAAATCCCGACGATCACAGGCCTTGTCGCGGAGATAATGATAGGAGGCCGCCAGAGGGCCGGCCGCGCCGCTCTGATAGCGTTGATGAAGGGTGTGGAAAATTTCGAAATTCAAGGTCATGAATCGGAGCGATTCCACCAGAAGGTCCCGTTCTTTTTCCTTGGCGCGGATGCGTTCGGCTGAGTCGCTTCGCCGGGGAAAAAGTACGGTTTCGGAAACCACTTCAAGGGTGGTGGCATCGGTCCGAATCGCGCGGACGGCCTCCAGCGTACTTTGAGCCAGTTTCTGGCCCAACGATTCGATGTCGCGGGGAACCATAAAGTCCTTAAAGCCCACATCAATGATGTCCCCGCAGGCCCCCTGCAGAAAGAGCGCCATGGTTTGGCCATTCCAGTGCTCTTCCAGAACACGGGAGGTCACTCCGGGGATGTTGGCCGTCACTTTTCCAGTAGGATCACCAAAGAGAAAATGGCAGGCAAAATTATAGACCACGGCCAGGGGCGTGCCATCGGGGCGATCCACCCTCAGAACGCCAATTTCAGGATCCACCGGACCCAGACCGACCACATCCTCATCCGGCGGGCTGGGATTGGAATGACGAATCGTCCAATGGCTTCCGTCTTTGAGAAGCAAATTGCGGTTCATGCTGATGCGGTCCTCCGTTCCTTTTCCAGAGCCGATGCTGACCTCGGTCAGTCCCTGCATGGCGCGGCGGACCGCGTCAAAAGTTCTTTCGATTTGCTCCTCGTCATCACAGAGAATTCGGCCGGGCGGATGGGTGTGCGAAGCATTGACGAGAACATTTTGAGCGGGAATATCCAACTCCTCCTCAATGCGTTTCCGCAAGCGGGGCAGGAAGCTGTCTTTGATGTCACAGATCCCACCGATCGCCACCGCATCCATGGCGATGATCGCCACTTGGGTCACTCCATCATCAAGAACCAGAGCCTTGGCGTAGAGCGGGTCGTTGACGACGATTTCTGCCGATTCCACCGTGATGTCGCTCTTGGCCACACCGCCTCGCAAGATTCGATCTTCCTTGGCAAGTCGTTCTGAAGATTGCTGCCCGCTCATGATGCGTTTCGGAGGAGAAAGGGAATTCCCGGATGGTTGGTGGCGGATGTCGAATTATGAATCACAGCGGAAGATTGATCTCTTGGGAGGGCCTCCGACCATGCCAATATTTTGGATATTTTTATTGTCCACCACAGAAACCGGGATGTACCTTTATCGACCCCACCCGTGCCAGACAAAGATTCCCCATTCAGGCGCCATTCTCTCGTCGATCAGATTGCTGATTCCCTTCGCACTTCCATTCGATCGGAGCAATGGAAGGGACACTTGCCGGCCGAGCGCGCCCTGGCTGAACGTCTTGGCGCCAGCCGCCCGCTCATACGAAAAGCCCTTCACCGTCTCCGGGACGCAGGTTGGCTCCGGGTTGTGCCCGGCCATCCCGCCGAGATTCTTCGGCGTTCTCGTCACCAAAGGACGAAACCTGCGGTACGACGGGTCGTTCTTCTTTTCGGGGAGTCGCCGGACGCCGTTGGTCAATGGCCAATCCTGGTCGTCGATGCCATTCGCAAAAAACTCTATGATCAGGGAATTCAGTTCGAGTTTGTGGTCGAATTACGTTTGAAAAAGCGTTTCCCAGAGACCCTCCTCCAGCAACTCGTTGATCGCTACCTGGCCACGGACTGGATCCTGGCCGGCATGCCGGCCTCGGTGCAAGGTTGGTTTCAGAGTCAGGGTTTGCCTGCCGTGATCATGGGAAACCGCTTTCCAGATATTACCATCCCGTTCGTTAATGACGACTTACAAGCCGTCGCTCATCATGCCGCCACGAGATTTCTGGGATTGGGACATCGCAAGGTCGTCTTTTTGATGAGAAACCTAGGCGCGGCCGGAGAACCTGCGGAAGAGGCTGGATTCCTCCAGGCGTTTCAGACTTCAAAGGCCGCTACCGGATGGGTGGTGAAGCATTCCAGCCAAGTGGAGAACATCCAAAACCGCCTCCGGGCCCTCTTTTCCGATCATGAAAAACCCACCGGTCTTCTCGTATCCCACGCCATGGATGTTCTCGTCGTCATCACTTGGTTTTTGGAGAATGGCCTCCGCATTCCTCAAGATGTTTCCCTCATATCATTCCAGTGGGAGAGTTTCCTGGATCGCGTGCGGCCTCTCCCGGCTTGGTATCATACCAACCCAAAGAAACATGCCGCCAGGCTTTGCCGTTGCATTACCAATGCCAATACCGACCGCGATGCAGTAGGCCTGACCTTCCCTGAGTTTGTTAGAAACAATGCCCTGGCCCGGCCCGGCCGCCAGCCCTTCGCCACCGAAATCTAATGGTGTTTTTATTGCCGCGCAAAGTCGTGCATTCCATGATGGTCGTTTCCACCAAGATTGAATCGCAGACCCTGCGGTGGGGACTGCGCCCTCACACTAATTTCTGATCGATCTATGAATCGTAACCCTTCCTCTTCCGTCCTTACTTCCGCTGTGGAAGCCATTGGTGACTCCAAGATGGTGGAACTCTCCCGGATGACGCAAAATGAGGACGGTCGCATTCTTGCTAAACTGGAGTTTCTCAATCCGGGATTCTCCAAGAAAGACCGGGTCGCACGGCAAATCATCGAAGATGCCGAAGCCGACGGATCGCTCAAGCCGGGTCAAACGGTCGTGGAACTGACCAGTGGCAACACCGGCACCGGACTCGCCATCGTCTGCGGCGTGAAGGGCTACCCATTCATCGCCGTAATGTCCAAGGGAAACTCCATCGAACGCGCCCGCATGATGCGTGCGCTGGGGGCAGAAACCGTCCTCGTCGATCAGTTGCCCGATTCGCTTCCCGGTCAAGTCTCCGGTGGTGATCTGGATCGCGTCGAGCATGTCACCCGCCAACTCGTATTGGAGCGCAACGCCTTCCGAGCCGATCAATTCCAACTCGCTGGCAGCATGCGAGCCCATTACCTCCACACCGGTCCGGAGGCGCTTCGACAATCCGGACAGAAATTGAATGTGTTTTGCGATTTTGCCGGCTCCGGGGGTTCATTTGCCGGTTGTGCGGCGGCCTTCAAGGAATTTGATCCGGCCATCCAATGCTATGTGATCGAACCCGAAGGGGCCGAAGCCTTGTCAGGAAAGGACGTTTCCCGTCCCCAACATCGCATTCAGGGGGGGGGCTACTCGAAGTCGCATCTGCCGCTCCTGGATGAAAAGAACATCGACGGCTATTTGGCGGTGACCGAGGAGGAAGCCATGACAACCGCCCGGCTCCTCGCCAAGGAAGAGGGGCTCTTCACCGGTTTCTCTTCCGGGGCCAATGTCGCCGTGGCCCTGCGACTTCTCCGAACCACCTGCCGGGGAAAAATCATTCTGGTTTTGCTTAATGATTCGGGCCTGAAGTATCTGTCCACCGATCTCTGGCCTTAGGCGTAGTTCCATTCGGGAACTCAGGGGAACGAGCCCCCAATATTCGTATTATTTGGACAGTCTCGGCTCTAGCCGGGGACGCTGACCCCCGGTGGGCTGCAACGGATCGAGCTAGAGCTCGAACCGCCAGGCTTTTTATGCCGCCCGGCCTCACCGTGGCCGGGTACAAGCAAGCCGGAAATAGCGGCTCGTTCTTAGCTCTCAGCCTGAACCGGAAGCTCATTCAAAAAAGTCAGTACATCCTGAAAGGCCTTCTTCTGAGCTGGGCGTGTCAGGGCGTAAAAGAAGCCGTGCTCAGCCTGATCATAAACAAAATATCGGCTGGAATGTCCATCGGCGCTCAATCGTTCCACCAAATCCATCGAGTGCTTGTTCGGGAACATGTGCTCGCATTCCCCGAGAAGAAACATCAGAGGCGGAGATTGTGCCGTGGCGTGGGTAACGGGCGACAGGGTTTTGTAGATCTCCGGATTATCTTCGTAAGGGATTCCCACCGCTCTCTCAATACAGCTCCAGCCCTCGGGAAACATATTGTCCCAAGGTTCAAAGTGGGTTGGCGCACTGCTGGCAATGATGCCTGCGATTCGAGGCGAACTTTCGGGAACCGTTTCCCCGCAGGCACCCGGGGCGGCCAAACCGGCCAGCAGGGCTAGGTGAGCGCCGGCGGATGAACCGTACACAACCCAGTCTCCCGAAAATCCTTTCTCGGAAAGCTTTCGATCGGCCAGGGCCAAGCCCAGGCGAACATCTTCAAGTTGGGTGGCAATCGTCGCATCCTTCAATCGATAACAGACCGAGACACAGGGATAGCCCTGCTGATAAAATCCATACATGATGGCGTGCATCTGCTCCCGGTGACCCATTCTCCACCCACCCCCGTGTACAAAATAGAGGGCCTGCGATTTGGTCGGATGCTCTGGAATCCAGAGGTCGATGGCGCGTCCCGCCTGCGGAGGATCATCAAAAAAGGTGGTGGGATAGGAAAACATGCGGCTATTTATTGATTCTGATATCTCAGACCTATCACTTTAGCGCCTTTTTGGCCAATTCCTGGACCTTCTTGTCAGGGCTTTTGCTCAGACGTTCCAGTTCGACACGAACCTCTTCATTCGTTTTGGCCAGGGTTCGCGCCTTGAGGATCAGACCATGACCCCAACGCACATCGCCACCACCGCCACTAATGGCTCCCCCTCGACCCGATACATTGTTCACCCTCATCCAGACGTCGCGAAAGAGAGGGTCGTCTTTGAAGCTGTCCAGAGTCTCCTTGCGTTTCTGGGTGGCCGCGACTTGGGAAGGAGCCTTCTCAAGAGCATCCAAAACATCCTTGGGATTCTTAAAGTCGTAAGAGTCGGTTAAGACAGATCCTTGGTAGGCGTAATATGACCACTTGTAGAACTGCCACATCTCATGAAGTTTTTGGGCCCGTTGTTTCTGAAGCGGAGAACCCGCGAGGGCCACAACAAAGTTCATCAGCTTGTCGCTCTCGACGACAGCCGCCTCGGGAACATCCTTGAGGTATCGAAAGTCGTTAAAGGACAGGTATATCCGGGTAAACTTATTCTGCCCATAGGATTTGTCCCAAAAGTCGCTGTCCTGAACATCCTTGGTCCAATAATTTTCCCAAACCCCAAAGTAACGCAACAGGCTCGGGCTGGCTTTGGGTCCCACAGCTTTCTCGCACCAGTCCTTCATCATCTCATCAACATTCAAATCCGGATTCCAGAGAAGTTTGGCTTGAATCCATGCCTTGGGCCCTGCCCCCCAGTTGGGATAAAGCTCGGCCGCGAAATACTTAACTTTGTGTTGCTGCGCCCATTGCAAAGTGACCTGAGTATGATGGGGGTAAATTCGGGGGACCATATACATTAGTCCATAGATGTATTCGTACCACCCCAGAACCTCTGTGGCTTTTTCCCACCGCGCTTGGATCGCTTTGTTGTGGGCCTCCAATTCCGGATCCAGCCAATAGAGGCGCTCATAGGTTATAAAAGGAACAATCCGGGGATGAACGCGGACCCGCGTTGGTGGGTCAGCTAATTCATTATAAGCAAGAACCCCGAACCATTTGTCTGGAAACACTTCGAGAACTTTTGTCACGACCGCATTGGCCCATTCAAAATAGTCATCCGAGATATCCTCCCGGTTGAGATAGTTCTTCTTTCCAGATCGACGACGAAGAGACTCAGGAGACTGATCAAAATTGTTGGAATCATTCATCCCCAACGAGTAGGTCATCGCGTCCGGATGCTTGCGGAAGTAGGTGATGATCTCTTCTGCCGCCGCATCGACAATACCGGGTGCTGAAAAATTGGGATTCCAGCGATACTCACTATCGGTTTTGGGAACAAAGCGCTTTCCCCCATATTCTTTCTGGAACTCTTCAGCCTCTTTCTTGAAGTCTTCGGGGATGTTATCTGGATCAATGAGAGGATAAAATTCCGGGTTGGATTTTCCAAACTTGCTGGGAGCGAAAAGATGTTTGAGGTTGTGGCCATAATCCATCCGCGCGTTCCGTTTGTTGATCCGATTGTGGCTGGCCCATTTTGCATAACGAGGATAGGGGTCGTTGGGCGACTGACCGGATGGGTTCATGGGAGAGAAGTAGCGAAGAAGGAAGGCCGGGTTTTCCTCCACCCTCGTCCCGGGTATCTCAAGGGACGACCGGGTGGGAACATATTCTCCAATTTCGGTCGGCATTAGCCAACTGACCCCGACAAAACGCTCCAGGAAATCATAGACGCCATATTCCGTCCCAAAGTCACTGCCCCCGAGAATCGAAAAATCGTTGTCATTAAATCCCTGCAAGACGAAGCCGTCGTGATCGAGTTTTCCGGTATCGAGCTTGTTCTTCAGCACTTCGGAAGTCTTTCCGATATGAATGGAGACATCATTTTGGGAAACGGTGTGAATCGGAAGCGCCGCTCCGGTGCTTTTCTTCACATATTCCTGCAACGAGTTTGCCGCTTTTTTTACCCGGTCGCTGGCATCTTCGGGGATTACAATTTCGGCCAGTGGTTTGCCAGCTTCCACGATTTTTATTTTGGCGGGCGCCGCTAAAGCGGGATTTGGAGCCAAGGTTGTCAGCGCCAAGGCTGCTGCGAGAGCAAAGGGGAGGAGGTTTTTCATTTATTTTTGGGGTTGCGGGGGTGTTTTTAGGATTTGGACGGATACTGGCCACAATAAATTCATTGTAAATGTTTTTTTATGAAATTATTTGCCGACTTTTCGGGGAAAATTTCTCCCTACAGTAAGGAGCCACCCTATTTAAAAACAGATGTATCGTTTTATTTAAACCAAACTCCTCACGTTGGCGCAACATGATGCCGCGGAAGACAAAGGTTTTGGAGGCATACTGGGCGACCCTTTCCTGGATGCATCGCAGACGCCTCAACCCGGGTGGCAAAGAAGACGGTGAATTCGGGCATGATCGATGCCCCAGGTGGCATCGACATTTATTCGTACGGCCCGAGATTGCGGGGCGGAGGATAGGGAGTGCAGGCGGCGGCGTTGCCAGTTTCCTTGGACGCATTCAATTTCCCGCCATTTTCCATCAATTTCGGCTTCAATCCTGTAGTCTTTGACACACTCAGGCTGGCCAACCCCCCAAAACATTTGTTCCGCATAGGCATCGGAATGGGTGAGAGTAAGATGTCGGTGAAGACCGGTATCAAAGACGATCTCGACAGCCGCCAGATCCACGGGCTGTTCCCAGCGCAGCTCGATCCAGGCTGGTAACCCTTCCGCCGGATCGCTCATCCATCGGTGGCTGCCGGGTATTTCTCTCGCGGCGGGAAGTCCGCGTTCCCCTCCGATGCTGCGGGTTTGACCGGAGAGCACGTTTCCTGCTTTGCCCAACGACGTTTCGCTGGATGCCTGAACTGTTGCCTGAAAGGCCGGATCCTCGTCACCTTCATATTCTCCGCCAATTAAGAATGCGTCCTGCTTCAGCAGTTGCTGACGGATGCTTTTCATGGCTTCTGAATCCACCGCAAGATCGGCAGGCTTTTTCCCGAACCGGACCGCATGGGCGGCGGCAACACCCACGCCTTCGCCCACTACCGCGCAGGTGGCCATGACCCGCGTTGAGGCGAAGGCCACGTGGGTGGCCGACATATTGCGACCGGCGAACATCAGGTTGTCGATGTCCCGGGCCACACAACATCTCAGAGGAATATCATAGAGATAGGGAACGTGGGTATTGGAACTGGGCGGCTCATCGGGTTTGTCCATACCCTCCGGAGGGTGGCGATCAATGGGCCAACCCCCGAAGGCAATGGCGTCCTTGTGAATGACTTCCGTCAGGAGGTCACTCTCGTTCAGGACATGTTGCCCAATAAATCGTCGGCTTTCCCGCTTTCCGGGCACAGCCCCAAACCAATCCAAAGCCCAGCATTCCGCTCCGTGATCACCATCGTTTTTAATGTGATCCCACACTCCCATGACGATGGCCAGGAGTTCATCACGAATGACTTCGTTATCCTTGATGGTATCGAGCTGTCCACCCCACTCGATCCACCAATATCCATATTCCAAACCGCTATCCACTTCGGGGGTGGCGTGGGTCCGAAGGCATAGATCCTCCTCGGTGAATTTTCGAGCCCATGGCGGAGCAATAAAAGGCATGGGTCTGTCATGCTTGCGCCCCATGAGAAGCAGCGTGGACCCCAATGTCTTATTGTCGGCCTTTTCCTGCGCCAGCGATTCTCCGTATTCCTGTTTGTTTTCCCTACCCCTCAGATAGGCGGCACCTGCCGCCACACCCATTCCGCCATCGCCGGTGCAGTCGACAAAAACCTCGGCGGCAATATTAAATATATCTTCCGTCGATAAGCGCTGCGCCACCACCTCCTTGATGCTTCCCCCCTCGGTATGGGCCGCCGAAAGAGTTGTGTTGAGGTACAAAGTCAGATTCGGTTCCGCCCGGCATTTTTCGTAGAGAATCAGGTCAAACATTGACGGCGACCGCTGGGGGTTACGATAGGCGTTTTCCAGGCGAATCTCCTCTATGATTCCGGTTTCCCGGGCCTCCAGTTCAAGGTCTTTCCCGGGCCGACAGGCATTGCCACCCACAATATGCATCCGGACCTCACTGCTGGCATTGCCCCCTAAAACCGGACGGTCCTGAACTAGAATGACTTGAGCTCCGCAGCGACTGGCCGCCAAGGCACACGCCACTCCAGCTGGCCCACCTCCTGCCACAAGGACATCACATTTCAGGCTGTGAGTTTGAAACCGGGTTTGAGTCACGAGGCGAATTAGAAAAGTTGGGAAAGTTCAGAACCCCTACGGAGTCATGGGATCGAAGAATTATCTTGGCTCTGAAAAACACCCAGGTTGACCGGACAGAAAGGAACTTAGGGAGCTTCCTTTTCTCCCGGTTCAAGTTTCTCGAGTTTGAAGTTGTCGACGGTGGCGAAAACCGACTGGGATCCGTTCGAATCCCCGGCCGGATTGGCAGAGAGACCTACGTATCGAATCGCCGGGTGTTTGACAAAGGAGTGAGTGTCGGTTCTCTCCTGGCCAAATTGGATTTGTCGGTCGTCGATGAACGCTTCCAAGGTCCAGACCTCATCCCGGCTATTAAGGACGAGCTTGAGATTGTAAGTCTGTCCGGGAGGAAATTCCTCAGGAATGTCAGCGAGATAATTGGCGACGCCCCGCCCCTCAAAGACGTGACCAGCTCCGCGGGCACGGAACAGCATCCACGGTGATGCCCCGTTGGGCCCGCTTGGTGTATTGAAGCTGGAGCCCGGGTCATCGCCTTTGTTGAAACCCAGCGCAACCCACATCGCACCGCCTTCTGATTCTTCCGGAAAGGTAACATCCACGCTCAAGGCGTAGAGGCCTGGATTCTCCTCAAAATATCCTTCGTCCAGCTCCATGACGGCAAGTTGGGCAACGGATGTGTCAACCGCCAGCACCTCGCCGTCTGAGATGAGTGTTCGGGGGCCCGAACCGGACTTCCACGGGGCTCCGTTGAAGCTGGTCGGTGCCGACATCCCATTGATGTTACCCTCCTCGGAGAAATTGTCGAAGAAGAGCACTTCAGCTCTACACAGGACCAAGCTGCCAAGAAAAACACCGATAACGGGAAGCCAGGGCGCGAGAAGTTGCTTTGCCATGGTTCGGAACCTTGGAAATAGAGTCAGATCAGGTGGGCGTCGCGCCTCTTGTTACTGACGCCGCTTCCGCCCAAAAAGAACGCCAGCAAGACCCAGACCAATCAGCAGGGAGGTCGCCGGCTCGGGGACAAGGCTCAAATCCACATTGCCAAACCCATCATAGGAAAACACGCTGCCCGCATAGGTGGGATTATCGATACTCCAAGTGGCAATCGAACCCAGCCCCGTTTCTGCACCGGTCAAGCCGGTGATGACCCCGAGATAAGTGCCAGCCGAGGCAAGATTGATGGTAAACGACTGGTCGCCGTCAAATACCCATGTTCCCGAAGTCCGGGTCAGGGTCGAGTGAGTTCCCCCACCGCCAAGAACGAGTCGAATCTTAGAATTGTTGTCCAAGGTCACATCGGCGCCGACGGTGAGCGCTCCGCTTGCCGCCACACCATTTCCGCCAATCAGAGTGGCTCCATCGGCAATGGACAACTCCCGGTTGACTGTTCCGGTGCCACCGAAGGAGGCCCCCGATGCGACGGTGACCTGTTGGCCGGCGACCGTATAGGCGCCGTTGACTAGGAGGGTCCCTGCTGAGACGGTTGTGCTTCCCGAGTAGGTATTGGCGGCTCCGGCGAAGATGGCCGTTCCGGCCCCGATCTTGGTCACCGTATCCGCATCATCACTTCCAGAAACTGATGTCACCACGTTACCGTCAAACTGGACCGTTCCGCCGCTGGCGGCTGTCACGGTCAGGGCCCGGCCTGCGGTATTGCCCAACTTGATGTCTCCCGAATAGAACGAGTTGTCGGCAGTATCTCCACCGACTGTGATCGGGTTGGCGGTAGTTCCGTCGACCAACACATTGTGGCCTACGGTGAAAGCGCCGCCAATTAGCAGCGAGGGTGTGGCGCTCGATGTGTTAAGCACCACGTCCGCCGAACCGGTCCCCAAGGCATTGTCGCTGAGGACCCGCAAAGTTCCGTCCCTAATCTCGTTGTTTCCGGTGTAGGTGTTTGAGCCTGAGAGTGTCAACACACCCGTAAATCCGGTATTAAGAAGGAAGGTCCCTCCAGTAAATCCGGCCCCACTCACATTTCCCGAAATCAAGAGATCATTGCCTCCTGAGAGGATGAGCTTACGAGTACCGTTGACCAAGTTTCCCGTCAGGGCGATATCTCCCCCATCAGTGCGAATCCCCGAGTTCCCTCCCGATGCTCCCATCGTGATGTCCGCTGAGATCGTTTGCAAAACCGACGAATTATTGATGATCGGGCTGCCCGAAGAACTAAAGGAAGTCGATTGGAGGGTTAGTGTGCTGCCTCCCACATCGAAGGATGAAGCTCCGGAGGCAAAAACAATTTGCGAAATATCCTGAGCTGCATCCAGCTGGGGAGTCAGCCGGATTGAGCCGGCAAACACTGCCACGGCGGAGCCATCATTGGCAGGTGCGATATCGCCGTTCCAGTTCACTGCGGTGGTCCAGTCGTTGTCGCTTCCGCCACCATCCCATGTGCTTTGAGCCATGGCCATTGGCGTGAGAAGTACTGCGACAAACAAGGCTCCAACAAGAGCCGTGATTTTGATGAGGTGCGATTTCATAGTGGGGTGTTCTTTTTTGAGGTTCCGCACAGTTTGTCATCAATAATGTCACTGTCAAAGTTTTTTTATAAAAAATATTTCCAGAGTTTTGGAGAAGATAATCGGTGATGCCGGTAAATCTGCGATTATATAAACAAGTTGACTGCTTTATTTTTATCCATAGGATGGTCAGACATATGATGTCTCGAAAAAAGAAGGTCTTGGAGGCCTACCGTGCGATTCTTGCTTGGATGCATCGGAACCGCCTACAGGCAGGCGACAAGCTTCCGGCCCAGATTCCCTTGGGCGGGGAACTGGGCATCTGCCAGGGTACCTTGGGTGCCGCGATGCGCTTTCTGGTCGAAGATGAGGTCTTGATTCGCAAACAGAAGGCCGGAACCGTGGTGCGAAATCTGTGGCCCAAAAATCCGCACAGGAGGATCTGGACGGCAG
>CALBXK010000066.1 GCA_937890535.1 uncultured Spartobacteria bacterium
TTCAAGGCATCGGCCATGTTCTCAACCTCGTCCCAAACCTCCTGACTGACAAAGATCGGGGCTTTTTGCCGGACGGCAAGGGCGATGCAGTCGCTGGGACGGGCGTCCAATTCGATGATCTTGCGCTGGTGAAGTTCATTTTCTGCCGTGAGGATGAGGCGGCCAAAGTAGGTGCTTTGCTTCAGGTCATTGATGACGACGCGCTCGATCTTGGCCCCCACCGCTGTCAGCAATGACGCCATCAGGTCATGGGTGAGCGGACGTTCTTTACTGGATTCGCTGAGGAACATGTTGATGGCGCTGCCAACACTGGGATCCACATAAATGACAAATACCTTTTCGTCATTGCCGATGAAAACGGCAACACCCGCATTGGTGGGAATGAGGGCTTTGACCTGGACGGGAATCACCGGCTTGCTCATAACCAGAGATTAGCAGCCTCCGGCCCGGAGGGCAACCGGTTCACTTCAAATTTCGTAGTCCCGGGCCGGGATCATGAGGGCTCGGTTCAATTTTCAGCACGGGCGAGATATGCGCGGGAGAGAGTCACATACCGTTCCGCCCAGACTTTGATGCCGTCCTGGTCCTCCGCACTCAGGCTCTTCTTTACCCGGGCCGGGGAGCCCAACACAAGAGACCCGGAAGGAATCTCCGTATGCATGGTGACGGTGGCGTTGGCTCCGATGATACAACGGTCGCCGATTTTGGCACCGTCGAGAATAATCGCTCCCATGCCGACCAGCACTTCGTTGCCGATCTCGCAGGCATGCACGATGGCCTTGTGGCCAATGGTGACCCATTCTCCAATCCGGGCGGGCAGGTCGTCCGCCACATGCACGACCGAACCATCCTGCACGTTGGAATTGGCGCCAATGGAAATCGACGCGATGTCGCCCCGCAGCGAACATCCCGGCCAGATGCTGACATTTTCGCCCACAGTGACGTCACCGACAAGAAACACGCCCGGCGCGATAAATGCGGTGGGAGCCACGCGAGGTGAACGGCCAAGGTGGAGGGCAATCTGTTCGTCGTAGGTCATGCCGGAAACATAGAAGAGCCCGGGGGTTCCGGCAATCCCTTCGCATGATTTGTGAGAGTTTTAACAATTTGTGATGTTTGCAGGGTTGACACCCCTCGTGTTTCTTCCCATATTTTGGGCTCTTAAAAAACTGAAATCCAACACTCTCTCCTAAAAATTTTATGAACAAAGTTGAACTTATCGTAGCAGTCCAAAAAAAACTCGATTCGACCAAGGCGGACGCCGAGCGTGCTGTCAATGCCGTGATCGACGGCATCAAGGCAGGGGTCAAGAAGACCAAGACGGTCCAATTGATTGGATTTGGCACCTTTAAAGTCGCCAGCCGCAAAGCCCGGATCGGTGTCAATCCGAAGACCGGTGAGAAGATTCGCATCAAGGCTTCAAAGACCGTCAAATTCGGTGCCGGAAAGCAGTTCAAGGAACTTCTCTAAGAGATTTCCCCTCCGCATAGAGAAAACCCGTTTTGCCTTGAGCAAAACGGGTTTTCTCATTTTTAGATCTTTTTTGCTTGGGAAGTTCGAGGCTTCAGCTCAACTTTTATTCGTTTATGAAATCACCCATCAAAGTCGCCGTGACCGGTTCCGCCGGACAAATTGGATACGCTCTACTGCCCCGCATTGCCTCGGGAGCCATGTTTGGTCCGGATCAGCCGGTGACGCTGCAGCTCATCGAGGCCCCGATCGAGAAGGCCATGCGGGCCCTGGAAGGTGTAGCCATGGAGCTGCAGGATTGTGCGTTTCCCCTTCTCAGCAGCATCGTTTTGACCGACGACCCGAAGGTGGGTTTTCGCGACGCGAATTGGTGTCTCCTCATCGGAGCAAAACCTCGCGGACCCGGAATGGAGCGCGCCGATCTCCTCAAGGATAATGGAAAAATTTTCACCGGGCAGGGCGTGATGATTGATGAGGTCGCGGCCGAGGATGTGCGGGTGGCCGTGGTGGGCAATCCTGCCAACACGAACTGCATGATCGCAGCAAGCAAGGCGAAGCGGCTCGCTCCGGATCGTTTTACGGCCATGGTGCGATTGGATCAGAATCGGGCCCAGTCCCAGTTGGCCCACCGGGCCGGTGTTGCGACGACGGACGTGAAGAATATTTTCATCTATGGCAACCATAGTCCCAGCATGTTTCCGGCCTTTGCCCAGGCCACGATTGGAGGCAAACCGCTCAGTGAAATCATCAAGGACGAAGCCTGGTTGCGGGGAGAATTCTGCGAGACAGTTGGCAAGCGGGGGGCGGCCATCATTGCCGCCCGCGGTGCCTCTTCGGCGGCGTCGGCCGCGAGTTCACTTGTGGATCACGTCCATGATTTGGTCACGCCGGGAGCCATCCACTCCGTGGCAGTGAAGTCGGGGGGAGCCTATGGGTTTAACCCGGAGGTTTGGGCTGGGCTTCCGGTGCGAACGACGATTCCTGGTTCCTATGAAGTTCTCACCGGCTACGAAATGGACGAGTTTGCGCAATCGAAGCTGGCGGCAACCAACGAGGAACTCACCGGCGAGCGGGCCATGGTGGCCGAATTGCTGGGGTAATCGCGGGTGGGAGAGGCGGAAACCCGGTCGCCCGGGGGAGTGTGTTTGCTGGTAACAGTGGCTGTGATGGAGGTATTTTTTGGTCGGACGGAAGTCCGACGGGAAGGATGAAACCGAAAAAACGATCTTGAACAGATGAAAAAAATTCTTTTGAGCGGGTTTGGGGATTGGGCGGGGAGTTCGGCCAATCCGGCAAAAGCAGTGGCGGATGCACTGAGTGGCGAGGTGATTGGCGGCGTGCGGGTCGTGTCGGTGATCGCACCAACTCTCTTTGACGAAATGATCAAGACGGTGACGGATGCGATTGATCGCGATTCGCCTGAGATCGTGGTGATGATGGGGGAGTTCAATGGACGGAGCATGATCACCGTGGAGCGTCTGGCCCAGAATTTCGTGGATGCCACGCGATACGACATGGGCGATCTGTCGGAGGCGAGGCCGCAGGGAGTGCCGGTCGTCTCGGGCGGACCGGCGGCTTATTACGCGACGTTGCCGCTTCGGGCGATGGTGAAGGCGATGCGAAGGGCGGGCATCCCGGCCGACATTTCGGATACGGCGGGAACCTTCGGTTGCAATCTGCTGATGTATGGCGTGCTGCATAATATTGCCAGTCGCGGGCTGCCCATCCGCGCAGGGTGGATTCATCTGCCCTCGCTGCCGGAGACCGCAGCGCTCGACGCAAACCTGGGATTGCCAAGCATGTCGGTCGAGACGCAGGTCGTGGGCGTGCGTGCGGCCATCGCGGCCGTGGTGGAAAATGAGAGTGACATCCAGGAGCCGATTCGTTCGCGCTTTCAATAGGCGTCGATTGGACCCGAGGACTTCGGGTACACTCCAAAGCCAATTTCGAAAGAGATCGTAATGAGTGGGGTTCCTCACAGTGCCAGGCATCTGGTTTGAAACGTTTACGCCGTTGCACGTGATGAGCTTCTTGCTCCTGAATGCCAAGCCGGAAGACTAAATGTATCCCTAAGCTGATGAGGGCAAAGGGTCCGCGTCGGGTTTATTGATATAGGTTTCGAAGGGAAGGATGCCGAGACGGATGAGGATCGAGTTTCGAGGAGCGAGATATCTATTCATGGCATAAGGAAACAGTTGATCGACCATGATGAAGAGGGTCGTCGGATATTCGTCCGGGAGTTGGGTGCGGCGGCGTCGGCCCGGGATCACGGAGAAGGGCGAAGAACTGAGGAGACGATTGGGTGAATGGGTCCGTCATATCTGCAAAACTCCGAGGCACCGCAGGGGTCAGTTCTATGACGGGCTCTTTTTTTCGGCATCGAACCTTGGTTTTTTGTCATGCCTGCCTGCACTATGGAGAGGGATAAGGTCGGCTCGAAGCTCATTCCGGGAAGAACCTTGCTACAGATCAAGGTTCTGTTGTAATAGCGGGTCACCCTCGCAAGTGATGAGAATCATCCTCAAAATATCCAGCCGCAGAAGTGAGGCCAGGAAGATGTGGAACGCGCCGGTTCGTTTGAAGCTCGGATGGGGACTCGGGCTTGCCCTTGTTGTGGGAGCGGGGCTATCGAGCCTGGGTTTGCTGACCGGCTGCTCGAAGAAACCGGCTCCAGAAAGGGTGTAATCCACGGAGAGCGGAGAGACGAGCCATTCGGTTCGTGGCGTGGTGAGGGGGCTCGATCCCTCGGGAGCGGCGGTGATCGTCGAACATGAGGACATTCCGGGATTTATGCCCTCCATGACGATGCCCTTTACGGCAAAGAATCCGCAGGAGATTGCGGAAGTGCGGGTCGGCGATGCCATTGTCTTTAAATTTGTGGTGACGGCAGATGATGCCTGGATGGAAGAAGTTCGTTCGATTGCGGCGGAGGACGTTCATCTGCCGGAGAGGCCCGAGCGCCGTTCTCAGGCCGCGAAAAAGGCCTCCCGGGTGCATGAGGGCGACAAGTTGCCCGCTTTTCGACTCGTCGATCAAGGGAATCGGGAAATCACTCCAGAGACTTTTGCTCAGAAGGCGTTGTTGGTGACCTTTATCTTTACCCGCTGTCCAGTGCCGAATTTTTGTCCTCTGGTCTCGCGGAACTTTGAAGCCATCGAGGCGGTGATCCGGAAGGATCCCGTCCTGGCCGATCAGGTGCGGCTTTTAAGCATCTCGTTCGATACGGAGTTCGATACCCCGGAGATTCTGGCGAAGTATGGGAGAACTTTTACGGAAGATTTTGATCTTTGGAGTTTCGCCACGGGCGCTCCGGGTGAGATCGAGGCCCTCACCAAGGCGTTTGCCGTCTATGTGAAATCCGAACAGGGCACCCTCGACCACGGCCTCTGCACGGTTCTAGTGGGTCCCGACGGTACGGTTCGAAAAATCTGGCGGGGAAATGGATGGCGGCCCGAAGAGGTCATCGCGGCCGTGAGGGCTCTGGGGGCGGAGTCTGGGAAAACCGAAGCAAACCATGATCCAGATCAAAGCCTGCACCGCTCAGATCTGAAAAACTCAGTCCATGAAACAAAAAACACATCCCATGAAACCTAACCCACGCATTTTGCTTTCCCTGGGCATCGCCCTGCTCGGCGTCCTTGTTTTCAGTGGTTGCGGCAAAAGCCCGGACGCGGCGCCTCCCGAGGAAAAGGCTAAATCCAATCTTCCGGTGAAGGAAATCGAGGTGACTGGTGATGATCAGATGAAGTTCAATATCACCAAGATCGAGGCGCAGCCCCGGCAGCGGGTCACGCTTATCTTCAAGAATGTCGGCACCATGCCGAAGGAGTCCATGGGCCACAACTTTGTGTTGCTCAAACCGGGGACGGACGTGGCGGCATTCATTGAAGCGGGTTTTGCCAGTGCCTCCACCGACTACGTCGCGGAAGAGGTGAAGAATCAGGTCATTGCCAAAACCAAGATCCTTGGCCCGGGTGAAAGCGTCACCCTTAACTTTACCGCTCCGAGCGAACCCGGAACCTACACTTACGTCTGCACCTTCCCCGGTCACCAAGCGGCCGGCATGCAGGGAATTCTTGTTGTTCAATAGTTACCGAAATCCAACCACCAACCACCACCAATCCCATGAAAATGATCCCTAAATCCCTAATGACTCTGGCCGGTGTCGGAGCCTGCGCGGCCTTCTTGGCCGGCTGCGGTAAACCCTCAAGCGGATCCGGCTCTGCTGGTGCGGATGCCGAGATTACGAAAAATGCCGTCGCGTCCTACGTCCCTCCCGGCGAAAAGGACGAGTATTATCTGTTCTATTCCGGAGGGCACTCGGGACAGGTCTTTGTCGCAGGCATTCCCTCGATGCGCCACATCACCACTATCCCGGTCTTTTCTCCTTATCCCGGCATGGGCTATGGATTTGATGAGAAAACCAAAAAGTTGTTGGGAGACTACACCTGGGGAGATGTCCATCACCCCGGCCTTTCGCAGACCAAGGGGGATTACGATGGCCGCTGGTTGTTCGTCAACGATAATGCCAACAACCGGGTTGCTCGCATCGACCTGAGGGACTTCAAGACCAAGGAAATCCTTGGTCCCATTCCCAACTCGATGGGTAATCACGGCTCCTCGTTCGTGACCGAAAATACGGAATACATCCTGGTGGCGACGCGGTTTTCTGTGCCTCTGCCGAAGGGCACCGTCGCGGACTTGGAGGATTATGAATCCAAATTCAATGGCATGGTCAGCGGCATCAAAGTTGATCCCGAGAGTGGCAAGATGTCGGTGGGATGGCAGATCCTAACCCCGCCCTTTGATTGGGATCTGGGTTCGACCGGCAAGGGGCCGAGCAGCGGTTGGGCCTTCTGGACCTCCTACAATACGGAGATGGCTCACGATCAACTCGAAACCAATGCCTCGCAACTCGATCGCGATCTGGCGGCGGTGGTGAATTGGAGGGCGGCCGAGCAGGCGGTCAAAGACGGCAAAGCCACCGAAATGAACGGGGTGCCGATCCTTGATCCGGCTAAGGTTCCCGGGGTTCTCTACTATGTCGGGATTGCCAAATCCCCCCATGGTATGGATGTGGATCCCACCGGGGAGTGGATTGTCGCCGGGGGGAAACTTCAGCCGACCACGACGGTGTTGAATTTTGCGAAAATCCAGAAGGCGATTGCTGACGAGGATTTCGAAGGTGAATTTCGAGGGGTGCCGATTCTAAATCACGACAGCGTCGTGGAGGGCGAGGTGCCCGTGGGCCTCGGACCGCTCCACACCCAGTATGATGGTTTGGGAAACGCCTACACTTCGCTCTTCATTGATTCGCAGGTGGCGAAATGGAAGATGCCGCCCTGGACCGATGCGGAGAAAAAAGATCTCAACAGCGTCGTCCTCGACAAGATTCCCGTCCATTACAGCATCGGTCACCTGGTGGTGGCGGGCAGCGATACCATGCATCCCTATGGGAAATGGTTGGTGGCTATGAACAAACTTTCCAAGGGACGTCATCTCAGCGTGGGGCCTTCCCAGCCTGAGGACAGCGAACTCATCGACATCACTGGCCAAAAAATGCGCACGGTCTATGAAAGCTTCACTGAGCCGGAACCTCACTTCGCCCAGATTCTCAAAGCGGATGCCATCAAGCCCATTGAGGTTTATCCGAAGGCGGAGAACACCGATCCCAATGCGATTTGGACCGCGGAGGAGGCGGGTCAGGTCCGGAAGGGCAATGAGGTCGTGGCCAAAATGACGGCCATCCGCAGTCGGTTTGTCCCGGATCGTCTCGAAGCCAAAGTGGGGGATACTCTCACCGTGCACATCACCAACATTGAGCAGTCCTCGGACATGATCCATGGCTTTGGCTTGGTGGAGAACAACATGAATGTGGTGCTCGATCCCGGGGAAACCCGCACTCTCAAGGTGAAGCTCACCAAGCCCGGAGTGTATCCCTACTACTGCACAAACTTTTGTTCCGCGCTCCACCAGGAGATGCAGGGCTACCTCGTGGTGCGTAATGCGGATGCGGTCATTCCCGACGACGAACCTGTGAATCCGGCCAGTTTGGAAGCTGTGCCCGATACGAACGCGGTGGATGGAGAACCTGCCGTTCCAGCCACCTCCATGCCGGAAGTTCCGAAATCATAAAGCTGAGCCCGGGCTCATTTCGATTGAAGTCGCCTGGGCGGCGTGGTTCGCCGCGCCGCCCAGTTGGCAAATAAAACACCACTATGACCACGCTCTTGGATCGGGAATACAGCTTCTTTCACAAGTCACTCAATATGTGGTCGCGTCTGATCCTGTTGCTGGCGGCGGTGATTGTGGCGGCGGCGGTCTTTTTTCCGCTGTGGAAGCTGCACCTCATCGCACCCCAATATGCCGATGGTTTGGACATGCAGATCTATGCCTACAAAATTGAAGGTGGGGGGCTGAATGGCAACGATCTCGACGAGATCAATCTTCTCAACCATTACATCGGAATGAAATCCATCGAGCAGGCGGATTTCTCCGAGATGCAGATTTTGCCCTTTATGTTTGGGGTCTTCTTTCTGCTGGCTATGCGGGCGGCGGTCTTTGGTGAAATGAAAGCGGTGGTGGATTTGTTCATGGTGGCGTCGTATTTTGGCGTGTTCTCGATTGGGGCGTTCTATTACCGCCTCTATTCCTATGGGCACAACCTCGACCCCACGGCCCCCATGCCAACCGAACCCTTTACGCCGCTGATTTTTGGAACCCAAAAGATCGCAAATTTTACCCAGTCGAGCTATCCGGAGCTCGGCACCTATTTGCTTTGGGTCTTTATGGCTTTGCTCCTCGCGGCGATTTGGTTTTCCCGTCGCGCCAAGGTGAGCGGTTTATGAAAGGACCTTCGGCTCTGCGGGTCTTTGGAATCCTGAGGGGCCTGGTCCCCGCAATTGTGTTCTTTCCAGGGGGCGTGGCGGCGACCCCTCTGCAGGATCAACTGGATGCGGCGGAGCCGGGAGCCACCCTCCGGGTGAAGGCCGGTGTGTTTGCAGGGCCGCTCACCATGGACAAGTCCCTGACTCTCCTCGGAGATCCGGGAGCGGAAATTCACGGCGACGGCACCGGCAGTGTCGTGCGCATCGTTGCCGATGACGTGCGGGTGAGTGGATTTCGCATTACCGGATCGGGGATCGACCTCAGCAAGGACGATGCCGCAGTCCATGTCACAGGCCACGGCGTCACCATCGAAAACAACCGGATTGATGACTCGCTCCATGGCATCTATCTGAAGAAGGTACAGGGAGCCCGAATCCTCCATAATACGATTCGGGGGAAGACGACCTTGCCTCCCCCGGAGAAACCGGCGGCGGGGATCATTGTGGCTGACAGCGTGGAGAATTGTGCGGTGGGGCTCAATGTCAACGTCCGGGGAAATGGGATTCACCTCTGGAATTGCGAGAAAAATCTCATCGAGGGAAATGACATCGCCGACACCCGGGATGGCATGTATTTTTCTTTCACCCGGAACACCCGGGTACGGGATAATACGGTGTGGCGGGTGAGGTATGGGCTGCATTATATGTATTCCGATGACAACATCTTTGAGCGCAACCGCTTTTCGGACAATGCCGCCGGAGCCGCGATGATGTACTCGAAGAACCTGGTCGTGCGGGGCAACCGTTTTACGGCGAACCGGGGATCCCGTGCTTACGGCGTCTTGCTCAATTCTGTGGATACGACCCGCATCGAAAACAATGTTTTCCTGGGCAACTCGGTGGGCATGTATCTCGAAAACAGCAACAGCAACGTCTTCACGGGAAACGCTGTTGAACGCAACTATATCGGCATCCGCCTGACCGCGAGTTCCGGTGAGAATGCTTTTTCGCGCAATCGATTCTCAGGAAATATGCATCCGGTCGAGTTGGCCGGACAAAGTGAGACCAATCGCTGGGAGATCGGGGGTGTCGGCAATCGCTGGCAGGGGGCGGAGGTCATCGACCTCACTGGCGACGGCGTGGGCGATGTGCCGCACCGGGAATCCGACGCGCTGGGCGGACTCCGGCGTCCATTTCCTCTCGTTGGCCTGCTCTCCGGCAGTCCGGGTCTGGCCGTCTTGCAATTTGCCCGCAGCCATGCCCCTCTGCCGGACCAGCGGGCCATCAAGGATCCCGCACCGCTGACCTTAGGATTTTCCCTGCCATGATCGTTGTCCGGAACCTCGTCAAGTCGTACCGTGCCAATTCAGTTTTGCGCGGGCTTTCGATCACGGCTCCGGCGGGTGCAGTGACGCTCCTGATCGGCTCCAATGGCGCGGGCAAAACCACAACCCTGCGCATTCTTGCCGGGTTGACCCGCCCCGATTCCGGGGACGTCACCATAGGAGGCATCGATGTGGTGTCGGATCGCTGCGGCGGACAGGGCCAAACGAGCTTCCTGCCCCAAGGCGTGGCCTTTCATCCCCGCCTGACCTGCCGACAGGTCTTGCGATTTTATGCGCGATTGCGGGGGTGCTCGAAGGATCGAGCGGAAGCCATGCTGGTCGGGATGGGACTGGAGGCCGAGGCCAGGAAATCCTGCGGGGCCCTCTCCGGTGGACTCCGTCAGCGCTTGGGGATTGCGGTGCTTTTGCTCCCTGATGTGCCGGTGTTGTTGCTCGACGAACCCGGCCTGAGCCTCGATCCCGAATGGCGCGAACGCCTCCAGGCGATGCTCCAGGCTGAGGCGGCCCGGGGCAAGTGCGTCCTCGTTACCACCCACCTGCTGGCCGAGTGGGATGGCGTCGCGGATCGCTGTCTGCTCTGCCGGGAGGGTCGGGTGCTTGGAGAACTGGATCCTGCCTCCCTGCGGGAGAGCTTCGATTGCGGGGAGCATCCGGCCCAGAGAGAGGTGCCAGTGTGAACACTTTTCGAGTCTTTCGGGTTTTCTTTTTTCGGGAATTGCATGCCGCTGTGCTCAGCCGTTTGGTCTATGTTTTCTGTGGGATGGCGTTGTTGGCGGGATGGGTTCCGCTCCTCGGCGAGGCGGGACCCGACCGGACCGAGATCGTCGTTTACGCTCTCCTCCAGGCGAGCCTCTTCCTCATTCCCTTGTTTGCGATATTGACCGGCGTGGGTTCGGCCCAGAACGAACAGGAGGAAGAACCCCTCCTCATGAGTCAGCCCATCGGACGGGGCGTGAGGGTGCTCGGAAAATTTGCCGCCCTATGGGGTCTGATCGCTGTGGCCGCAGGATTGCTCGTGTTCCCCGCCATCCTGTCTGGATGCCGGATCGGGGCACTCGGTTTTCTTTGGTTCCATACCTTCGCTGTCGGAGGAGTCTTTGCCGCCCTTGGCCTTGCGGTGGGTTTTTCAAGTTCCGACCGGGTCAAGGCCCACATGATCGGCTTGTGTGCCTGGCTTGTCTTGCTGGCCGGATTTAACCTTCTTGCCCTGGCGGCCGCCCATGTTGCCGAAGTCCAACGCTGGCCGCAGTTGTGGCTGGGACTCCTCATGGTCAACCCCCTGGATGCCCTGCGCATCAGTGCCATGTTCACCCTCGATCGGATTCCCTTCGATGTGGCCTCCGCGCCGCCGCTCGGTCAATGGTGGTTGGGCCATCTTTCGTTGTGGTTTGTCCTCCTCTGCAGCGCTTGGATCGCCGCCGCTCTGGCCTGGAGTCGCGCCCGACTGGAACGCTTGGAATTTTGAGCTGCGCCCCGGCGGATCATGGGATATGGAGGGCGGCAGCCGCCGGGGAGACTCACGCGGAGGCGCAGAGCCGCAGAGGATGAGAGGTTCTCCGTTTCTCCGCGGCTCCGCGTGAGGCGGCTTTCCTGCATTCCTCGATCTTGACAATTCTTTGACGGCTCTATGCCTTACAAGAAAGATGAATTTCGGAGAATCGAACTATGACAAATAAGAAGCGGCGGATTGTGGTTTTTGGAGCCACTGGTGAAATTGGAGGGCGCATTGCCCGGGGTTGCGTCGAGGCGGGCCATGACGTGATCGGGATCAGTCGGGGACAGAACAAGCGGCCGGTGACCGATCTGAGCGGGGTGGAGATGGTGCATGGCGACCGCTCCGATGAGGCATTCCTGCGCGATACCGTGGCGGGATTGGACTTTGACACCATCATTGATTCTGTGCCCAACCCTGAAGCCACCGCTCGTTATGCCCGGTATTTCAAGAAAGCCCAAAACGTCTTTCTTTGCAGTTCAACCGGCACTTTTGTGCCTTTGCAGTATTTTCCGGCGGACGAGGAGCATCCCTGGCGGGAGCAAACCGGGGTTAACTTCTGGCCCACGTGCCAGAAGGATGCTCACGCGCTCGACTTGTGGGAAAAAGAAAAATTTCCCGTCACCATTTTTCGTCCCACCAACATCATCGGGTTTGACCGGGTGCCGCTCGAACTCTGGGGCGGGCGGGACATTGAGTTTTTCCGCCGCCTCAAGGCAGGCGAGCCGGTTTCCATTCCAGACTGCGAGAAGGTTCTTCTTCAATCCGGGTCCAATTCGGACCTGGCGGCCGCCTTTGTGGCGGCCTTGGATGCACCGGACGCAGTGCGAGGGGAAATTTTTATCATCTCCTGCAAACGGGCCATCACCCTGGGGCGGTATTTACGCGTCGCCATGGAGGCTCTCCAAAGTGGCTCAACCATCAAGGTGGTCAGCAACGAGGAATTGATGAAAGAAATTCCCAGCATCACCTGGAAGGGGGGTCTGGATTTTCTGCTCGAGCCCATGTGTTTTGATATTGGCAAGGCGGAACGAACCTTCGGATATCGCCCGCAGAAGAGCACCGAAGACGGTCTGCGGGATGCCTTGCAGTGGTGCCAGGCGT
>CALBXK010000067.1 GCA_937890535.1 uncultured Spartobacteria bacterium
CGACCGCCGCGCCACATGGCGCCACCCGCCGCACTTTTCAACCGCCCTTTACATCCACGCAATCCGGTGTGCTTTACCGCAATCCGAAATCGCATGTCCGCAGTGTACATGCCTATTTTCCATCGGTGGTTGTATTTAACGAGCGTCACCTTGGTGCCACCGTGGTTCTGGGAGAGGCGTTCGAGTCTCCTGATCTTCACTTGGTCTACTTCGAATCTCGGAATGGTGGGGAGACATGGGAGCGGAAAGCCTTCGTGACAAAGCCGGATCCTGAGTTGAAATCATCAAGCGCTGGACGTCTGACTTTACTCGCCGATGGCTCCTTGCTGGCCATTGTCGCCCGGCATGAACGAAATCCGGATGACGATGGGCTTACCGAATGTTCGACGATTGCATTTGTTCCGATGGGAGTGGAAATCTATCGCTCGAATGACCAGGGCCTGACTTGGTCCGGGCCAGAGAAGATCTGTCCTCCGATAGCCGATACGGCTTTTGAAATTTGTTCTCCAGTGGAAGTTCTGGACGATGGAACGATGCTTTGGCCGACTTCGACTTGGCCGAGAATTGGCCAGGATGTGCGCCCCGAAGGATTTCGCACTGGAGTGTTTGTCTCCCGCGATGGGGGGACTTCCTGGCCCGAGTGGATTGAGACCTATCCCAACGATGAATGCAATTACTGGGAGGCAAAGGTCCTGGTTTTACCGGATCGCCGCCTGCTTTCCGTCGCCTGGGCCCACGAACTCGCAACCGGTACGGATCGCCCCAATCAATTTGTGCTGGGTCAGCCTGATGCCTCAAACTGGAGTGCGCCACAGTCCACCGGAATTCTTGGACAAACCATGAGCGTGGTGCCGTTGCCCAACGAAAGAATTCTAAGCGTGTATCGTCGCATCGATGAGCCTGGGTTGTGGGCCACAGTCTCTCGGCTCAATGGGGAAGAGTGGACAAACGAAGAAAGCCTCCCTTTGTGGCAAGGAACCGAAGGAGCGTCCGAGGATCCCCATCGGATCCGGGAGCACTTTGCCACCCTGAA
The DNA here is from genome assembly GCA_937890535.1 of uncultured Spartobacteria bacterium. GTDB lineage: Bacteria > Verrucomicrobiota > Verrucomicrobiia > Chthoniobacterales > Terrimicrobiaceae > CAMASH01. Next base: position 1,034 of record CALBXK010000067.1, read on the forward strand.
ATTTGGTGGGCCATCCGTGGTTCTTCTTCCGGACGGCCGGGGGTTTGTGGCCTTTTGGTGTGTGGTCAACGGCGTTTCACAGATCAGCACCTTGATCCTTGACGTATCTCAACAACTCTCCACGGAAAAATCGCATTCGGAGAAATTGCTCTCGAACGCTTCTCTTGGGGGACAAGGGTTTTGATTTTGACACGACCACCGACGGCATCTGTCGTGAAAGACTGTCCCCCTAAGACGGCAGCACGCGATACCGCATGGAATTTCCAGGCTACGGAGTGGAAAAGCGCATTGGAGCTTAACGCGGAGCGACAGATCATCTCGGGTTCGCCCGTTGATTTGCAGCGATCCATTGGGGCCGGTGCAGATCTGAGAATCTTCACAGCCTTTCGCCACAACGAACATCTGGAACCGACCTCGAAGAATTCGGAAGTCGTCGATGAAGTCAGTGAATTTCGAACCACCTACCTGATCGATGACCGCTGGGCGGCGGGCATTATGACGACCCGAATGCCAATTGAACCTCCGTTTGGTTTCGGTCCACGGCCGTCGATGTCATATTTTCTCTACAATGAGGATGGAGGCCAGTCGATTGCTCGATTGTATCTTGACGGGGCTTCGGAGTCCGGGGAACCGGCAGCACACCCGGCTCAGGAACATCCGGATATGCCAAAATATTTGGAGGCCTCCCGGTGGGATGATGCCACCAATGCTCCTTCGAGTAATTTCTACTATGCCTTTGAGAAGTTTCGGTTTTTCACGAATCGCTCCTGGAAGGAAGCCTATGTGCATGAGTCCGACGGGCGTCCACGGCGGGGTTCTCTGTCGGCATTGACGGACGCCTTCAAGCAGGGCGCTGAGATTAAGGTTGGGCTGGAGGGGCTATGTGCCGATTTGGGAGGCGAGGGCCTTCCTCATGTTGTCTTTGTGCCCTGTGGGCCGGGCTACCATCACACCGAAAGCAAGATGTTCTCCGTGGGGACCCATCCCACGGTGCGGGTGGCACCGTCCATTCCCATGAAATATGAAAGCCAAAATTGGGATTGCGGGTCCTTGTTTGTGCGAACAGATGGCTTTGTCCAATACTGGCGATGCGACCCCTACACCTTGGAATATTCCAAACGGAACATGCAGCTCGCACTTCGGTGGTTCGTTCGATGAAGCGACCATTGCCACCAGCAAATCATTCTATGGACATTTACTTAGTCGCATGGCAATTGATTTGAAAAGCTTTGGTGGGAAGTGATTCGATGAAATCGCGTGCGCAGGAACCCAAGCCTTTGGCCATCATCCATAGTTTAAGTGATGGACAGAGGGCGTTCGCACGGACTTTGATCCCGCAGGCGAGTATGGCGTTCTTTTACCGCTTGCGTCGTGCTGCGGCAGAGGGTGTATTTTTCTTCCATCATTCTGATAATGTCTTCTACTTCCAGGGTCACTAGAGATGGAGATGCGAACCATTCTCAAGCATCCCGGAAAAGTTGGGTATATCGGTATTTTGTTGTACCTGGGTGCCGGCCACCAATAGGCCCGTAGTAGGCCGAGGTCAGCAGACTTTTGGGGCGGCGTGGTCAAGGACCCGCCCGGTTTGAATCACTTTCCCGGTTTCAAAATAGTGATGCGAGATTTCGAGGACCATCTTGGCAAAGCGGCTGGAGGGGAAGCCGTAGAGTGTCACCGGTACACTGAGGCGGGCCTCGTCGGTGGTATGTTCGATGGCCACGATCTCAGCTTGGTCTGGAATAG
>CALBXK010000068.1 GCA_937890535.1 uncultured Spartobacteria bacterium
AAATTCCCGGCCCAAAGTCCAATGCCTAAAGTCCAGGGTTGGGATGTGGTTTCGAGGCGTTGGGCGTGGGTCTTGATCAGATTTTGACCCAACTGCGTGATTTGGCGCTCTTCTCGACGGCGGCGAGCACTTTTTCATTTTGGAGACCATCCTGGAAGGTGGGCTCTGTGCTTTTGCCACTGACGACGGCTTTGACGAAGTCGGCGAAGGTATTCACGAAGGTGTGTTCGTAGCCGATGATGTGGCCGGGTGGCCACCAGGCACCCGTGTAGGGATGGGTGTCCTCGGTGACAATAATATCACGAAATCCCTGACGATCCCCAGAGTCGGTCGAATCAAAGAATTGCAGCCGGTTCATGTCTTCAAAGTTGAAGGCGAGCGAGCCTTTGCTGCCATTGATTTCCAGGGTGATGTGATTCTTGCGGCCCCGGGCGAAGCGAGTGGCCTCCAGATTGGCGAGGGCACCATTCTTGAAGCGGCCAATCCAGGAGACGGCGTCGTCCACCGTGACCTTGCCGAGTTTCTTGCCAGCTTTGGCACCCAGGCCGGCCGCGGCTTGGTCGAGGAGTGGACGTTCTTTGATGAAGGTCTCCATCAAACCGCAGACCTCTTTGAATTCCCCGACGAGATAGCGGCCGAGATCGATGATGTGGGCGTCAATGTCTCCATGGGCACCCGAACCGGCGATTTTGGCCTGAAGGCGCCAGACGAGAGGAAAGTTGGGGTCGGCGATCCAATCCTGGGCATATCGGGCCCGGAAATGGTAAATGCGATCTCCAAGGTCCCCGCGTTCGATCATTTTTTTGGCGAGGGCGATGGCGGGGATCCTCCGGTAATTCTGGCAGATCATGTGCACGACCTTTGCTTTCTTCACGGCCGCGAGCATTTTTTCACATTCGGCGACATTGAGCGCGAGCGGTTTCTCACAGAGGATCGCCTTGCCGTGGCGGGCGGCCTCAAGGACGATCTCGCAATGGCTGTCGTTGGGGGTACAGACGTCGATGACATCGATGGCGGGATCTTGCACGACCGACTTCCAATCCGTGGACGCGTTTTGCCATCCGAGGCGCTTGCGGGCAGCTTCCACGCTCTTTTTGGTGCGGCCGCAGATGGTGTGGAGGTTCACATCGGCGGGGAGGTCGAAAAACTTCGGAGCCTGGCGCCACCCATTCGAGTGCGCTTTGCCCATAAAGTTGTAACCGATCATTCCGATGTTGAGAGTGGGTTTGGGCATGGTCATTTTTGGTTTACTAAAATCGATATGTCGGACTATCCGCCCCAACGGGATCCCGAACTGAGCTTCGGGATCCACCCGGTCTCGTGGCCGTCGGCATAGTCGGTTTTCCCCACCGCTCCGATCATTTTTTTGCCGGTGGCGGCCCTCCATTTTCCGCTCATACTTTCCCCGGTGTGGCAGCCCCAACTCTTGATGAAGGGCTTTCGGGTGAAGAGGCCGCGGCGGATTTTTTTCAAGTCATCCTCATGCAGCCAGACCTTGGAGGCGCTGTCGATTTCGTTGCTGTAGTCGAACATAAAGCAGGCCCGGTTTGAGTGTCCGAAGAACTCAAAATTGGCGATCTTGATCTGATGCCGGGGCTGGCCTTGGTTCAAATAATTGATGAGCTGATCGGTGCGGTCGAAGAAGACGAGGTTGACTCCGTATTTGTCGCGAACACTGACGATATTGCCGATGAGGTCGGCATGATCCTGTCGATTGTTGCGGCGGTCGTAGGCGGGTTTATAGACCAGCCAGGTGATGCGGGCCTTGGGGCCGTGTTCCTTGCGGAGTTGCTGGATGCGTACCCGGGCGGACCGGATGAAGTTTCCCCACCACCGATCGTGGGGGGCTCCCTTGTATTTTTCCCATTCCTGGAGCGACGGGCCCCCACTGACGATGATGTATTCCGGCTCGCTGGCGGCGAGTACCGGCGCGGTCAGGACAAGCAACAAAAGCAGGGTGCGGAATCGGGAGGTCATCGGTAGGCACTTGAGGAAACGCAGCCTGCGAATTTCTGCAAGAGGAAATCTCGCCAAGGCCCGGAATTTTGTGACAATGGACGACATGTCCCTCGACCCCTCCGTCTTTGAAAAACTCGGCGCGTTCTATCTCGGACGACCTTTCGATCCCCAAAAAAAGCAACCCACGGATGTGCCCCTGTTGTACGATTCGCGGGATTTGCTGACCCATGCGGTCTGTGTGGGGATGACGGGGAGTGGGAAAACCGGTCTTTGTCTGGCTCTGCTTGAGGAAGCGGCCATCGACGGAGTGCCGGCGATCCTGATCGATCCCAAGGGCGATTTGGGGAACCTCTTGTTGACGTTTCCCGAACTGCGGGGCGAAGATTTTCGTCCCTGGATTAACGAGGAGGATGCCCGCCGCAAGGAACTGGACCCGGACGCCTATGCGGCTCAGCAGGCGGAGTTTTGGCGGGACGGGCTCGCAAAGTGGGGCGAGGGGCCGGACCGCATTCGCAAGTTGCGCGAGAAAGTGGACATGGCCATTTATACCCCGGGCAGCAGCAGCGGGATTCCGGTCAATGTCATGGCGTCCTTCGATGCGCCGAAGAGCGCCGAGAGCGAGGTCGTAGCCGACCGGGTGCAGACCGCGGTGGCTAGTTTGCTTGGGTTGCTCAAGATCGAGGCGGATCCGGTCAAAAGTCGGGAATTTCTTCTTTTATCATCGATTTTCACCCAGGAATGGACGGCGGGTCGAAATTTGACTCTTTCCGATATCATTGGGTTCATTCAGAACCCCCCGTTCTCAAAAATCGGTGTCCTGGATTTGGAGGTTTTCTATCCCGCCAAGGAACGCTTCGAATTGGTCATGGCGCTCAACGCCCTGCTGGCCGCCCCGGGGTTTGCCGCCTGGCAGAAAGGGGAGGCTCTCGATGTGGGAAACCTTTTGTACACCCCGGAGGGCAAACCCCGCCTCGCAATTTTTTCCATTGCCCACCTGGATGACTCCGAGCGGATGTTTTTTGTTTCGCTCCTTCTTAACGAAATGCTGGCGTGGACGCGCACCCAGAGTGGCACGACGAGTTTGCGGGCGATCCTCTACATGGACGAAATTTTCGGATACCTGCCTCCGACGGCCAACCCGCCGTCAAAGCTCCCCTTGCTCACCATGCTCAAGCAGGCCCGGGCCTTCGGCGTCGGCGTGGTACTTGCCACCCAGAATCCCGTCGATCTGGACTACAAAGCGCTCTCGAATGCCGGCACTTGGTTCATTGGCCGCCTGCAGACCGAGCGGGATAAGGCCCGGGTGTTGGATGGATTGCAGGGAGTTGCTGCCGGGGGAAAATTCGACCGCAGCGCCATGGAGTCAGTCCTGGCCGGGTTGGGGAATCGGATTTTTCTGATGCACAATGTGCATGACGAGGGTCCTACCATCTTTGAAACCCGTTGGACGATGAGTTACTTGCGGGGCCCCTTGGTGAAGGATCAAATCAAAACCCTGATGGCCGGACGCCAGGCGGTCAGGAAGGCCTTGGAGCCTTCGCTTTCTGGACGGGCACTGGAATCCTCACCCCTCAAGGTGTTGGCGCAGCGACCGACCTTGTCTCCGGATGTTCCCCAGGTCTTTTTTCCCGCCGAGAGGGGAACGTTCGTTTATCGCCCCCGCCTGGTGGGTGCCGGAGTCGTGCAGTTTCGAAATAAAAGACTGGGTGTGGACGAGACCCGCGAGGTCTTTCTGGCGGTCCCGGTGCCGGACGGAGTCGATGGCGCCGACTGGTCGAACGCGGAGGAGTCCCTGGTCACATTGAGTGCTTTGAGTAAGGTTCCCGAAAGCGGAGTGGAATTTGAAGACCTGTCCTCCGCCGCGGCTCAGCCCAAGAGCTACGGGGAATGGGAAAAAACCTTCAAATCTTCTTTGATCTCGAATCAGACAATGACTATTTTTCGTTGTCCGGCCCTGAAGAAAACCTCCGCCTCCGGAGAAACCGAGGGGGAATTTAAGGCTCGGCTGGCACTGAACCTGCGTGAGAAACGGGATGCGGAGGCGCAGGCTTTGCGTGAAAAATACGCCGCCAAAACCGCCACCTTGCAGGCCCGGCTGGTCCGCGCCGAGGCTAGCGTGGACACTCAAAAAGGTCAGGCTACGCAGGCCCGTTTGCAGACCTTGATTTCGATTGGCGCGACCGTATTCGGGGCTCTGATGGGGCGAAAGGCGCTGAGCGCTCGAACCCTGGGAAAGGCGACCACGGCGGCGCGCGGTTTGGGGCGTTCCATGAAGGAAGGATCGGATGTGGGCACAGCGGAAAAATCCGCCGACTCCCTTCGCCAGAAAATTTCCGACCTGGAGATCGCGATGGCGGATGAAATTGCGACGGTGGCCGGCACCGAACCCGAGATTGAAAAGCTCGAAATGAAACCGCTCCGGGGCGGAGTCACGGTCCGCCTTTTTGCCCTGGGATGGATGCCGGCGCAGGCGTAATTTTTCCATCGGGACCTCCAAAAGTCCGGAAGGGGGCTCCCAGGAGGCCGAACAGCGCTGGGCCAGAATGAGGTTAGGGCGCCCCGTGGAAAAATTCTCGCTTTTGGGAATATTTCCTGCTACATTTTGCCAGCCTCTCAAAAAAGTAAAAATATGACTTTTAGAATTCTGACCTCGATCCTAATCAGCATTTCAGTCGCCCGTGCGGTGGTCATTTCCGGGGTGGATGGCACCATCAACACCACCGGGACCAATGCCGGCGGGGGATGGGATTACGTGGGTGCGATGAATGGAGCCAGCGGAATTTATCTCGGAGAATACAACGGCGGCTATTGGGTGCTGACGGCACGGCACGTCAACGCGGGAAATTTCACCCTCAGTGGCACGACCTACAATTATGTCCCCGGGTCGGTGGTCCAAATCACCAATGCGGATACCACGCCTACGGATTTGGTGGTTTTTCGGATCGATTCT
>CALBXK010000069.1 GCA_937890535.1 uncultured Spartobacteria bacterium
CTCGAAACCCAAAATGGCATTCCAGCCGGACAATGGGCCAGTATGGCCACCCCGGCCTTCCTTTCTCAAATCGTTCCGCCGGTCTTGATGGGATTTCTGCTTTGCGGACTTCTCTGGGCCGACGTTTCCACCACGGACCAATATCTACTGAGTTGGTCCACCTCGATCATCAATGACTGTATTTGCCCATTCTTAAAACACCCGCTCGAACCCAAGGCTCACATCCGGGCCGTTCGGGTGACTATAGTGATTCTTTGTATCGGGTTTTTCCTTTTCGGCCTCTGGTACGAACCCACCCTTCCGATTTGGGAGTATCTCTGGCTCTGTGCCAATATCATCGGCGGCACTGGAATCATTGTCCTCTTTGGCATGTATTGGAAACGGGCAAATACCTTCGGAGCCTACGTCGCCGTGGGTATTTGTGTCACGCTGCCCATTACCGACCTGATTGCGCGGCGGGTTTATCTCTCGGAAGACTGGATCTATCCGCTCAAAGCCGAAACCACCGGCCTCGGCACCTATGTTCTCGCCATTACCGCACTCGTCATCCTCTCCCTGATGTCTCGCAAGGAAACCAAATTCTGGGATTTGGGAAAAGCCGTGCGCGAAATGAATCAAACCTCCGACCCCGCTTAGGAGACGAAGAAACACACATGGAATTTTCCCCTGAAATTGGCTTCTGGTCGCCGTTCATCTTCTGGTTTTGCCTGGGGAACGCCATCCTCAGCATTCTTTTCACCTTCGTCGTCATTGTCGGCGGCGCCTTTGACCTGCGCTTTCTTCTCAACAGCCTGAAAAACGAAACCCCTGACGCAACCGACGACGGTCGCGTTGACCAACCGCAGACACACCCATGAACCCATCCACTGAAACTCCCGAACAGAAAATTATTCGAGATTCCGCCGTCCCGCCCTCGGCCAATCTCAGCGACGCCCTCACTCAAATCGGTCTGAAATTCCAAACCCTGCGTTCCTACATCCGCCCGGTGGTGGCCCTGCCACTCTGGGGTCCGGCTTTTACCGTCCAATGTTATCCCGGAGCGACCTGGGCCATGGAAGAGGCGATTGAAAAAGCCCAACCCGGCGATGTGCTCGTCACCGATGGCGAATCTTATCCCGACGGCGTTCTTATGGGAGGATTGATCAGTCTGAGGGCCAAACAACGCGGCATTGCTGGAGCGGTCATTGATGGCGCGGTGCGGGACGTGGAAGAAATGCGGCAAAGAGATTTCCCGGTTTATGCCACCTCAATCTCCCCACGTTCCGGCACCCATGACCAATTGGGCGGCTGGGGGGGCACCATTCACTGTGCGGGAGTCACCGTCCAACCGGGGGATTTTGTCGCCGGCGACGATGACGGAGTTGTCATCATCCCTAGGAGTAGAGTTCAAGAGACCCTTGCGCTTGCTGCCAAAATCGAAAAACGGGAATCTTTTATCACCCGGGCCTTGGAAAGAAATCTCAGCCTCCCGGAGGCGGCAAGGGAATACGAAAAACAGATGTCGGACCAATAGGAGTCCGCCAGAATCGACCCAACAGAATATCTCCGCAATGATCCCCGAGGTGAAGCCCGTTTATTGCCACGACATCGCCAACAGGCCTCCGGTCCGTCGCATTCATCCGGGCGAGACACTAACGGTTGAACTCCCCGATTCTGATGGCCTCGGTCCGGATCTCCAATCGCTTCCGGACTCTCTGTTCGAACAAGGTTCCTCCAAGCTGGGCAACCCGGTATATGGTCCCATTGCCATCGAGGGCGCACTTCCTGGTGACGCACTCCGGGTACACTTCCTTCGGATCGCACCGAACCGAAGAATCGCCCGGACACTTCTGGCTCCGGATCATGGGTTTCTTCCTGATGCCCTCCTGCCGGACACCCCGGCCGGAAAACCTGCCCACATGTATCTTTGGGATGTTCACAAGGGAAAGGCCCGATTGACAAATCCTCTGGGAGACAAACCGGTCGTCATCCCAACCGCTCCCTTCCTTGGCTGCATCGCAACCGCGTCACTCGATCACCCGCCAATCTCATCGCTTCTGGTCAGCGATCATGGAGGAAACATCGACCACCCTGATCTCACCGAGGATTCGGCGCTCTGGCTTCCCGTCTCCCATCCCGGGGGAATGCTTTATCTTGGCGATATGCACGCCGCCCAGGGACACGGGGAATTGGCCGGCGGGGGACTCGAAATCTCCGGTTCGGCAACGATTCAGGTTGAGCTCTGCAAGGCGCAAAACCTGAAAGTTCCCCGCTATCAGACTCCCAGTGGTCGGGCCAGCCTGGGAGTGGGCACGAATTTTGAGACGGCAACCCGAAGCGCCGTCGCAGACATGACCGTCTGGATTTCGGAGGCGGGGTGGAACCTCTACGACGCCAATATGCTGGTGAACCAAATTTGCGAAATACGGCCCGGGGGGCTTGCGAAGGAATATGCCGTCGTCTCCTGCTTCATCGCCGATCGCCAGCTTCCTACTTCATCCCGCGGCACAACGGACCGCTCGGACCCGGAAGAAAAATAACAATCAGGGTTCTTCCCTTCTCAATACCAGAAGAAATCCAGTCGGCGACACCGTATCAAAGTCCGTGTAAAACAGCCCGACATCCGCCAGATGAGAATCGTAGGTCACGAGATGCGTGGCATCCCCGTTCATCGCACAGAGCAGGAACGAAATATCATCCGGAGCAATGGAATTGTTGACTGACCCAAATGGCAAATGGCATTAATCGCCTCACAGCCAATTGATGGCCCGCAGCCCCGCAACGCGACGGAACTCCCGCTCCTTATTGGTGACCAGCGTGCTTTTCAAATGAAGGCAGTGAGCCGAAACTAATAGGTCGTTGGGACCGATGATCCGCCCCTGTTTTTCCAAACTTGCCCTGAGCTTAGCGTAGTCCTGCCCGGCCGCGGCGGGAAAGTCCAAAACCTGGAACGGGCTCAGGAACTTCTCCAGCGCATGACGGTTCGCTGCGGGATGTGAGGACTTTTCGCACCCGAAGAGCAATTCCGAATAACTGATTGCCGAAAGGCAGATGCCATCCTCCGCGTGCGCCTCGCATTGCTCGACCGCGCTGACAGACCTCCGCCGGATGATCTCGATGCAGATGTTGGTATCGAGCATGTATTTCATTCCAAACCCGGCCGCTTTTCCAAGGCCCCCTGGCTCCTCTCTTCCATGAAATCCCCTGTGAACTCCGACAAGGAATTCCGCATCGCTTCAAAACGCCGCTCCTTGGGAACCATCAGCACCCCGCCGGAAACTTTCTTCAAATACACGACGTCGCACCGAAAGCGAAAGTCTTTCGGAATCCGCACCGCCTGGCTCGACCCGTTCATGAACACCCTAGTTTCTTTCAATATTTCCATAGGAAATATATACACATGCCACGTGTGTACGTCAAGCCATATTCGGGAAAACCCGTCGGCAAGGGCGCATGCCTGAAAACTGCAAAACGCGCAGAGAAACCAAAAACGGGCGAGGCTTTAGACGCTTCTCTTTCGCCTTCGGCTAACCTGTCTCCCGGCGGTCAGGATCTCGGTTTGCAACTTTCGAAGATGCGTCCGATCGAAACTGGTCTTGGAGGCCGAGCTTGTCGCCTCGCATTGACTCTGATTATTTGATCGTCATGGAAATCACTGAACGCCAGGAAGGCAACATTCTCGTCATCGCCGTGGAAGGCCGGATCGACCACACCGGAGCCGAAGCTTTTCAACAGTTTACGGTGAACCGGATCAACGAAGGGGCGCGTTCCCTGGTGATCGATTTCGCCAAGACCACCTTTGTGGCCAGCATGGGCATCCGGGCCATCATTGTTCCCGCCCAGGAAGTCTCCCGCGTGGGAGGCCGCTTTGGGCTCATCGGATTGACCCCGCAGGTGCAGCAACTCTTTGAGGTCGCCGGTTTGTTGACCGTGTTCAACACCTATCCGACCCTGGCTGACGCGGCCGCTGATGGCGATTGGGCCTGACCCGCAGCTCTCGCTCCCCGTCTGATATGCCGATCGAGGGAAATGCCTGGCTGGCGGCGGCCATCCTGCTGGTGATGGCAGGAACATCCGCCCCCGCCCTGGATCGTTCGGTCTCCCAACTGGCGGTTTCCATCGCGCCGGACTGGAATTCCTCGGAGGGAAAGATGCAGCTCTTTGAGCGCAGCGGGCAGAGCTGGAAATCGGTCTCTCCGCCGTGGCGGGTTATGTATGGAAAAAATGGGCTCGCGTGGGGGCGCGGCGTCCTCGGCACGAATGAACCCGGACTTCAAAAACGCGAACGCGACAAACGGGCGCCGGCGGGCGTCTTCGCCATTGGCCGAATTTATACCTACGATGAGGCTCTGCCCTCCGGTGCGAAGTTCCCCTTTCATACCATCACGGAGGCGGACGCCTGGATCGATGATTCCGCCCACCCCCAGTACAACCAACACGTCGTCGTCGATCCCAAAAATCCCCCACCCTGGTTTGCCAAACAACGCATGCGTTTGAATGACCCGCCCCACCGCTGGTTGGTCGAAATCCGCCATAACGCCGATCCCCCCGTGCCCGATGCCGGCAGTGCCATCTTTTTTCATATTCAACGAGGCCCGAACCGCACCTCGGCGGGATGTACCGTGATGCCAAAATCCTCCCTACTCAATCTGATTCGCTGGCTGAGCGCCGACGCCAATCCCCATTATGTCGTAATGCCCAGGGACGCTTATCTGAAACACTGGAAAGCGTGGGGACTCCCCTCCCCGAAGGCGGTAGGGGATTTACTCTAAGTCGCTGACCTCATCCTTGCCCAATCGGTCCCGGGCGCTTTCAATACAACTCCAACCTCCACCAATCACCATCCTATGAAATTAACTAATTACGGCCATTCCTGTTTCGCAGTCGAAACCGCGGGCAAGACGCTCGTCTTCGATCCCTACATCACGCCAAACCCGCTGGCCGCATCCGTCGCCTTCGACCAAATCGTCGCCGACGCCATGCTAATTTCCCATGGACACGACGACCACATCGCAGATGCGATCTCGCTCGCCAAGCAGACGGGAGCGACGGTCGTTTCTAATTTTGAAATCATCACCTGGTTGAGCAAGCAAGGGCTGGAAAAAACTCACCCCATGAATCTTGGCGGATCGTGGACATTTGATTTTGGCCAGGTCAAATATGTCACCGCCCAGCATTCGAGCCAGCTCCCAGACGGTTCCAATGGCGGCAATCCCGGCGGGTTTGTGGTCAGCAATGCCGAGGGCAGTTTCTATTTCGCAGGCGACACCGCCCTCACCCTCGACATGACCTTGATCGCGGAGGAGTTTGACCTCAAATTTGCGGTCTTGCCGATCGGTGATAATTTCACCATGGGGGCCGCTGACGCCGTCCGGGCTGCAAAGCTCCTCAAATGCTCCACTGTGGTTGGGGTCCACTACGACACCTTCCCTTGGATCAAGATCGATCATGCCGCCGCCCGGGAAACCTTCGCCGCAGCGGGAATGACTCTCCACCTCCCTGCCATCGGAACTTCGCTTGATCTCTGATCCGACACTCCAAATAAATAAATCACCATGCCCACAACAACCGGAATGAAAGGCGACGGGTTCTATAACTCCCATTCCTCCGCTCAACGCGCCGCCATGGATGCGTTTCTGCCCTGGATCGAGGAAGCGGTGGCGCAGATCGCCCTCGCGCCGGGAGAATCTCTCCATTGCCTGGATATCGGAACTTCCGAGGGCAGCAATGCCATCCATGCCGCCAGTCGGATCATTCGACGATTTCGGACCGTGTCGAACCAGCCGGTCTGGTATTTCTTTGACGACCTTCCGACCAATGATTTCAACCAACTCTTCGCCAATCTTTTCCCGGACGGAGACCCCGCCATTTCCGAAGCGAACGTCTTCACAGGAGCCATCGGCGGTTCCGCCTACGGTCCGCTCGTCCCGCCCGGCAGCCTGCATGTCGCCACGACGTTCAACGCCCTTGGGTTCCTTGAGACCAAACCGGCCGCGGCCCTGCCGCATTTCATCCTGCCCATGCCCCCGGGACCGTGCGCGCCGCGCGAGGGCGTCGGCGTCACCGAAAACGAACAAATCCCCTATCGCCTCCAAGCCGCGGCGGACTTGGAAAAGTTTTTTGCAGCGCGGGCGGATGAACTCGTCAGTGGTGGGCGGTTGCTGGTGCAGGTTTACGGGCGAAACGACAAAGTCTCGACCAGCCATGGAATCTACGATGCCCTCAGCGATGGGCTCCTCGACAGCGTCGATGCAGGGCTCATCCCCCACCGCGTTTATGAGGATCTCGTTTTCCCTATTTATTTTCGAACCCTTGAAGAACTGATCGCACCTCTGGACGAGAACTCCGCGTTTCGGATCGAAGCGACGGACACCCGGGAGTCTCCGGTCCCGTTTAACGCGGCCTTGAACGAAGCCGGGGACGCGAACGCGTGGGCCGCGTCCTACACAGGATTTCTGCGGGCCTTTTCGGAATCGATTCTCGCCGCCGCCCTGCCCGCTGACCTCCGAAATGCTGAGACCTTGGACAGCATCTATTCCCGGATCAAAGATCGGCTCGCTGCCGATCCCGCCCGTTATCCGTTGCGCTTCATTTCGATTGGCGCCCTGCTTTGCAAAAAATGAATATCCATTCCGCCGTATTTGAAATCAGCGCTCCTGATTTGATGTCCTGTCCCGAGACGGATCGGCCCGAGGTCGCATTTATCGGTCGATCCAATGTGGGGAAATCCTCACTGATCAATATGCTCACCAGTCAAAAGGGACTGGCCAAAGTGTCCGCCACTCCCGGGAAGACGAAATTGATCAACTTCTTCCTCATCAACGGAAAATGGAATCTGGTGGACCTGCCTGGCTATGGATATGCCAAGGTGTCGCAACGGGACCGGAAAGAGTTCAGCAAGGCCATCGCCGGGTATCTCGAGCACCGCCCAAACCTCCGCGGCGTCTTTGTCCTCATCGACTCCCGTCTCAGCCCGCAGGCGATTGATCTGGAGTTTCTCCACTGGCTCGCCGGTCGCTCGGTCCCTTTTGCCCTCATCTTCACCAAAACCGACAAGTTGAAACCCAGAGCTCTGGAGCGCAATATCACCACCTTTTTGGAAAGTCTCAATGCGGTATGCGACGGCACACCGGACTACCTCGTCAGTTCGGCAGTCACCCGGGAGGGACGGCCAAAAATTCTCACTCACATCGAATCCAGCTTGGCGTAGAAAAAGGAAATCCTCCGACTTTTCTTTGCAACTCCCACATTTTGTTGTAGTTTCATCATTATGACGCTCCCACTCGCCCTCGGTATGCCCGGTTGGCCGGAAACCATCTTCATTGTTCTCATTGTCGTGCTCCTCTTCGGAGCAAAGAAATTGCCTGAACTCGCCCGGGGCGTCGGTCAAAGCCTGGGGGAATTTAAGAAGGCCCGCGACGAATTTGAGCGCGAGGTAAAAAAATCCACGGCCGATATTAAGATCAAGGAACCTGCGGAGAAGCAACCTCACCAGCCTTCCTGATCCTCTCCTTGCGCATCCCCATCTTGCGCAGAGTCCCGCTGGGACTGATTGCTCTCGGATTTTTTCTCCCCAACCTCAAGGGGGAGGAGATCATTTTTGCCGCCTATAACGTCAGAAACTATCTCAAGATGACTCGGACGGTGAACGACGAACCCCGCAAAAATTCCCCGAAGCCCGACGACGAAATTGCAGCTGTCGTCAATGTCATCAAGACCATCCAGCCGGATATCCTCGGCCTCATCGAGATGGGAGATGAGGCGGACCTTCAAGATCTCCAGAAACGCCTCAAGGCCGTCGGCCTCGTATACCCCCACAAGGAATGGATGCAAGGGGCCGATGAGACCCGTCACCTCTGTCTCCTGAGCCGTTTCCCCATCGTCAGCCGGGATTCCCGCGGCGACATTCCGATTCCGATCAATGGCCGAATGGCCCGTTTCAACCGTGGCATTCTTGATGTGACCGTCGAGTTCCCCACCGGCTACCGCCTGCGTTGCGTCGGAACCCACCTCAAATCTCGCCGTCCCGTTCCCGTGTACGACGAAGCCGAAATGAGAGCCAAGGAAGCCTGGTTCCTCCGCGATCATGTGATGCACATTCTCCAGGACACCCCGGAAACCAACCTTCTCGTTTTTGGCGATTTCAATGATTCGAAGAACGAATATCCGATCCGCACCATTGTCGGACGCCGGGGATCCGCCACCCACCTCCAAGCGCTCAATCTCGCGGATAGCCGGGGGGAACTCTGGACTCATTTCTGGAAGGCCGCGGACAGTTACTCGCGCATCGACTACCTCATGGTCAATCGCGCCCTGGAACCGGAGATCGTTCCCGACAAGGGGGGGATCGTGGATGCGCCGTTCTGGGATGTGGGCAGCGACCACCGCGCCATTTACACAACGATTTCCACCGAAGACATCCCGTGATCCGCCCCTTCCTTGCCGTGCTTGCCATGGTCGTCCTTCCCGGACCGCTCCTCGCCGGGCCCACTGAGGAGTGGAAGGCGATCATCGCTTTGGACGCCGGCCCAAAAAAGAAACCCACCAGTCGCGAGGAAGCCAATATTTTAGCCCGTTCGCATTTCGTCAAACAACGCAAGGCGGTCGAGACATTTCTGGCCCGCTACCCGACGAGTCCGCAAGTCTTTGATGCCCAACTTCGGCTCGCAGCCCTCCTGGCTGCGCAAGGCAAGATGAGCAACTCTCCTGCCCAGGTGGACGAGGCCTTGCGCCTCCTCGCAACCCTTGAAAAAACTCCCGGCATCTCCAGGGAAGAGCGGGCCAATGCGGCCTTCCAACGCGTCTCGCTCTATATGCAGAGCCAGATCGGATACTCCAATCGCATGCGCGACGGCATCATCGGCGCCGCCCGTACCTTCACCGTCACCTACCCGGGCGATCGCCGCGGTCCCCGCCTCCTGGTCGAGGCCGCCACGCTTTGCGACGATGTGCCCAACCAAAAACGCAACCTGCTTGAGGAAGCCTTGCGTTTGACCCGGGAGGAAGCGCTCAAACACCGCATCGCCGACGATTTTAAACGCCTGGACCGGCTCGGACGCCCGCTCGAACTCAAGCTCTCCTCCATCCAGGCCGGCCCCATTGACCTTCCTGCCCTCCGCGGCAACGTCGTCGTCATCATCTTCTGGTCCGCGGAATCCCCCCATTGCCTGCTTTGGCTGCGCGAGTTTCGGCACCAATGGGAAAAAATGCCCAAGCAAAACCTGCGAGTCGTGACGATCAGCCTCGACACCGACCGAAAGGCTCTGGACCAACGGCTCAGCAACCTGCCCCGCTCCTGGCCAACCTACTTTGATGGCAAAGGGTGGGAAAGTCCCGTCGCCCGTTCCCTCGGGATCAATGCCCTGCCCTCGGTTTGGATTCTCGACAAAAAAGGCATTCTTCGTTCCTTCAATGGCCGCGAAGGATACACCAATTGGATTCAACAACTCGGGCGCGAATAAGATTCCCGCCATTCAATTATTCAATATCTTGGAATTTATGAAGCCCTCCTTTGCTCCCCTCCTCGCAGCCATTTTTTTGCTGCCTGCATTCACCTCCGCTCCGGCGGATATCACCGTCCCCGCCATCTTTTCCGACCACATGGTTTTGGAAAAAACGGCCAACGTTCCCATCTGGGGCACCGCCGATCCGGAGGAATCGGTTTCCATAACTCTTGATGGCCAAACTGTCAAAGCCACCACGGGGGCCGATGGCAAATGGAAAGCCGCTCTCGATTTGCAAAAAAGCGGCCCGGGTCCCTTTGAGATGGTGATCGAAGGGAAAAATAAGATCTCGATTGACGACGTCGTCGTTGGGGAAGTCTGGGTAGCCTCTGGTCAATCGAACATGGATTTTCCGCTCGCCAATGTCATCGATGCAGACAAAGAAATTGCGAATTCGACCAACACCCTCCTGCGCCAGTTTCTCGTCACCAGGGCCACCTCCGACACCCCACTCCCAGACGTCACCGGCTCCTGGGTCGCCGCCTCCCCTGAGACTTCTTCCGCATTCACCGCCGTTGGCTATTTCTTCGGAAAATCCCTCCAAAAGGAACTGCAGGTTCCCGTCGGCATCATTCACACCAGTTGGGGAGGAACGCCCTCCGAGTCGTGGACGAGCCCCGCCGCCCTAGACAGTGTGCCCGACCTGAAGGCCGCCCGGGAACGGATCTGGGAAGATGTGAAATCTTTTCCAGAACGCAAAACAGCCTTCGTGGAAGCCTTCGGCGCTTGGATCCAAAAAACCAAGCGGGCCGACCGGCCCGTTGCGGACGTCACGCTCTTTGCCGCTCCCGAGGTGTCCTCCACCGGATGGATCCCCGTCAACCTGCCTGGCAGGCTCATTGCCTCCGGATTGCCAGCCGCCGGGGCGGTCTGGTTGCGCCGGGAGGTCGAAATCCCGGCTCCTCGCGCCAACAAACCCCTCCCATTGAATTTGGGTTCTCTCGATGGTTATGA
This sequence comes from uncultured Spartobacteria bacterium, assembly GCA_937890535.1. Taxonomy (GTDB): domain Bacteria; phylum Verrucomicrobiota; class Verrucomicrobiia; order Chthoniobacterales; family Terrimicrobiaceae; genus CAMASH01. The sequence goes on from CALBXK010000069.1 coordinate 10,437, forward strand.
AAGCGTTTACTGGAATGGCAAGCTTCTCACAGAAACCACTTTTCAATCCCTGCCGGAACGCAATTGGGTACGGAAGGGACCGGCCTTCACCGTCCCCGCCGCACTCGTCAAAGAGGGCAAAAACATCCTCGCCCTCCGGGTTTACGAACCCGTCGGACCGGCGACTTTTTCCAAAGCTCCGGCCACCGGTCCCCTCCCGCTTGGCAACCCATGGATGGCCAAGGCGGAATATGAACTTCCCGCCCTCTCCGACACTGAAGCCGCCGCCGTACCCCGCCCGCCAACGGCCCCGGTAAATTCACCTCACGTCCCGGGATATCTTTTCAACGCCATGATTCATCCCCTCGTCCCCTACGCCATCAGCGGTGTCATCTGGTATCAGGGCGAATCCAATTCGGGACGCGCCTGGCAGTACCGCATCGCTTTTCCTCTCTTGATCGCGGACTGGCGCAAGCAATGGAACCAGAAGGATCTCCCCTTCTATTTTTGCCAGTTGGCCAATTTCACCGCGAAGCCCCCTCAACCTGGCGAGAGTGCTTGGGCGGAACTCCGTGAGGCCCAGTCCTCCACCCTCAAACTTCCTCAAACCGGCCAGGCGATTCTGATTGATCTTGGGGAAACCGAGGACATCCACCCCCGCAATAAAAAGGACGTCGGCGAACGCCTCGCGAAGATTGCCCTCGCCAAGGACTATGGAAAAAACATCCCCTTCTCCGGACCTGTTTTTGAAGCCGCGGCAGTCGAGAAAAGCAAGATCCGGGTAAAGTTCTCACCCTCCACCGAAGCCTTGGTTGCCACCCCCGTTCCGGCCAATCAGATCCTGAAAAGCTCCAACAACACAACCTCCCCTCTGGTGCGTAACAGCCCCGAAAGCGAGATTGAGGGATTTGCCATTTGCGGGGAAGACCGCCAATGGGTCTGGGCCGACGCCAAAATCGACGGGGATTCGGTCCTGGTCTGGTCGGACAAAGTGCCCTCACCGATCGCGGTGCGCTACGCCTGGGCCAATAATCCGACAGGCAATCTTTACAATGCGGCGGGCCTGCCGGCGGGCCCCTTCCGCAGCGATGATTTCCCCGCCACAACCATCAACAATAAGCTTAAAAAATGAAGCCCCTCGCTTTCCTCCTCCCGGTATTGGCAGGCTTCTTGCTGACTTCTTCCGCCACTTTGGCAGAGGACACTGCCGAAGAGGAGGAATCCGCCCCGGCAAACCCCTATCTGGTCACAGCCACCCGCATTTTGGTCCAGTCCGGCCTGACCCCGCTCCCCCAAGATGCCAAGGAAATGCAATGCTATGCGTGGAGCGGTTTATCGGCGGGCATCTATGCGGCCTTTACGCTGAAGAAACCGGCGTTCGAGGCCTACCTCGCGCCCTACGCCGGAATGGAACGGGCCTCGCCTATCCCGAGGCAACTTCTCGCTCCGCCGAACAGCGCCGCCCCTTGGTTCGGGCCTGGCGGCATCGCCGACGGGACGGTGTTCTTCCGGGGACGAATCTCCCGCGGCGCTCCCGAGCTTTTCCGTCTCTACGCCGATCCCGAGAATTTGAAAATTTTTCTCTACTACACCTGGAACAACAAGCGGATCTATCCGTAACCCCTCTCGGATTGTCGGCTACTGGGTGGCCCGACGGAGACCATCGAGGACAATGTTCTCAGTAAGAATCTCCGGCAGGGTGATCGGATCCTCTGGACGACCAGCCGGATAGATGACGTAAAATGGCACTCCGACCCTGCCGAATTTTTTCAAAGCGGCGGTGATCTCCGGGTTGGCGTTGGTCCAATCCGCCTTGACCGGCACGATGCCCTTTGCGGCGATCAACTCCCGCACCGCCGGCACATTGATGGCGATGCGCTCATTGTACTTGCAGGAAATACACCAGTCGGCCGTGAAATCCAAAAATACCGGTTTCCCTTCGGCGAGGAGGGCCGCCAGGGCCTTTTCTGAAAAGGGTTGCCAGGCAATACCGCCTGCGTCGTTCCCCACCGATTCGACCCGCTGGGAGGCGGCAAATTTTCCTGCCAAAAAATATTTTCCACCCCATCCGACAATGAGAAAGATGAGAACAATCGAAACGATGCGGGTTTTGCCCGAGGAGAGGGGCCCGCAAAAAGCCCCATAAATCCAACAGGCGAGGGCCAGGCAGAGCAGGAAACTCCCGGCCCAGATGACCCCTTCGAGTCCCTTTTGGTTTCCCAGAACATAGAGCAACCAAAGCAAGGTCGCGAGCAGCGGAAAGCCCATGAATTGTTTCATTCTCTCCATCCAGGCTCCCGGCTTCGGAAGCATTTTCATCCAACCGGGACGGGCCGAGAGCAGAAGATAGGGTAGTCCCATGCCGAACGCCACCGCCGCGAACATGACCAGAATAACCATCGCCGACTGGCTGAAGGCAAACCCCAGAGCAGTGCCCAAAAAGGGCGCTGTACAGGGCGTCGCCAGCAGGGTGGCGAAAAGACCCTGAGCGAATGACCCCGCATATCCGTCCCCAGACGAAACGCCGTCCAAGGCGGTATTCGTCCGCCCGGGTAGGACGATCTCAAAGACGCCAAATAGATTCAGAGCGAAGACAAAGACAATACTGGCGATGACGAGATTGAACCAGGGGTTCTGGAATTGGAAGGCCCACGTCACCTCGCTGCCGGCCGCCTTCAGAGCCACCACGATGACCCCAAGCCCCAGAAACCAGAGAAATATCCCCGCCACAAAGGCCAATCCATGCCGAAAAATTTTTCCCGGTTTTTCCCCCGCTTGTCGGATAAATCCAAAGATCTTGAGCGAAATCACGGGCAGGACGCAGGGCATAAGATTGAGAATCAATCCGCCAAGAAATCCGTAAAACAAAGCCATCGCCAGGGAAGTTTGCGATTGCGGACTTCGGATTTGAAAGCCTGGCCGGTCGGGCGTTGCCCGATCCGTTGCAGCGGAAGGCGGATTATCGGAAGCTGCGATGGCTTCGCCTGAGGACACAAACCAGCCCCTGCGCCCGGCGGCGGTTTCCACTACCAACACGCCACGCAAGTCCCCGGAAGTCTCCAGGGTCACGGTGGTCACGCCATCAGTGACCACCCCTCCCATCGGGTGGTTGACCAGTTGGCCCTCGACCGGGAGCGGAAACACATCCACCTCGCCGACTCCCTCCAAACCTTCAACCTTCAAAGTTAACTGGCCGCCATCACGCCGCCACGTCAGGGCGTACGGCGGGGGTTCGGCGGAGGGAATTTGGTCACGAAACTTGCGAAACAACTCCTCATTGGCGGAGACCGCCGTAGCCGCTACCGAAAGATCAAGAGTCAATTCGGCTGAGCCCGGAACACAAATTTCCTCGCAAACCAGCCATTCGGAAATCGCCCGCAGGGTGATGGTCTTGTCGGTCAGGTTCTCCGGAGGAACAATGGTGGTCGTGAGCAACACCTCGTCCTTGTAGGCGTAGGCCTCGATGTCCCCCGGTTCGAGGACTCGATGCGGCAACGGCCATTGGATCGGTCCGGTCCCGAAGCCCATCGGCAGATCCCAAGCGATCATGGTCGGGAGCCCGGCATCTCCAGGATATTCCCAATAGGTATGCCAACCCGGAGCCATTTTGAGAAGCAAACCGACCTGAAAGGGCTGACCCGGAACGACCGCCGTCGTGTCCGCCACCAACGAGGCTTCGACCAACATCCGACCATCGAGTTCCTGAGCCGACGCCGGAACTAGGCCTGGCAGCAGCCCCAAGAGGGTGCCAAGGATTCGGACGCATTTCATCATTCCAAGGTCATTCGTCATTGAGGATTCGTCAATGGCAACTCAGCCCCCGCCCCTTGCTGGGCGGCAAGGAAGCGCCGCTCTTCTTATGTTTTATTTTCTTCAACCCGTCCCATCCGGCGAAACTTTTCATAGCGGGCCTTAAGCAACTTTTCGCGAGGGGTCTTCGCCAGCTCGCGCAAAGCTCCGGCGACGGCAACCTTGAGATTGTCTGCCGCCTCATCCATCCCCCGGTGCGCTCCACCGAGAGGCTCGGGCACGACGCCGTCAACAATCTCAAGCTTGAGCAATTCGTTGGCATTGAGCTTGAGGGCCTCGGCGGCCTCGGGGGCAAATTTGCGATGTTTCCAAAGAATGGCGGCGCAACCCTCGGGGCTGATGACTGAATAATAGGCATTTTCCAACATCAGCACCCGATCAGCGACGCCGATACCCAGAGCCCCGCCTGAGCCCCCCTCTCCAATTACCACCGAAACAATCGGCACCCGCAAGACCATCATCTCCCGAAGATTCACCGCGATGGATTCGGCAATGTGACGTTCCTCCGCACCGACCCCGGGATACGCACCCGGAGTGTCGATCAAACAAACAACCGGTAAATTAAATTTTTCTCCCAAGCGCATGATTCGCAGAGCCTTGCGATACCCTTCGGGATGCGGACTGCCAAAATTGCGATAGACGTTTTCCTTCACATCGCGTCCCTTTTGCTGACCGATGACAACACACTTGATCCCATCGACCCGGGCCAATCCCGCCGGCATGGACGGGTCGTCTCCAAAAAGACGATCCCCCTTCAATTCAACAAAATCCGTGAAGGATCTGGCCACATAATCAAGAAAGAAGGGCCGCGCAGTGTGCCGGGCGATTTGCACCCGCTCCCAGGCCGTCAGATTGGCATAAACCTGTTGCTTGGTGGAATCGACCCTCTCCTGAATCCGGAGCACCTCGGGATCCATGTTGATATCCTGACCATTCAGATGGCTCTTCATCTCCTCCAACTTCTGCTCGAGCTCGAAGATGGGTTTTTCAAATTCTAAAATCTGGAGTTTCATGAGATCAATTCATTGAATCGTGACCGGAACGCCACGGGAAACGAGAAGAAAAATCTCCTCGATGTCAGATGGCGACATCAAAATGCCGGCCGGAGGGGCTGCGGCCGCATCCTCCGGCATCCCACGAATCACCAGTCCCGCCCGCCCCAACATAATCCATCGATCACACCCGGCGTAGTTTTTCCCACCGAAAGCAACCCGCTCTGAACCCTTCAATGCCAGTTTGTCCACCACCTTGGTGGTTCCCTTGCCTGGAGCCCGCCCGGTCTTCATGGAGACAACTTTGTATTTCTTAAAAAATTCCCCACCGTCAAAGAGCGTGACCGTGCCCGCCTTCGTATCCACCAGAAGACTGGTGTCCACCTTGGGGATAAACAATTCCTGTCCAATCCGCAGATTGATCGTTTCCAGATTATTGACCCGATAGATCAACTCGGCATTGGTTTTGTGTTTGGAGGCGATCCGAACGAGTGAATCTCCCTTCACCACCTTGTAGAGCGTGTCGGTGGAGGAACTGTCGGGCGAGAAAAACCGACTGGCATTGATAGAGCCAAGAATTTCGGCCGCCTCCTCCGCTTTGGGCCCGGCCGGATATTCGCCGAGAAAGGCTCTCAGGGCGTCCCGCTCCCCCATCCAGTCGCCCGTCTTCCCCAGAGCCCTGGCTCTATCATAAGCCACCACCGAGGGGTCGGGCGGTGGCGGCGG
>CALBXK010000070.1 GCA_937890535.1 uncultured Spartobacteria bacterium
ATCCGCCCGTCCACCAGGCGTTTTCTCGAATCGCTTGGTGCGGAGGTTTTTCATTATCGTTTTCTCGGTGCTTCTGAGCTCCGGGCGAGTTTCGGGCGAAAATAACCCTGAAAGCAAACGTTATGCCTGGATAAGTTGGGGAGACATCATGTGGCTCTATGGGCCGGGAACCGATCCGGCTATGGACACTCCGGAGGCACTGGAGAAGACAATTAAATATTGGCGAAAACGCGGGTTCGCCGGAGTACATCTGCGCACTGATTTGCAGCAGATCGAACCCTATATTCAGCAACATCCCAAGAAGGATCTGCAACCCAGCGCCGCAGTTTTGTTGAAATCGGTTGATGACGTGATGGCGAGCTTTGACATCCATGCCACGGGACAGAAAGTTTCCGAGGCGGAGGGGTTCGAGTTCTGGGCCTGGCATCCTCATTTATACAGCGACGGTGCGCCGATTGATGCCGGTGCTCCCGGACTCGGACGAAACTGGCCATGGCCGTACGAGGCGACTTATCTGCACGAACATCCCGAAGGCATCACGGTGGATCGCATTGGCAATAAATATTGGATGGTGCGAGAGTATGCTTACCCAGGCGCACGCGAGTCCAAGGTTGCGGAATTTGTCCACATGGCAAAAACCTTCGGCCTCAAACGCTTTGTAGCCGATATGCGGAGCGAGGCCAACCAAATGCAGGATCCCGCCGACAAGGCGGATCGGTTCGGGTTCAATGAGCCTGTCGTCCAGGACATGAAGCGGCTCTATGACGTGGATATTTTGACCGATCCGCGATTCGATGTGGATAGCCCGGAATTTAATCTTCGCGATCCTATGGTGGAAAACTGGCGCGTTCTGAGGGGAAATTATCTTACGCAATTCTTCCGGGAATTGAGAAAGGCCCTGCGCGAGGTTGATCCGGACATCAAAGTGGCCGTGACTCTCTCCGGTGACCATATTGGTCCTCCGCTGGGAAACTGGAAACTGGACTGGAGAACCTGGGTTGAGGAAGGATTGGTTGACGAGATTATTGCCCCGACTTCCTTTGAAGCAACGATCGACCATGACTCCGGCACGAGAGGTTATCTAACCAATGTCAACGCGAGCCAGGGGACACTGGCTCTTGCGACCGTCGCGGATTACATCAAGCAAAGCGGGCATCCCGAAATCAAGGTCATCAGCACCGGGGCACCTTCCTACTTCTATCCGCCGCCGCCCGAGGGATCAGCGGGCTGGCGCTGCAACATGTTTTACGACGCCTATCATTTGGCCTGGTTTCAACGCTGGGAACAATGGAAGCGCGACCTGCGGGATTTTGGGCACATCAAGTTTATTCAGCAAAACTTCGACGGATTTCCGACCGATAATAATGGTGTGGGCGGAGGGTGGGGGGATGGACGCTACTTTCCCGATCAACGGGCCTGCCCCGGCTTTTGGGCGACGCTGGGAGATGGCAAGGACGCAAAGCCCATTGCACAGGAGTCGGTCCGGCGCGGGGAAAAAGGACGGGCCATGAAACTCACCGCCTCGGCCCAGGGCAATTCCGCCCTGGCGGCGAGGCACTATAGCGCCCCGGACCGCAGCACCTACACGGCTTGCCTGGATACCGCCATTACCAATGGAAAATGCGACTTTACCTTCTGGCTTTACCGGGTGGCGGAACAAAGTGCCATCATCGCATATCTCCAAGGCGACGGTAATGAGACCGATGTTGGAGTGAAGGTTTCTCCCCAAACTGGTCAGCTCTCATATTCCAACAAGGGGACATGGGTCGAAACGACTTCTTCCTTGCCGGTGGATGAATGGCAAAAGGTCGTGTTGAAGGTGGATTTTGATCGCGCTAGTTATCGGGTCTGCACGGGTTTAAACGGTCAGAAC
>CALBXK010000071.1 GCA_937890535.1 uncultured Spartobacteria bacterium
CTGGTGCGGCCAGGCCGCGGTGATTTGTGGTCGTGGTGGTCATGGTGGTGGTGCTCCTACGAGGAGGGATGTGTTCGCCTAAAGTGATGGATAGGAAATCGCTTTTCTCGCTTTGAGGGCGGGAGGCGGCTTCGGGGTTGAGAGGGATGCGACCATGGAGGTATTCTTGGGGAATTGAGGGGTGGATGTCAAGCTGAAGCTGCTGTCCCCCTGTCCGGAGGGGTTCGCATGATAGGAAATCGCTTTTGGCCCTCTGGAGCGTTGGCCCGGAGTTTGAGGCTGGAAGCGGGTGTTTCCCCGGGCGCAGAGTGACAAAGCGGGGTTTTGGAGCCAAGCGCGTGCATTTTCGGGATGTGGGGCGAAAATGCGAGCCTCCAGAGAAGGGCCAGCCCAGAATGGTGGTAAGATTAGGAGGGTTCTCGAGGTCAATTTACTCGGTAAAACGCCGTCAAAACGACATAAAATGGGCCACGGACAGAGATAAGGAAGAAGCAACTTTCTCCGGGGTGGGCGGATCTCTGCGTGGATTCCCGAGAAGCTGGCGAATGGGACATCTGCGGGCGTCGTCAACAGAGTAAAATCATCCCAAAAGCTCCTTATCTTACCGCCATTCGGGTCATCCATTTAAACTTGATATTTGTAACCATCAATTAAACCCCGTTGCCCAGGGGAATCTGTTGTAATCCGGGAGGAGGGTGAAGAAGAAATCCTCCACCGGCTACGGAACGGTGGGATCTGGCGGGAGAGCGCTGATCAGGATCTTTTGAGCAATTTGTCGAGATCCTTGAGAACCTTTCTTGGCCCGATATAGGTCTTGCCTTCGTAGCTGTGGGCGACCACGTTCCCGGCCGCATCGATGACCACAAGGCAGGGAATGCCCCGGCCCTTATATTTCTTTAGTGGGCTTTTGGATCGCTTGTCATAGGCCACCGCGGGCCACGCCATTTTGTCCTCTTTCATGTAGTCCAGCATGGCCTCTTCGGTTCGGTCACTGCTGACAAAGATAATATCAAACTGATCGAGTTTGCTCTTTTTGCGCTTGTACCATTTGACCAAATCCGGCGTGAACGCCCGGCATGGCCCACACCAGGCCGCCGAGAAATAGATGGCGAGGTACTTCTTGCCCGCCAACGAGGCTGCGGTGAATTTTTCAAATTTTCGTCCCTTGAACGTGACCAGATCTCCCTGCAATTTACCCGCCAACACGTTCTGGATTTCTGGCACGGCGGCCTTTGGGGTGGGCGTTGGCGCCGCCGTCGCCGCTGGAGATGCGACATTCGGAGTCACTGGGACGGGCACGGCAGCCACGGCGGCGAGGCGGGTCTGGATCGCCCCAGCCCTGGCCAGAAGGTCGGTGTCCCCAACAGCAAAGGCCATGGGGTTGCCCATGGCATCCACCACCACCTCGGTGGCGGTGAGCGACTTGAGGGGATACTTCCGACCGGCCGGGGACTGGATCATACCGGAGGTCCTGCCATTGATCACGATCGGGACTTCATGAGCCACGTTCACCGTCACCTCCTTCGGCCAGAGGGAGCGCGTCGCGGTCACAGTGTCCGGAGTCGGAAGCGCCTGCGCATGCAGGACCAAGTCTGGGAAGGCAAGGAACGCCAGGAGGGAAAAGATCAAAACAAACTTCATCGCGTTCATCCTCCGGCCAATTCCGCTCCAGATCAAGTGGCGACAGTCAAGATGGTCAAGATGGTCATGGGGTTCATGCCGGGACTTGCCCGGCCCCCTGCCTTCAGGTAGGAATAGGGAAGGCATGGCAGACCCCGTCATCGAAGTTCGCGACCTTGGCCGCACGTTTGGCACTCGCGCCGTTCTGCAAGGGATCTCCTTCACGGTGGACAAGGGCGAGACCCTCATCATCATGGGAGGATCCGGGTGTGGGAAAAGCACTCTGCTGCGTCATATTATTGGGGCTCTCAAGCCGAGTTGCGGGTCCATTCGAATCTTTGGAGAAGATATTGGTGTGATGACTCCCGATGAGTTTGACGCCCTCCGGCTCCGTTTTGGAATGAACTTCCAATTTGGAGCCCTCCTCCAATCTCTCACCGTCGGCGAGAATGTCGCACTGCCATTGATCGAGAATAGCCAGGTCGATCCCGCCATCGTTGATCTTGTGGTTCAGATGAAACTTGAACTGGTCGGCCTCACCGGCTTCGAACATTTTAAACCCTCAGAAATCAGTGGAGGCATGCGTAAACGGGTCGGTCTGGCGCGGGCGGTGGCACTCGATCCCGAATTGCTCTTCAGTGACGAACCCACCTCCGGTCTTGATCCCATCATGACCGCCGTCATTGACCAACTCACCCTCGACCTCACCCGAAAACTCGACATGACCGCCGTCATTGTCACTCATGATATGACCAGTGCCTTTCGAATCGGCACCAAGATCATTATGTTGGGAGCTGGGGAACGGGCCGGCACCATCATTGCCGAAGGGACCCCGGACGAAATCCGCAATCATCCCGATCCCGAGGTTCAACAATTCATCAAAGGCGAACCCGATGGCCCGGTGCCCCTGCGCCTCGCATCCGGCGATTATATCGGTGGCCTGCTGGATCCGGGCCGCCGTAAACACATCGATTCCTGATTGTCCCGGCTCAGGCCGGAAGTTCCAGACCGAAGAAAAAACATTTTCCCCGGAAAAGATGCAGGCCGCCGCAACGAAAGTTACGACGGCCTGCTGTTCCCCCCAGAACAATGTTTGATGAACACAAAGTAGCTGACCTTATGCCCTATGCAAGATGTTTTTTAAGAAAAACTAATGGAGATTTGTAAGTAACTTGTCCACAACACATTAAAATTAAATAAATATTTCACAAAGTCTCCCATCGAACCGAATGGGAGAGCATTTTGTCCTCGTCGAAGACAAAATCGCCGCGGAATGAGCGCCCTTCGAGCACGCCGGGAAGCCAGCGGGCGTCATCCGCCCACATTTCGTCATAGGGAATCGCGTCGAGCGGGGTCCACATCGGAATCGCCTCGTCGGTTTCGATCGCCTCGCCAATGCAATCCGGGGAAAGAAATACGCTACAGTGGAGGCTGTATCCGTCCAGGAACTGGAATCGCAACTCGCCCCGCAGCGAGGGGGCGAGGGCCTCGACACCGAGTTCCTCGCGAGTTTCCCGCACGGCGGCGTCGAGGGCGGACTCTCCGGGTTCGATCCGACCCCCTGGACCATTGATCTTCCCGGCTCCCAGGCCCCGTTTTTTACGGATGAGCAGAATCTGTTCGTCCTTCACCACGAAAAGAAGGGTGGCGCGTTCCTTGGGTTGCCAGTTCTTCCAGTCGATTTCCATGCCGACGGAAAGGGTAGTCGAAAGGCTGACGGCTGAAACGCCGAAAAACAAAAATTTGAATAAGTGCGTATGCGAATCGCCGGAATCCCGACAATGCCCGCTGCATCGACTTTGACGACGTATGCGGCGAATCGAGTCGCCTGGTGGTGTGGGACTCGCGGCTGATTCACTCAGTCACGGGGACCAGATTGAACTTACGCCAAGTATTTCTGTAGATTATCCCAGTACATTTTCTGCGATCCACTTGCGAGATGCTCAAAATGTTCCACCGGAAAACCAGTGTGTTCAAAAATCAAAAGCGTTTCGGTGCCTTGTGCTTTAAGTTCGAATCTAACAATCGAATATACGCCCGCATCCCAATTCCCTACACGCCAGGCCTGGACGATACGCTGATTCGGCAACAACTCCACGTGGCGTCCAGTGATCATCCCGCCGAAACATGAGAATGATGAGCCTGCCTCACGTCCAATATCGGCCGGGGAGCTTGTCATATTGCTAAACTGTTTGCTGTCCGTTAACGCCTCGTACACGCGCTGGAAACTTGCTGGGAAAACTACCCCTTGGTGAATGGAACTCGACCTCGAGCGTGTTGTGAGCTTTGGCGGAAGAGAGAGTTGAGCATCGGGGTGCGGTAGACGAGCCAATGAAAACCTGCTGGAGAGGGAATGAGTTCATAGTCTTTAGTAAGGCAGCGAAAACCGCCCAGCTCCCGGCTCACCTCTGCCTTCAAATTCCCTGTCAATCTGTCACCTATGTTCCCGGTTCATACCGCCCGATAGACACAACGACGGGCACCGGCCATAATGTGCTCCGTGCGTTCAATACGCACGTTTTTGCCAAGAACTTTTTGAAATACCTCCAGTTCGGATTTGCACAATCCCGTACAAATTTTTGCGGCTGAACAGATGGGACAATGATTTTCAATAAGCAGAACGGAACCATCCTTTTGAGGTTGCGTTTTCGCCATATAACCTTCCTCTGTCCGGATTTCCGCCAGGATCGCTAGCTTGCGATGGAGAGTGGCGCCGTGTGGCACGCGTTTACGATAGACCTCGACTTGCTGTCGTCCGCGAAATTCTGCCAGCTGGTTTATGCCGTTTTCCCCAAACAGCCGGCGAGCCCCGTGGATCAGATCCAGCGTCAATTGCGCATGTTCGTCGGGGAAAAACTGGTCGGCGGCAGGCGTAAGACTCCAGATTTTTTCCGGACGTCCTAGGGGACGAGGACTTTCCTGATAATGCACCAGGAAGGTTTTTTGAAGATCGTAAAGATGTTGACGAACCGCCATGGCGGATAAATCGAGGCGGGAAGCCAGCTCTTGA
>CALBXK010000072.1 GCA_937890535.1 uncultured Spartobacteria bacterium
ACGGTCTACTGTCCGAAGTGCGGGGGGAAACTGAAGCCGCGGCTCCGTGATGTGGTGGTGATGGGGTTTATCGGCGTGATCTGTCTGATGTTCGCCGGCTGTTTTGCCTTGGCATGGGTTGCTGAGAACGCTGCCCAAGAGGCGGACAAACAACGGGCGATTGATGATGCCGATCAAATTGAGGCCAGGATAGCCGTCATCAAAGCCGAGCAGGCGCGACAGGCGGAAAAGATGGTGGAGTCAATAGGGAAAACGCCAGACGAGGCGGCGGCCGTGGAAGCCAAGGACGCCGATTCCCGTGCCATCGCCGCCCTGAAACTACAGATCGAAAGCGGATCCGTCGCCGCCAAATACAGCCTGGCCGTCCGTTACTTGGAGGGCAGCGGGGTGGCGAAGGATGAGGCCAAGGCGGTCGCACTGCTGAAGGAATGCGCGGCTAAGGATCATTTCCAAGCCAAGCAGCAATTGCAGGAGATGGGGCGATAAGAATTATGCATCACCACCTGCGCGGACTGCTCGGTGTTTATTGCGCGGCCGGTGGATCTTTCTCCGCTTGGGCAAGCCCGATAAAATCACGAGCCGACTGATGGGTGACCGGCACGCGACCCCGTTTGGTGAAACTCAGGAACCACCGGACGGTGACTCTCACGGACTCCTTCTGCCGCTCTGGAAGCTCGCTGGCAGCCAACACCTCCAGCCACTCGGGAAAATTCAAGACCACCTCCCGTTTCGCATTTGTCGTCGTCATCTGAGTGTCGCATATCATTCCGCCAAAGATCTGACAACCAAAAGGGCGAACTGCTCAGGGCATCATCAATACAGTCGAAATTGTAAGGTAAAGGCCAAAAAGTTGGATTGACGACCGGGCGAATGCGTGTCTAAATTCGTCGCATGCAGGAAGGATGTAGCAGTAAAAGCGAAAGAAACACCCGCCATTTCAGCAACCAGTATGCGAACTTCGGTTTCGCATATTAACACTGTTTTGCGGACGCCTCCGGCAATAAAAGCGAACTTGACAAGAGGAACGAGGAGCAGAATAAGCTGGTCGAAGCCCCCCTCGGACTTCGCACAACACGTGGGTTGGAGCGAAAGTCCGAGGGGGGCTTCGAGAGTGGGATTGGAATGCGGTGGTTGGGGTTGGAGGCTGGTTGGAGGCTGTTAGTTTCCTGAAAGGAAAGCACGCGGTGGAGCCTCCGGCGCCGCACAACCACCCGTTGCACCGTACGCGCCGATGACGACTCAACTACAATTGCTCGCCCTTGAACGGCGCGACGGTGAACATTGACGGTAGCCTCCTGCCCAGCACATTTATGAAACCCCAAGATATTTTTGGTATTATCATCCGGTCGGTTGGACTCTTCATGCTCTTGTGGCAAGCAATGCTTCTCGTCGAGACG
>CALBXK010000073.1 GCA_937890535.1 uncultured Spartobacteria bacterium
TGCCGCGACTATGCCGTTCTCTTGATGGAGGCCGCCCGGCAATGGGGATTCGGGGCACGCTTTGTCACCGGCTACATCCAAATGAACACGGGCCAGCATGGAGCCACTCACGCCTGGACCGAAATCTACATCCCTGGAGCGGGCTGGCGCGGATTTGATCCCACGAACAACACCATTACCGGCTCCGGTCATGTCTCGGTCGCAGTCGCCCGTGACCCGGAAAAAGCCTGCCCGCTCTCCGGGGCCTGGAAGGGTCCCCCCGACGCTTTCGATCGCATGGAAGTCTCCGTACAAGTCGTGCCGTTGTGAATCTTCTGACCCGTATCGGACGCGAGATCCTTTGGCATGGGGTCATCAAGACCCTCCTGGTTCTCTTCACTTGGTCGGCCCGGGTGCGGGTGCGCTTCACCCATCCGATCCCCCGGACCGGCGGATTCATCCTCGCTTCCAATCACGTCAGCCACTTTGACCCGCCTCTCATCACCCCACGTTTTCCCCGCAGAATCGATTGGATCGCCATGATCGAACTCTTCCACGGCCGGTTCCTTCACCGGTTTTTTACAGGACTGAATGTCATTCCTGTGGACCGCGCCGGCGCCGATCGCACCGCCCTACGTACCGCCGTGACGCGTCTCCGCGAAGGCCGCGTCGTCGGCATTTTCCCCGAAGGCGGAATCCGGGACGGCCAGGGTTCCATCGTCAACGGTGGCCCCATGAAGGAAGGCGTCGCCCTCCTGGCGTCCCTCTCCGGCGCACCCATCGTTCCCTGTGTCATCCTCGGCAGCGACCGACTCTACCATAAGCGAAATTGGATCGGGTTCCGCCGCGCCCGGGTTTTCATAGGCTGTGGAGCCGCCATCACCGCCCCGGACGATCTCCCTCCCGATAAAAAACGTTCTTATCTCCAAAAGGAATTTGCCGCCGCCATCCTCGGGTTGAAGGAACACCTCTGGAACGAATTTCAGCTCACCGCGGATGACCTGCCCCACTCGCCACAGGTCCGGATGAAAGACGGATGAAAAACTCATGAGACACATGCTGGAAAAATCCGTCGCCTTCGCCATGGACGGTGCGATGTGCAGCATGATGAATGTCCTGCAGTGGCATCGACGGGATCAGGTATGTTCTCTTGAGCAATTCGAATCGTATGTCGCCGACTGCTCCGGCATTTCCCGGGAGGCGTATTATCAAATGCCCCCGATGAGTGGTGCTTCGCTCACCGAAAAATTGTGGGAATGGGATTCTCCCCGGCCCAGCGGGTTCGTCGAAAACGACCGCGTCCGCGTCCACTACCATCCCTGTCGCCAGGGACCTGCGGCACCCACCGTCCTCTTGCTTCATGCCCTGATGAGCGGCAGCGATCGAGGCTACCGACGGCTGGCCCGATGGTATAACGAACGCGGCTGGAACGTCGTCTTTCCCCACCTCCCCTTCCATTACTCCCGCACCCCCCAGGGACACTTTAACGGTCTGCTCGCCATCAATGCGAACCTCATTCGCAATGTGGAGACCATCCGCCAATGTGTCATCGAATTGCGCCAACTCATGAGTCAATTGCGCTCCCAGGGTTGTCGGGAGTTCGCCCTCATGGGCACGAGCTATGGGGGATGGAACGGGGCATTGCTTAGTTTTCTGGAGGCGGATTTTCGCTTTGTCGCCCTCATCCAGCCGATCGTTAATGTCGAACACGCCATCTGGGGGAATCCCGGATCCGCTACCATGCGCCGCCTCCTCCTCGACCGGGGCTTTGAACCCTGGGGTCTGGGAGAGACCGTCCATCTTTGCTCTCCCCTCCATGGCGTTCCCCTCTGCGACGGAGAGCGCACCATCATCACCGCCGGCATCTACGACCGCGTCTCCCCGGCCAAGGAACTCCTCGCCCTCAAACACCGCTGGCCCGGAGCCAAACTTCTCCACGTCCGCCAGGGCCATTTCGGACACCTCGCACTCAGAAAGACCCTTGAAGAAATCGACCACCTGATCTAAAAATCCTTCCGTCAACCGTCTCAACATCCCTCGCAACTCCTCACTTCCCTCATCCCATGCCCACTTTCTCAGACGTTCCCAAAATTGCCTACGAAGGCCCCACCTCCAAGAACCCCTTCGCCTTCAAGCACTACAATCCGGAAGAACTGGTGGAGGGCAAATCCATGGCCAATCACTTGCGTTTCTCGGTCGTGTACTGGCACAGCTTCCGCGGCACGGGTGCCGATCCCTTCGGCATGGGAACCATGCTCCGCCCCTGGGATGATGGATCCAACTCGGTCGAAAACGCCCAAAACCGCGCTCGCGTCGCCTTCGAATTCATCGAGAAACTCGGCGCCCCCTACTACGCCTTTCATGATCGGGACGTGGCCCCCGAAGGAGCCACTCTCGCAGAAAGCAACCGCAACCTCGACGCCGTCGTCAAAGTCCTCAAAGAGGAACAACAACGCACCGGCATTAAGCTCCTCTGGGGCACGGCCTGCCTCTTCGCCAATCCCCGCTTCGTCCATGGAGCCGCCACGAGCCCAAACTCTGATGTCTTCGCCTACGCCGCCGCCCAGGTCAAAAAAGCCATGGAAGTCACCCACGAACTCGGCGGCGAAGGCTACACCTTCTGGGGTGGACGCGAGGGGTATTCGACGCTCTGGAACACCGACATGAAGCGCGAACTCGACCACCTCGCCCGCTTCCTTCACATGGCCGTCGCTTACAAAAAGGAAATCGGCTTTACGGGACAGTTCTACATCGAACCCAAGCCCCGCGAGCCCACCACCCACCAATACGACTCCGACGCCGCCGCGTGTTTGAACTTTCTCCGCGAGCACGACCTCATCGATCATCTCAAGCTCAACCTCGAAACCAATCACGCCACCCTCGCCGGACACACCATGTTCCATGAGTGCGAAGTGGCCGCCGCCGCCGGGGCCCTGGGATCAGTGGACGCCAACCGCGGAGACGAACTCCTCGGCTGGGACACCGACCAGTTCCCTGCCAATATTTACGAAACCACCGCCATCATGCTCACCATCCTCAAGATGGGCGGCCTGACCACTGGTGGACTCAACTTCGATGCCAAACTCCGTCGCGAGAGCTTCGAGCCCGTCGATCTCTTCCATGCCCACATCGGCGGGATGGACGTCTTTGCCCGAGGCCTCAAAGCCGCCGCCGCCCTCCGGGCCGACGGACGCCTCGGCGACATCGTCAAGAATCGCTACGCCTCCTGGGACACCGACCTCGGCCAAAGCATCGAATCAGGAAAAGAATCCTTCGCCTCCCTGGAAAAGCATGCCCTCGGCAATGACGACCCGATCCAACACACCAGCGGTCGCCAGGAACTGATTGAAAATATTCTCAACGAAACCATCTGAGTGGTCGAGCCGCTTCAAAGAGGCGACGTGACCCGGAACCTCAGCCCATCCCGCACTGCTCTTCTGCAAACTAACGCACAAATAGCGTGCTTTTTCTCCATTCTTGAAAGATAGGACGCAAATAGGAGTAAATTTCTGCATCCGGCGGGCCGTATTTTTGTGCGATAATCTGCAAAACTGGGGACTATAAAGCACAATCCAAGCAAACGAAGCAGCTGAGATTGCTCTCGAATATACGTTTAAGAGCATTGCAAACGCAAGGCAGGAAGTAAACGATGTAATCCAAGCCATCGAGAACAAAAATGAGCGAGATTTCCTACAAAAGGCCCTCGACAAGAACGAGTAGGCCTGGCGCGAACTGATTGGCACCGCTGTTCTTTTTCAGAATCCGAGGGACAACACTTTTATGGCGCCCCACATTCGATACACCCGAATAGTGGATGAACCGAACCTTTCACGATCCCTTAGAGACATTAGAGACCTG
>CALBXK010000074.1 GCA_937890535.1 uncultured Spartobacteria bacterium
GCGGATCGTGGCACACAAAGATAGCAGGAAAGCGCTTTCCAGCTTTTCGTAAGTGATTCGAGTTTCGCAGTGTGTTTGGAACAATCTGAAATATTTCCCAGAGTCCCCCAGGTTGTCCTCCCCATGGAAAAACAAGAAAAAATCAGGCCTATCCCGACTCGAAATACCACGAACCCACTTGAAGGTGGCCGCATTATTTGCGAAATTCAGACATGCCTGCTGTCGCCACCGATCTTGTTGAAGAAATTCTCGACCTGAAGAAACGACGCAATGCCGTGATCCTGGCGCATAACTACCAAGTCGGAGAGATTCAGGATCTGGCCGATTATGTCGGGGACTCGCTCGGTCTCAGTTTCAAGGCGGCGGAGACCGATGCTGACGTCATCGCCTTCTGCGGCGTCCATTTCATGGGCGAGACCGCCAAAATCCTCAGCCCGTCAAAAAAAGTCGTCATCCCCGACATGGATGCCGGCTGTTCGCTTTCGGATTCCTGTCCGCCGGAGAAGCTGGCGGCCTTCCTCGCCGAACATCAGGAAAAACATTATTATGTCATTGCCTACATCAATTGCAGTGCCGGGGTGAAGGCCCTTGCCGATTGTATTTGTACGAGTGGCAACGCCATGAAAATTGTCGAGGCGGCGCCGACCGACCGACCCATCCTGTTCGTACCGGACCAGAATCTCGGGGCCTGGGTCATGGAAAAAACCGGCCGCAAGATGGATCTCTGGCAGGGCAATTGCTACGTGCATGTCGATTTCACCCGCGCCAGCATTGCCCGCATCCGGGAAGAACACCCGCAAGCCCGCGTCGTCGCCCATCCCGAGTGCACCTTCGCCGTCCGTCTGCTCGCCGATGAGGTCTGCTCCACAGAAAAGATGGTCACCTATTGCCGCGATACTCCCGCTGACAGCTTTATTGTCGTCACCGAAAGCGGCATGCTCCATCGACTGCAAAAGGAAGTTCCCGGGAAGATCTTTATCCCCGGACCCACGGATCGCTGCGCCTGCAACGATTGCCGGTATATGAAATTAAATACTCTGGAGAAACTCCGTGACGCCCTGGATTTTCTCGAGCCTGAGATCCTCATTCCCGAAGATATCCGCACCAAGGCGGAGCAGTCCGTCCGCCGCATGCTGGACCTGAGCCGCTAGAACGGATACCCACCCCGCTCCATCGGAGGGGAAGAGACCTCCCAGGCTTCGAGTAAGATCTCAGGAATCTCGTGAAGGAAGCGGGACGGCCTTTGGTACGGATCCCCATACCCGCCGTGAGTGCGCATCTCCGGATATGTCAGATGCAATTCATCCTGGCAACGCGTCACCGCGACGTAAAAGAGACGCCGTTCCTCCTCCATGCTCTCCGGGGATTCCATACTTCGAGCGCTGGGAAACATCCCTTCCGTCAGCCAGGGAATAAACACCACCTTCCACTCCAGGCCCTTGGCCTGATGCACGGTCGAGAGTGTCATCTGCTCGTTCTCACCGGCGAATGTATCGGCGGTTTCGACCGAACCCAACAGGGCCAATTGGGAAAGAAACTCTCCGGCATCCTCGAATTGCCCGGCATATCCCTCGAGCGTGTTGAGATCCTCCCGTCGGGTCTCATAGTTGGCAAATTTTTCCTTCATGGTGTCGTCATACAGAGCCAGGAGCAGGGTATGAATCATCTCCGCAGGAGCTAGGGGATTTTCTTCAGGCACGAGTTCCACCAGGGTGAGCACCAGTTGGGTCCACCCCGATGATGCTTTGGCTGGAACCTTCAAGTCCTGCAAGATCCCAAACAAACGCCGACCGTCGAGCGCTTGCGACGCCAGGCCCCAGAGGGATTCGGCGGACTTCACTCCGATCCCAGGGAGCAATTTCACCATCCTCTTGAAGGCGACTTCGTCACGGGGATTGACCGCAAATTTCATGAAGGCCGCGACATCCTTGATATGAGCCTGTTCGAAAAAGCGCAGGCCGCTGGTGATGGCAAACGGGATGCCCTGCCGGGTCAATTCGAGCTGCACCTCCATGGAATGATAGTGAGCCCGATACAAGACCGCCATTTCGTTCAGCGAGGTCCCCTCATCGGAGAGCTCCTTCACCCGCTGCGCGATAAAAGAGGCCTGCTGCGCACTGCTGGCGAGAGGCACCAGCGCCGGCCGTGCCGTGTGGGCACCTCGTGACGGCGTGAGATTCTTGGGAAACTGGCGTTCATTGGCTTGAATGGCCGCGTTGGCCACACTCAGAACCTCAGGCACACTGCGATAATTGGTCTCAATCTTAAAAACCTGGGCCGCGGGATAACGCTTGGGAAACTGAAGAATATTTTCAAAATTTGCCCCCCGCCAAGAATAGATGCTCTGCGCATCATCGCCCACCACCATAATATTCCCATGCCGGGACGCCAGAAGATCAACGAGTTCGGCCTGAATCCGATTCGTATCCTGATACTCATCGACCAAGACCTGACGAAATTGGTTTTGATAGCGCTCGGCCACATCCTCACAAGTCTGAAACAATTCCAGCGTCTTGGACAAGAGATCGTCAAAATCCATCACGTTGGCCTCCTTGCGCCGCCCCTCATAGAGGTTCTGAACCCGGACAATAGGATCCAGATGTTCGAGCTGATGGGGATGTTTGGTCACCAGAACCTGTTCGACCGGGAGCCCGGTGTTGATCGCATAACTAAAAATATCGGCCAGAACGCTCCCCTTGGGAAAACGGCGATCATTGGTGCGCAAGCCCTCACGGGCCACGATACCATCAATCATCTCCTCCTGATCGTCCCGGTCCATAATGGTAAAACCCGAGCGGAAACCGACCCGTTCTGGATGGCGCCGCAGGATGCGGTTGCCGATGGAATGAAAGGTTCCTCCCCAAATCCCCTCTCCCGCCCCGGGCAACAGGCTGGTGACCCGGTCCACCATTTCCCGGGACGCCTTATTCGTAAAAGTCAGAAGAAGAATACTGCTGGCGGGCAAGCCCTGCTCCAACAACCAGGCGACCCGATAGGTCAAGGTGCGCGTCTTGCCACTGCCGGCTCCGGCGATGACCAGCGAAGCGCCGGGCGGCGAAGTCACCGCCGCAAGTTGCTGGGGATTCAGTTCCGCCGCGTAATCAATCGTCCCTTTCGGCGTGGCGACGGAATCGAGAGTGTATTTCCGGGCCACGAAATTCTTCGGCTACTTCCGTGATCCCGCGGAAGCGACTTGCAGCGCCGCCATCTCGGATCGATCCAGGCCGAGCCCAAATGCGAGGAGGTCGGCCGCATCGGGCCAGACCCGGGACTTCGTGTCGCCATAAACAAGCGCGATGACCTCCTTGCCCCGATGGGCCCCGCTCGCGATGAGGCAAAATCCGGCAGCGTTCGTGTAACCCGTCTTCATGCCATTACAAAACGTATAGCTCCGTAGAACCCGATTGGTATTTCGAAGCTCCTTGGTTTTCCCATTCGCAAATCGAAAGGTACTTGTTTTCATGCGCACAATCTCGCGGATCTCCGGATGAAAATAGGCCGTGCGGGCCACCCTCGCCATATCCCTTGCGGTGGAATGTTGGCCATCGGCCGGGAGACCATTCGGCGTGACAAAATGCGAATCCTTCCCGCCCAGTTGAACCATCCGCGCATTCATTTTCTTGGCAAAAGCACCGACACTACCGGCATTGTCCCGGGCCAGCGCCCGGGCCACGTCATTCGGGCTCTTCACCAGGAGGGCAGTGAGGAGTTCCTTCCGGGTGTAGCTATCTCCGGGCTTCAAATACAATTTCGTCGGCTGGGCCCGAGTATCGGACACCGTGATCGTCACCCGCTTGGAGAGATTGCCCGCTTCCGCAACCAGCAAAGCCGTCAAAAGCTTCTGCGTGCTCGCCACCGCCCGAGGCGCATTCTCATTTTTCTTAAAGAGGACCCGGCCGCTATTAGCATCAAAAAGGATGGCGGATTTTGCATTCACCACCGGGGCCGCCGCCTGAAGCCCTGCACACAAAGCGAGGAACAGAACGAATGTGATCCGAATGATCATAGGTGGGTCATAGCATCAGAAACCCCGCGATTCCCTACGTGCCGGAGCGGCGAATTTTGATGGTGATCCGCTTCATCTTGGCCGCATCCGAAGGACTGGAGGTGATCAGATCGGGATCGTCCTTGAAGGCGTTATGGACAACAAAACGGTCATAGGAATTCATCGGCTCGGTTTGAAGCGAGTGTCCGGTGCTTTTGACCGCCTCGGCGAGAAGGTGCATCTTGGCCACAAGGGTATCGTCGCGCATGGCCCGGTGGTGATCCACATCCACCACAACGCGAGGTCCGTTCCTATCTCCGGACTGGAGAATCCGGTTGAGCAGAAACTGGAGGTCGTCCAGTGTCTGGCCGCGAGGACCAATCAAAGCCTCGGACTCATGGGTCAGAATCTGCAACACCTGATGCCCATCACGTTCCTGCTCCTCAATTTCAAAAACAAATCCCAGATAGCCCAGCAGGGTATCGAGCGTCTCACGAGCGGTGCCAGAGGGGCTGGCAATGGGACTGGAATTGATCATGAGCCGGGGCGTTTCATCTTATTCTTAACGGATTTTACCCCTGGTTTCGGCGGTGGGGCGGATTTTTTTGTCAGCGTCGGCAGGGGCTTGTTCCGCGTCAGGTACAATTGCACAATAGAGAAAATATTCTGAGTTGTCCAATACAGTGCCAACGCGCTCGCATAATTGTAACAGAACACCAGGAAGATGACTGGCATAAAGTAGAACATGCGCTGCTGCATGGCATCCCCGCTTTTCGGCGAAATGGCCATCTGCCAGATCATGGTTCCCGCCATGAGAATCGGGAGTAGATTGACTGGAAAGTTCAGCCCCGGGATGTGGGCGATAGTATCCGGCTGGGATAGATCCGAAATCCAGAGGAAGTGACTGTTACGCAGTTCGATTGCACTGCCCAACATGGTATAGAATCCGAAGAAAATCGGTATCTGGATCAGCATCGGCAGGCAGCCGCTGAGAGGATTGACGCCGTAATCCTTGTACAGCTCCATCATCTTCGTATTCATCTTCTGCGGGTCGTCTTTGTACTTCTCCCGCACCTCGGTCATCTTGGGCGAAAGCAGGGACATCTTCCGCATCTGATTCGTCGCCTTGTTCTGGATTGGCCACAGGGCGGACTTGATCAGCAGGGTCAACACAATGATCGACAGGGCGTAGTTGTGGAGGACGCCCTGGAGCCGGTTCATGCCCCAGAGAAGAAATTTGCTGACGATGCCAAATATCCCAAAGCTCATCACTTCATCCTGACCGTCTCCAAGCTTCTCCAGACGGGACAGCTCCTTGGGCCCGATATAGATGAGAAAGGATTCCTTGAGTTCCTGACCGGGTGCCAGGGTAAAGTCCGGCATCCCCAAGCCGCCTTGAATCCCTTCCACGGAGGTGGCATCGGGTCCCGGGACCTTAAAGCGCGACGCCCAAGTCGAAACACCCTTGGTTCGCTCGGTGGTCACGATGCTACAGAAATACTGGCTCGCCACCGCCGCCCATTGCACGTCGGGCTTGCTCTCTTCATAGATCGAACGCGCCTCCCGGATGGGAATTCCCAATAACGGTACGGAACTCGCGTTGAACCAGTTCACATCGATCTTCTCAAAATCTCCGTCCCCGTGCATCCAGTTAAACTTGGTGTACATCGGGAGATCTTTGGCATGGATCGGCGCCGCCCCTCCGGTGCTGACAAAATACCCGGGCCGAGTGACCTGCTCCTTTCCTATATTGCGAAATTCCAGCTCCATCCGAACCCGATAGAGATCCGCCTTGCGATCCCCAACAGTGACATGAAAGCGCTTGATGGTTTCCAAACCGTCGGCATCCTTCCGTGTAAATAGCACTTCGCGCTTGCCACGGTCCGCCACCATGACAAATCCGCCCCAAGGCGTCCCTGGTGTCTCGCCGATCGCTCCGATTGCTCCGATGGGCAGGGATTGGCTTCCATTGATGAAGACCGCATTCTCGTGTTCGCCAAAATGCAGTAAAAGGGTGGCCTGCTCAATCCCTCCCAGGTCATTACTGAAGACATACTCCGCATTCTGATTACTCAGACTCTCCCGCCGGGCCGTCATGACCGGTCCCGCAGGCTGGGAAACCGAAGTGACTTCCGCAGCCGCAGTCGCCGAGGCCTCAGGCGATGGCATCGACCCCGCTGTCGCCGTTGGCTCAGCGCGAGGTGCTGTCGGCTCAGCCGTTGCCCCGGCAGTCACCGATTCCGGCGCCGGCTTGGCGCTATAGGTCTTGACGTAATACCATTGCCAGGCTCCAAGCCCGACGACAGAGAAAATGATGGCGATCCAGGCTTTGCGGTCCATTAGCAATTTGATGTAAAATTTTCTGGCACGGGGTCATACCCACAGCCACCCCAGGGATGACAACGCGCAATGCGCTTCACCCCCATCCAGCCTCCCCGGCCGGCTCCGAAACGCCGCACGGCATCCAGAGAATACTGCGAACAACTTGGTTCGAATCGACAGCCACACCCCGGCCCGCACACAGTGTGCAGGAATGGCTTCACCGTCCAGCGGTAGAGTTGAATCAAGATGATGGCAAGTTTAGTCATTCAGGAGCTTGGCAAAATAGAAAGCTGTCGGGCGAGAAGCAACCATTCCTCTCGTAATTCTTTGAAGGCGGCGGTTGCGGCGGCGGGTTTCGCGATCACCACCACCAATCGATCAGGGATAATCAGAGAACGGTGATGCCGGCAAATCTCGCGCAATCGGCGACGCACAAGATTTCGGGTCACCGCCCCTCCCACACGACGGGAAGTGATGAATCCGAAACGGGTGCCTCCCGGCAGTTGAGCGACGCTCATACGCAAGAATCTTCCCTGCACGGAACGGCCCGAACTCCGCACGAAGGCAAAATCACGGCCCAGACGGATCCGTGCGCTACGGGGAAATCCCTCCGACTCAGGCTTCGGTGTGGCGGGCGAAATGGAGTTCGACTCCCTTTGGCATGAGTCGCTTGCGACCACGCTGGCGACGACGGCTGAGGATGGCCCGACCGGCCTTGGTTTTCATACGGGTGCGAAAGCCAAATTGCTGTTTGCGCGTGCGCTTGCTGGGTTGATATGTGCGTTTCATTGGAAAATCTTAAATCTTAAAGTGGAATCGATTAGAATCCCGATTTTCTGGAGAAAGTCAATCAGTTTGCCGGGAATCTTCCAGATCCGAGATTCGACGGATGGATTGGGCCCGACCGGTTCGCTCATCGACCTCGATAACAGCCCCGCAAAGGCGAACGGGGCCGCCTGCGACAGGAAAGGCGGTGGGCATGGAATCGATAAAACGTTTAATAATGGGCCGCGGGTCCCGCCCGAGACAGGACTGATCAGGCCCACACATCCCGGCATCGCAGAGAAAAGCTGTGCCGCCGGGGAGAATTCGCTCGTCGGAGGTCTGGACATGGGTATGGGTGCCGAGCACGGCGGAGACCTGGCCATCGAGAAAATGGGCCATGGCAATTTTCTCGCTCGTTGTCTCGGCGTGCATGTCCACAAGGATGACTGGAGTCTCCTCGCGAAGCCTCTCCACCTCGGCCTGGGCGGCCGGAAAAGGATTGTCCAGAATGGGTTGCATAAAGGTGCGGCCCTGGAGGTTGAGGACCGCGACCCGACAGCGGGAGGTTTCGAGGATGATGCTGCCCTGGCCAGGGGTGCCTTCGGGATAATTGATGGGGCGCAGAAGGCGGGGTTCCGTCGCAATATAGCCGGCTGTCTCTCGCTGGTCCCAGACATGGTCCCCCGTTGTGATCACCGCCACCCCGGAGCGCAATAGATCAATCGCAATCTTTCCGGTGATGCCCCGGCCGCCAGCTGCGTTTTCCCCATTGACCACGACGAAATCAACATCCTGTTCCTTAAGAAAGCGGGGCACAGCCCGGATCACGGCCTTCCGGCCTGGTTCCCCCACAATGTCTCCGAGAAAAAGTATCCGAATCATATCCCCACTTTATATGCACGTCGGAAACCGGAAACACAAAGGGGATTTCAAAAATTCGAACCCCTCCGGCTCCTGCTCCCCTATTTCTTCCCGAAGTCTTTTTTCTACGTGATCTCCGCAGCATCTTCTTTTAGGGTGGCAACGATTGAAACGCCACGCTGCCCCTGCTTATATTCTACCGCTCCTGCTTTTCCTCTCATGGACTGCCGGTGGAATTGGAAAACTGAGTCCTCTGGCCCCCAAGCCGGACTGGTCGTCGCTGAACGCCTATCAGGAAACGATCACCCGCCAGGATTTTCTGCAATTGCTCGACAAGGTCTATGCTCCCCGCGGAGCTTGGAAGGAATCGATTGCGATCCATGACCAGGATGCACTCATCCAGACCCACCCCGGAGCGGCTCCGTTCCGTCTCCGCTTTGCGTCCTCCCGGGCGACGGCCAAAGCAATCCCTTCCTATTGGCGGTCCCGTAGAGTTCTTCCCCCCGTCAAACCCGGGAAGCCTCTTGCCGGACTAAAAATCACCCTGGACCCCGGCCACCTGGGAGGATCGTGGGCCCGGATGGAAGAACGCTGGTTCCAAATCTCCGGCAAGAAACCCGTCACCGAAGGAGACATGACCCTCACAGTGGCAAAACTTCTGGCGCCCAAACTGGAGAAACTTGGGGCCAAAGTCTCACTCACCCGATCCAAGGCGGAACCCGTCACCACCCTCCGACCCTCCCGACTAAAAAAAACCGCCGCCGCCTCCCTGGCGGACCGGGACATCACGCCCACCGCCTTCCATCTCCAGAAAGAGCGAGAACGGCTCTTTTACCGTGTGGCGGAGATCCGGCGTCGGGCCCGACTGGTGAACAAAACCTTCCGTCCAGACCTCGTTGTCTGTCTGCATTTCAATGCCGAGGGATGGAGCAATCCCGCCAAGCCAAACCTGGTCGATGCCAATCACCTGCATTTCCTCGTGGCAGGTGCCTTCAGCCCGGAGGAACTGACCTATGAGGATCAACGCCATGAAATGTTGGTAAAACTCCTCAACCGCTCCTTCGCCGAGGAGATCGCAGTCACCGACCAGGTGGCGAGTAAAATGGCCGCCGCCACCAAATTACCACCATTTATTTATCAGGGAAACAATGCCATCAGCGTGAATCACAATTCCTACATCTGGGCCCGCAATCTGCTCGCCAATCGTCTTTTTTCCTGTCCAGTCGTCTACGTCGAACCCTATGTCATGAACAGTCGGATCGTCTTTGCCCGCATTCAGGCCGGAGACTACAAGGGATTGCGAAAATTTGGTGGTGTGCCGCGCAAAAGTATTTACCGCGAGTATGCGGATGCCATTGTGGACGGGCTCGTCGCATACTACTCGAATCGTCCCCTGTGAAAATCATCGCCATCACCAACCAGAAAGGCGGAGTGGGAAAAACCACCACCGCCGTCAATCTCGCTGCCGCGCTTGCCGAGAAGGGTCTTCGCATCCTGCTGGCCGACGTCGACCCCCAGGGCAACGCCACCAGCGCCCTGGGTCTGTCCGATCTCAAGGGTCGGAGTCTCTACGAAGCTCTGGTCAACGAACAGGCTGCCACCGACCTCGTCACCCCCACCCGGATCGAAAACCTTTCCATCATTCCCGCCGATCACGAGATGGCCGGGGCCGAGATTGAAGTGGCTCGGATGGAGACCCCCTTACTCCAACTCCGGAGGGTTCTGGACCCCCTTCGTACCCACGGGCAATTTGACTACGCTTTTCTGGACTGCCCCCCCTCGCTCGGCATCTGGATGTCCAACGCCCTCGCCGCCGCCGACGAATTGCTCATCCCCATCCAATGCGAGTACTATGCCCTGGAAGGACTTGCCCTCCTCGTCGATGTTATGGAACGCATCCGAGTCTCTGGAGCGAATCCCGACCTCGCGTTCTGCGGGTTGCTCATGACCATGTTTGACAACCGGACCAACCTGAACCCCGCCGTGGTCAAGGAAGTCAGGGCCCACTTTCAGGAAGTCGTTTTCGAAACTGTCATTCCTCGAACCATCCGCTTCGGGGAGGCTCCGAGTCACGGACGCACCATTCTCGAACACGATCCCTCCGGAGCGGGAGCCGAAGCCTACCGCGCTCTCGCCACCGAATTCCTTCAGCGGCAAAAAAACGGCCTCACTTTTGTCAATCAATGACAGAAATGTTCAGCGTTCAGCGAAATCCAGGTCACGAAATGTAATCCCCCTCCCCTTCTTAATTCTTAATTGATTCGCCTTCGGCTCCCCTTCGGGCTGTCAGGCTTGCTCCCGACAGTCGGTCTCCCTACGGTCGGCTCTTAATTCTCTTCAATGTCTGAAGTCCTTGATCTTTTTCGCCAGACCGGCGCTCTTCTGCACGGTCACTTCATCCTTCGCTCCGGCCTCCACAGCCGCGAATTCTTTCAATGTGCGCTGCTCCTTCAGGACGCCACCATTGCAGCCAAGGTCTGTGGACTCCTTGCCGCCAAACTGGAAACCTATGAGGCATCCACCGTCATCTCACCGGCGGTCGGCGGCATCATCGTCGGCCAGGAAGTCGCCCGACATCTTAGAAAACGACACATCTTTGCAGAAAAAGACGGTTCCGGAGGGCTGGTCATGCGCCGGTTTTCAATCACCCCGGGCGAAAAATTTGTCGTCGCCGAAGATGTTGTCACCCGCGGCGGTCGCCTTCAGGAAACGATCCAGATTGTCCGGGATCTCGGAGGCATCGTCGTGGCTGCAGGATCCATTGTAGATCGCAGCGGCGGAACCCTGCCCGATTTCGGATGTCCCTTCGTCTCGCTCGTCCAAATGGATGTCGAAACCTTCGCGGCCGACAACCTCCCTCCCGATCTCGCAGCCACGGAAGGCATCAAACCCGGAAGCAAATAAACTCATGAAAATTTATCTCCTCCTTTTGCCCCACCTTCTCTCCACCCTCACCCCGCTTTCTGCGGAAGAGCTTCTCAAAGTCACCGAATTCAGTCATGGCAAGAGCGGATGGCAGGGCGCTAGCACTGTGGTTCACCTCTCCGCCGAAGGCGAGGAACAGCCCCTTCCCTCGGCGGATACCACGTCCGTCTTACGGGTGAAGCTTTCCAACAACCGTTGGTCTATTCTCGAACATCGGGTCCGACTCAGTCGCAAACAATCATCAGCGTCCCTCCACCTCGAACTCCGGACCTCCCCGGACTTTGCCCCCAAGACCGAATCCAAAGAATACGCGGAAGAGGATTTTGCCGAGGGCGGTGAATATGGCTGGTCCGCACGCATCTTCACCAAAGCCGACCTTCTCATCCAACTCTCCGAAAACGGAGGTTGGCAATATCGGCCCAAAGCCGTTCGCGCCTCCTCGGACTGGCAACCGATCACCGCCAACTTCAAAAAGCTAAAGTCCAAAACAAACGAGACCCTGGCCCTCTGCTTTCCTCCCGGCTCTGGATTCGTCGATATCAAGTCCGTCTCCCTCGACGCCCAATAGTCTCAGACATCCTGAAGTCTCAAGAAACCCCTGAGCCGCTTTTGCCGCGCTCAGCATCGGCTACATATCTTCCAGGGCCTTGCCTTTGGTTTCTTTGACGAGCTTGAGCACGAAGAAAACCGAGATGAGGGCAAAGACGGTGTAACATCCGTAAGCGCCACCCAATCCGAAATGCGCCAGGAGAACCGGAAAGGTCATGGTGATGGCAAAGTTCGCCATCCACTGGGCAAAGCCACTGATGGCCAATGCCGCTCCACGGAACTTGTTTTGGAACATTTCCCCGAGCATGACCCACATCACCGGGCCCCAGGAAACGCCAAAGAAAAATACGTACAAATTCGCAGCAACAAGCGCGATCGGTCCCGCAAACCCCACAAGCTGGAGGTTGCCCTTGGCATCAAGACCTGCGGTGGCAAAGACCACCGAAAGCACTCCCAGAAAAATCGCCATCCCAATGGAACCAAAGATCAGCAACGGCTTCCGACCCACCTTGTCCACCAGCGAAATCGCAATGAGAGTGGAACCAATATTCACGGCGCCGGTGATGACATTGATGAGAAGGGCCCGCTCCGGGGGAAATCCGGCTGCCTCCCAAAGCGTCGCTCCGTAATAGAACACGACATTGATGCCAACGAGTTGCTGAAAAACGGCCAACCCAACCCCCACCCAAAGGATGGGATGCAGGCGACCGGTCGTCTTGTCCCACAAATCGCGCAGGCTGGGTTTGTGCCCGACCTGCAGAGTCTTCTTGATCTCCTCCACTTTGCGGGTGGCGTCATCCGGATGTCCCAGCCGCCCCAGAACGGATTCCGCTTTCTCAGCCTGCCCGGCCGCCACGAGATAGCGGGGGGATTCCGGAATGAGAAAGAGAGCGACCAAAAAGATCGCTGCGGGAATCAACTCCACCCAAAACATCCACTTCCAGGCAGGAAATCCACCCCAAAAGGCGCTCGATGCTCCTCCTGCACCCTCCGCGATCATGTAGTTGCTCAGAAACGCCATGAAGAGTCCCAGCACGATGGCAAGTTGCTGCAGCGAAGAAAGTCGCCCCCGAATGGATGCCGGGGCCACTTCGCTGATGTAGGCTGGGCACAGAACGCTCGCCGCCCCCACCGCAAATCCACCGATTACCCGGTAGATCACGAACTCGACCGAACCGTTCGAGACCCCGGATCCCCAGGAACTCAAGCCAAATAAAATCGCTGTCACCACCATGATCGACTTGCGTCCGAAGTGATCGGCTAATGCTCCCGCCAGAAACGCCCCACCCGCACAGCCCAACAACATCGAGGCCACGTTGAACCCGGTGCCAACCGAGGAGGACCCGAACGCCTTCTGCAAGGCGGTGACGGTTCCGTTGATCACACCACTGTCAAAGCCGAACAAAAAACCGCCAATAGCGGCCGTGCACGAAATGAGAAAGATGTGAAAAATATGCGGCTTGTGATCGGGGGTTGGCATGATGATGTGTTCAGTTTTGAGTTTCAGGGCTTTGAGTCTGGCGCTTGAGATCGAGATTTCGTGGCTTCCTAATTTTTCTTACCGGCCGATCTTACGGAGTCTCAGGCCGGACATTAAATTTTTCTCAATCTTCTCCAGAGAAACCCCCTTGGTCTCCGGCACAAAAAGGAGAAAGAAGATGATGAACAGCACGTTGAGCCCTCCATAGAGCAGGAAAGTCTTCCCGGGTCCCACGCCATTGATGAGGGAGAGGAACGTCATACCAACGACGGCATTCGTGATCCAATTTGTCCCGGTGCTGAAGGTTATTCCGAGATCACGGCCCGCCAGAGGATAGATTTCAGAACAGATCACCCAAATGATCGGGCCGGCGCTCATGGCGAATCCCACCACAAAAATGAGCAGCGCAAAGATCGCGGGGTAGGCATAATTAAGACTCTTAAGCATGATGGCGGACTCCTGCACCCCCTTGGCATTGGTCACCATGTGAG
This sequence comes from uncultured Spartobacteria bacterium, assembly GCA_937890535.1. Lineage (GTDB taxonomy): Bacteria > Verrucomicrobiota > Verrucomicrobiia > Chthoniobacterales > Terrimicrobiaceae > CAMASH01. The sequence goes on from CALBXK010000074.1 coordinate 13,379, forward strand.
TCTCCCCGCCGACGACAAACAGAGTCCCAACCGCCAACAAAGCCAGGCCCATGGTGACGAATCCCGCATACATGATCGGTCGGCGCCCCCACTTGTCCACAAAGGCGATGGCAATAAAGGTGGCCAAAACATTGACGAGCCCGACGACGACCGTGCCCCACATCTGTTCGTTGGTGTCCTCGAATCCGGCCATACTAAAGATGCGCGGCGCGTAGTACATGATGACGTTGATGCCGGTGAGTTGTTGGATGATCTGCA